>JBFGJV010000089.1:0-12004 GCA_041577015.1 Myxococcota bacterium
ACTGCGGTGTATCTGGGTGCCCGATTGGCACGGGGGACATAGCATCAGTCGTTCTGGACCAGCTGGCACCGAGCGACCGCGAACGTCGCGCCCCAAGGGGATGGCGGAGGCAGGGCTGGATGGTGTTGAGGCAATAAAGCCCGCCCGACGGGCGGTTCCGGGCGACGTAGCGAGTAGCGGCCGAGCCATGCTTCGGATACGCCGCTACGCGAAGATCTCCCGGTTCGCCCGCCGCAGGAACAAGAGCCCGATCGCTGCGTTGAAGAAGATGAAGAAGTTGTGCATCACGAGCCCGAAGGCGAAGGCCTCGCCGGGGCTCTCCGAGAAGAAGAGCGCCCACATGGTGATGGGCACCGCCCGCAGCGGAATCGGGAAGGCGGCGGTGAAGAAGATCACGGGGAGCATCGAGAGCACCTGGAGGAAGCCCACCTCGACGCCGAACAGGCCCAGGGCCAGCGTGTAGACCACGACCGCCGCCAGCAGCGCCGGGGAGCGCAGCACCAGGATCACCACGTACTGCCAGGGGCTGGCCTGCCGGAAGGCGTGCAGGAGGTGGCGCTCGCGGATCTCCGAGCCCGGCAGCAGCGTGCCCCGGAAGTAGAGCCAGTGCAGCAGGAAGAAGGCCAGGGCTCCCACGGCGATGAGCGGGACCAGGCGGAAGCCCTCGGGAATCGCGCTCCAGCGCCACAGCGCGCCCACCGTGGCCCAGAACAGCAGGTAGTAGAACTCACAGAACATGATGAAGAGCATGCTCGAGCCGAGCTGCCAGCCGGGTACGCCCTCGCGCCGGTTCAGGTACACGGCCATGGCGCCCTTGCCCACCTGCTCGTTCAGGATCGAGAGGATGTAGGTGCTGGCGCGCACGGGCAGGATGTCCCGGTAGCGCACGCGCGCGTTGAACCAGTTGACGACGCGCCATACCACGAGTGAATCGATCAGGAAGAAGAGCGCCGAGTAGGGGATCATGAGTGCGAGCCAGCGCAGCCAGTCCACGCGGCCGAACACCTCGGCCAGGTAGGAGACGGCGTCGGAGCCCTGCCGCGCCGCGGCGGCGTCGATGCGCCGGTACAGGAAGAAGAAGCAGGCGGCGGCCACCAGCCACACCGCAAGCCGGGCCAGCGGGGAGGGCTTGCGTGCCGCCGCGGTAGAGGCGGACGCCGGCTCCGTCGCGGGTGCCTGGGATTCGCTCATGCAACCTCCGACGCGATGCAGCGTCGCAGCGTTTCGTCCAGCGGTGTCAAGGTGATCCCGAGCTCCTGGCAGGCCGACGCCGGATCGATGCGGTCGTCGTGCAGCAGCACCTCGAGCATGGGCGGCGTGACCGGTGGATTGCTCAGCAGCCGCTCGGCCCAGCTCGCGCCGAGCCGCGCCAGACCGGCGGGGAGCGAGCGGATGCGCGGCTGGTTCCCGAGCAGGGCGGCCGCCCGCAGCACCAGCTCCCGGTGCGGAAGAGACTCCGGACCGGCCAGCTCGAGGATGCGATCCTCCAGCTCCGGCCGCTCCAGCGCGGCGACGATCGCGGCCACCACGTCGTCGGCGTCGATCGGCTGCTCGAGCGAGGCTCCTCCATCGAGGAGCCGCACGCTGCGCGCCCGGGCCCGCGTGCGGAGTGCGAGCGTGGCGGGGTCGTCTCCGCCGAGCACCATGGGAACGCGCAGCACCGTGGTGCGAAGCTCGCTCTCCAGCAGGATCCGCTCGGCGCGCCACTTGGAGGCGAGGCACGCATTCTCCACGTTGGGCCCCGCTCCCAGCACGCTCAGATAAACCGCTCGTCGCAGGCCCTGGCGCTTGGCGACCTCCGCCAGCACGCGACAGGTGCCCTCGTGGGCGTGCGCGTAGCGCGCGTTCGGGGTCTCCTTCAGGATCCCCACCAGGTGCACCACGGCCGAGCAGCCTGCCGCAGCGCCCGCGACCTGGTCGATCTCGGCGTAGTCCACCACGTGCAGTTCGGGGGCGGGGGTGAGGCCGAGGGCCCGCACCGAGGCCGCGGCGCGCTCGGAGCGGACCAGCGCGATCAGGCCGGCAGGTCGAGGGTCCGCACTGGCGAGGCGGCGCAGCAGCCGGCGTCCCAGGTTTCCGTTGGAGCCGGTCACGAGGATCCGGCCGAGCGCCCCGCTCATCTCTGCGCGCCTCCCGAGCGCCCGGAGCGTAGCAGGGCGGAGCTGGAGCCCTTGCGTTGGCGGGATCTCGCCCGACGCGGTTTGATGGCGGCGTGAAGCACGCGGCCACCGTCGCGCTCGTGGTGCTGGCCGGCCTGCTGGCCGCGACCCACGCGCGTCTGGCAAGGCTCGAGCGCTCGGCGATCGCGCTGGAGGACGTGGAGCTGGAGGGTGGTGTTCCCGCCACGCTCCTGCTGCCCGAGGCCGACGCGCCGCCTCCCGGGGTGGTGATCGTGCACGGCTTCTCCGGCGACCGCGCCATGACCAGCACGCTCTCGCGCCGGCTCGCCGCCAACGGCTACGCCGCCCTGGGCGTCGACCTGCGTGGCCACGGAGAGAGCCCGGGGCGCTTCCCGCCGGGCGTCACGGCCGGGGAGTCGGTGCTCGAGTTCGGGGCGGAGCTCGCCGCCGCCGTGGACTTCCTGCGCTTCGACCCGCGCGTGGACGGCTCCCGGATCGCTCTGGTGGGGCACTCGATGGGCTCTCGCGCGGTGCTCGATTACGCGAGCCGCGACTCCGCGCTCGACGCGGTGGTGATGATCTCGGGGGCCACCGAGCCACGCGGCCCGTTCCCCCCCGCGAACCCGCTCTTCCTGTGGGCGGCCGGCGACCCGCCGCGCGTGGAGGCAGCGGTGGGGCGCGTGGCGCCGAGGCTGGCGGGCGTCGAGACGCTCGAGCCCGGCCGGACGCGCGGCGATCCGGCCCGGGGCACCGCGGTCCGGACCCGTGAGATCCCGGGACACGATCACCTCTCCATCCTCTGGTCGGAGGAAGCCGCTCGCGAGATCCTGGCCTGGCTGGACGCCTCCTGCGAGGTCTCCCGGGCGTCGCCGCCTACGCTCTCGGATCCGCGCCTGGCCTGGGCGCTGGCCGCGCTCGTGCTCTTCGTGGTGGTGCTGCCGCTCCTCGGTGACGCGATCGGTCGCTTCGCGCCGGCCGGGCCGCCGCTGCCCGCGGGCGGACACGGGCCGGGGCTCGGAGCGCTGGCGGGCGTGCTGCTCCTGACGCTGCCCGTGGCGGGAGCCCAGCCGCTGGCGTCCTTCCTCGGCGTGGCCGTCGCCGAGTTCGCGTTCGGACACCTCGCCCTGGCGGGGATCGTCCTGCTCGCGATGCTCGGCCTCGGTCGGCCCGGGCTCGGGGTGGGGCGCTCGCTAGTCGCGTCGCTTCCCGCTGCGGCCGGAGGCTTCGCCCTCGTCTTCGCGCTGCTCGCCCCGCTCGGGGTCGTGGCGCATCGCCTGGTGCCCACCCCGGAGCGGGCCCTCGCCGCCGTCCTCGGCACCCTGTTGCTGCTGCCCTTCTTCGTGGCCTTCGAGCTGCTGCTGCGTCGCGGTTCGGCCGCCCGGGCGCTCGGGTGGGCGCTCGGCGGGCGCGTCGTGCTGCTGGCGGCTCTCCTGGTCGGGGTGCGCCTCGGCCTGACGCCCCGGGTGGTCGGGCTCGTCGCCGGGGTCCTCGCCGCGCTCTTCGTCCTGATCGAGATCCTGGCCACGGCGATCCATGCCCGCGCGCGCAACCCCTTCGTGATCGCCTGGATCGAGTCGGGGTGGCTGGCCTGGATCGTCGCCGCCACCATGCCGCTGCGTTGAGGAGGGCGTCCGTGAAGGAGTCGGCGCGAGGGCGGCTGGAGGTGCGGGAGGGGGACATCACGAAGCTGGCCGTGGATGCGGTGGTGAACGCCGCCAACACCACGCTGCTGGGCGGGGGCGGGGTGGACGGGGCGATCCACCGGGCGGCGGGCCCGAAGCTCCTGGAGGAGTGCCGCACGATCGGCGGCTGTCCCACGGGCGAGGCGCGCATCACGGGTGGCTACGGGCTCCCGGCCCGCTTCGTGATCCACACCGTGGGCCCGGTCTATCGGGATGGTCGCCACGGCGAGCCCGAGAAGCTCGCCTCCTGCTACCGCGAGTCCCTACGCCTCGCCGAGCGCAACGAGATCGAGACCCTGGCGTTTCCCTGCATCAGCACCGGCGCCTACCGCTATCCGGCCCGGGACGCCGCGGCCTTGGCGGTGGCCACGGTGGCGGAGTGGCTCGAGGCCCACGATCTCCCCCGGCGCGTGGTCTTCTGCTGCTTCGGGTCGCAGGACGCCGTGCTCTACCGGGCGCTCCTCGAGCCCGATGCCGAGTGAGGCCTGCACCAGGTGACGCTCGCCGTGCTGGCCGGCGTGGTGGGGGGCGTCGGGCTCTTCCTGCTGGGGATGCGGCTTCTGACCGACGGGCTCCGGCTCGCGGCCGGCGGAGCCCTGCGCACCATCCTCGAGCGCTGGACGCGCACCCCCGTGCGCGGGCTCCTCTCGGGCATCCTGATCACGTCGGTCGTGCAGTCCTCGAGCGCCGTCACGGTGGCGGCGATCGGCTTCGTGAACGCGGGCCTAATGAGCCTCGCGCAGGCCGTGACCGTGATCTACGGCAGCAACTTGGGCACCACCATGACCGGGTGGCTGGTGGCCCTGGTGGGCTTCCACGTGGACGTGAAGGCGCTGGCGCTGCCCGCGATCGGGGTCGGCATGGCGCTCGGGATTGCGGGTCGCGGGCGCCGTATGGGGGCGGTCGGGGAGGCGCTCGCCGGCTTCGGGGTGTTCTTCCTGGGCATCGACGTGCTGAGGTCGACCTTCACGGGGCTGGGGGAGGGCTTCGCGACGGAGCGCTTCGTGAGCGTCGGCGTCGCGGGAGCGCTGCTGTTCGTGGCGGTCGGCTTCGGGCTCACCGTGCTGCTGCAGTCGTCGAGCGCGGCCCTGGCGCTGATCCTCACCAGCGCGGGCGGCGGCGCCGTCCCCCTCGAGACCGCCGCGGCCATGGTGATCGGCGCCAACCTGGGCACCACCTCCACCGCTGCCCTGGCGGTGATCGGCGCCACCTCCAACGCCAAGCGCGTGGCCGCGGCGCACGTGGCGTTCAATGGGATCACGGGCCTCGTGGCCCTTTCCATGCTGCCGGTGCTGCTGCAGGGCCTGTCTCTGGTGCGGGAGCTGCTGAACCTCGACGCCCAGGCGGCCGCCGTGCTGGCGGCCTTCCACACGCTCTTCAACCTGCTCGGCGTGGCGCTGCTCCTGCCCTTCACCCGCGTGCTGGTCCACTTCCTGGAGGAGCGCTTCCGCACCCCCGAGGAGGACGAGGCGAGGCCGCGCTATCTCGACAAGAACGTGGTGCAGACCCCTACGCTGGCGACCAATGCCCTGGTGATGGAGCTCGCGCGCGTGGGATCGATCGCCCGGCGCATGGGGCAGGCGGCAATGGGCACGCCCGTGCGTCTGCCGCGCATCGCCTCCGATCGCGCGGTGCTCTCCTCGCTGGTGGAGAGCGTGGGCGACTTCTGCACGCGCATGCGGCGCAGCCATCTCCCTGTGGAGCTGGACGAGGCGCTGCCCAACGCGCTCCGCGTCTCGCGCTACTACGCCGAGGTGGCCGAGCTTGCCGAGGCGATTGCCATCGCTCGCCTTGCGGAGGAGCTGCGTGCCCCGCCTGAGCTGGCGGCGGAGGTGGCTCGCTTCCGCGCGGCCACCGCGGAGTTCCTGGCGAGCGCGGGCATCGACGTAGAGGGCTACTCGCCCGCGTCCTGCGCCGATGCGCTCTCCGGTATCGAGAAGCACTACCAGGCGCTCAAGTCGGACCTGCTGCAGGCGGGCGCTCGAGGGCAGCTCCCCGTGCGCGAGGTGGTGGCGCAGCTCGACCAGCTCAGCAACGTTCGCCGTCTGGCCCAGCAGGTGGAGCGCGGGGCGCGCTATCTCTCCGGTCTCGAGACCGCCATGCCCGAAGGGGAGTGAGGGAGCTCCGTGTTCCAGGCCCTGTCCCATCGCTATCGGGTCCCCGACGACGGGTCCTTCCGCGTGACGCGGGCGTCTACCGCACCGCCGGACGACGCCCCCCACAAGAAGGACTGCAAGAAGCGGCTGGACCAGCTCACCGAGGAGCTCTTCGAGCTCCAGCGCGTGCTCTACGCCCACGATCGACATGCGGTCTTGCTGATCTTCCAGGCGCTCGACGCGGCGGGCAAGGACGGCACGATCCGCGCCGTCATGACCGGCGTGAATCCCGCCGGCTGCCAGGTGTTCTCCTTCAAGCAGCCGAGCCGGGAGGAGCTGGACCACGACTTCCTGTGGCGCACGACGATGCGCCTTCCCGAGCGGGGGCGGATCGGCATCTTCAACCGCAGCTACTACGAGGAGGTGCTCGTGGTGCGCGTGCACCCCGAGTTCCTGGAGGCCCAGCGCCTGCCCCACCGGCCCGAGCCGGAGCGCCTGTGGCAGGAGCGCTACCGGTCGATCCGCGAGCACGAGGAGCATCTGGCCCGCAACGGCACCGTGATCCTCAAGTTCTGGCTCAACGTCTCCAGGGACGAGCAGCGGCGCCGCTTCCTCTCCCGCATCGAGGAGCCGGAGAAGAACTGGAAGTTCTCCTCCGGCGACGTGCGCGAGCGACGCTTCTGGGACGACTACATGCGGGCCTACGAGGACGCGCTCAACCAGACCTCGCGGCCCTGGGCGCCCTGGTACGCCATCCCCGCCGACGACAAGCCCTACATGCGGATGCGCGTGGCCGAGATCGTCGTGGAGAGCCTGCGCAGTCTCCCGCTCGCCTATCCGAGGGTCGGTCCCGAGGAGCGCACGAAGTTCGCGGAGATGCGGAGGCTGCTGGAGGCGGAGGGCTGAGGCTCAGCCGTCGCGGCGCGCGATGGCGTGGCCCAGGTGCTCGAGGATCACGCCCTCGCGCAGGCCCCAGTCGCTCACGGTGTAGCCTTCCATTCCCAGGTCGTCGGCCAGCGTGGAGAGGACGAGCGCGCCGGTGGGCAGCAGATCCGCCCGGCGCACCGAGATGCTCGGCATGCGCAGGCGGTCCTCGTGCCTGGAGCGCACGAGCTCCGCGGCGAGCTGGCGCAGCTCGTCGGCGGGGACGAAGAGCTGATTCACGGGGGCGTCCGCGGGGAGCTCCCGACGCGCCAGGATGCGCCGCGCCAGCGCCCCGACCGTGCCTCCCGAGACGATGCAGCGCGCCGGGCCCAGGCGGGCGATGGCGTCGCGGTGCGGCGAAAGGGCCTCGCGCACGCGGTCTCGCACCGCGCGAACCTCCTCCCAGGCCATCGGGTCGGTCTTCACGATCTCGCCGTGCAGCCGGACCACGCCCAGCGGAAGCGTGGTCTCCCAGGCCACGTCGCTCTCGTCGCCCACGGCGAGCTCCACGCTGCCCCCGCCCAGATCCACGCCGAGGGCCCGGCGTCCGCGGAGGCCCACGCGCTGCCGGAAGGCCGCGAACATCAGGCGCGCCTCCTCCTCGCCCGAGAGGACCCGCACCGGGGCGTCGAGCGCCTCGCCCAGCTGCCGGGCCAGCGTTCGGCCGTTCTCCGCGTCGCGCAGGGCGGCGGTCCCGACCGGCAGCAGACGCTCGGCGCGTGCCTTCACCGCGGAGCGGCGCAGCTGCCGCGCGGCCTCCACGGCGCGCTCCATCACCGCTTGGGGAATTCCCTCCTCGGTACCGATCACCGAGCCGAGCCGCAGCATGATGCGCTGGCGCTCCACGGTCTGGAGCTCGCCCTCGGGTGTGGTCTCCACCACCAGCAGGTGGAAGGACGTGCTGCCGAGGTCGAGCACCGCGATTCGCACCTCCTCCTCGTCGGCGTCCAGGGGCGGCAGCCGCGTCTCGCGCGCCGGGGTGGGACGCTCCCGGGCTGGCGCCGGCAGGTAGCGCGCCACGCTCGGCGTCGCGCCCGACCCTTCGAGCACCCAGACCGAGCCCTTCTCGCAGCGCAGCTCGTCCGCGAGCCGCATGCCGAGCTCCTCGAGCTCGCACAGCAGCAGCGGGATCACGTCTCCGTGGCTGCACAGCAGGGCGGGGGCCGGGCCGAGCGCCCGCAGCAGCTCGAGCACCTTGGTGGGGTCCTCGCCCTCGGCCAGACGCTCGTCCACCTCGAGCGGCAGACCTCGGGCGTTGGCGAGGGGAGCCACCGTCTCGCGGCAGCGCAGGTAGGGGCTCGAGACCAGGCGATCGAGCCGCGCCTCCTCCAGAAGCGTGAGCAGGGCCTGGGCCTGGCGCCGGCCCGCCTTGGTGAGGGACCGCATGCGGTCCGGCCCCTCCCAACGCGAGCGCTTCTTGGCCCGTGCGTGACGAGTCAGGAAGACCTTCATGCAACCTCGGCGTGCGTCACAGCCACCCGCGCAACCTGCGCTTCGAGGCGCTGCGCCAGGCCTCGGGCCAGAGCGCCCGCGCCTCCTCCGCCGCGCGTCGTTCCCGCGCCACCAGCTCGCCCGCGACGAACGCCTCCTCGGCCGGGCCCGAGCGCGCCGCCTCGCGAAGCCAGGCCGCCGCAACGGTAGCATCCTGATGCTCGCCGAGAACGTCCTGGACGTGCGCCATGGCCTTGGCGAACTCCCGCGCCGGGCGCCCGGCCACCGGAACCAGACACTCCGCTGCATAGCGGCAGCGCTTCGCCCGGATTCGGATCTGGTGCAGCTCGCCCGGGCTGGGCGGGCTCGAGAGCGCCTCGACGCTGCGGGCCAGGCGCTTCCAGCGCCGCTCCACCATCGGACCGAGCAGCTCGAGAGCGGGCAGCCGGGCCCGCGGCAGCAGCGCCGGGTGCCGAGCCGCGGCGAGCAGGCGCTCGCGCAGGAGCGCGTAGTCCGGGCCCTCCATCCAGGTCAGCAGATCCTGGCGGGCTCGGGTCCGCTCCGCCTCGAGGCGACGCAGCAGCAGGCCGGCGGGGATCAGATCCTTCTCGGCCAGCTCCTGCACGCGCCGGCGGAGGCGCCCGAGCAGCACGTCGGCGTCGCGAACCGCTCCCAGACGGTCGGCGAGGGGCTTGACCGCGTCGCGCAGCTCGCGCGCCCAGCTCGCCTCGAGAAGCTTGCGGAAGGAGCGCAGGTCGGAGCGCAGCCGGCGCGTCCCCACCCGGGCCTGGTGCACGTCCTCGGCATCTTCGCCGCTGCGGACGCCGGCCTCGTGGTCGATCACCCGGGACACCGAGCGCACGAGCGCGGCCGTCACCAGCTCGGCGGCGGTGGCGTCGGTCTCGGGGCGCCGGAACGCCACGTCGACCTCCTGGCCGGGGGGCTCAGCCGAGCGCGGAGCCATGCAACCCGTCGAGCGCCGTCCGGGCGCGATGCTGGGCCAGCCTCTGCAGCCGGGCGTGGGTCGAGACGCCGCGCAGCGTCGCGACGCGAGTCCAGCTCCCGTCCGTCTGCAGCTCCCAGGCCTGCACGTCGTCGGAGAGGATCACCCGCAGCATCTCCTCGAGCCGGGCGCGCAGCGCGGCGTCCTCCACCGGCGCCACGGCCTCCACGCGGTCGTCCAGGTTGCGCGGCATGAGGTCCGCGGAGCCCAGGAAGTAGCGCTGGCCGCGGGCCTCGCTCCCGAAGCGGAACACGCGCGAGTGCTCCAGGAAGCGACCGAGGATCGAGCGCACCCGGATGCGCTCGGACAGGCCCGGCACGCCCGGTCGCAGGCAGCAGATGCCGCGGATCACCAGGTCGATCTCGACCCCGGCCTGGGAGGCATCGTAGAGGGCCTCGATCAGCTCCGGGTCCGAGAGGCCGTTGGCCTTGAGCACGATGCGTCCGTCGGGCGCTCTGGCCTCCCGCCGGATCTCCCGCAGCAGACCCTCCCGCAGACCGTCGGGCGCCACCCAGAGCTTCCGGTAGGCGGTCGGTCGTCCGCCGGCGGTCAGGTGATTGAAGAGCTCGGTGAGATCGGCGCCCAGATCGGGGTCGGAGGAGAACACGCCCAGATCCTCGTAGAGGCGCGCCGTCTGCGGGTTGTAGTTTCCCGTGGCCACGTGCACGTAGCGTCGCAGCCCGTCCTCCTCCTCCCGGACGACGAGGGACACCTTGGCATGGGTCTTGAGGCCCAGCATGCCGTAGACCACGTGGACGCCGGCGCGCTCCAGGGTGCGGGCCCAGTCGATGTTCGCCCGCTCGTCGAAGCGCGCCTTGAGCTCCACGAGGGTCACCACCTGCTTGCCGGCCTCGGCCGCCCGGACCAGGGTGCCCACGATCGGGTTCTCCGGCCCCGAGGTCCGGTACAGCGTGTGCTTGATGGCGAGCACGCGCGGATCGTCGGCGGCCTGACGCAGGAAGCTCTCCACCGAGGTCTCGAAGGAGTCGTAGGGGTGGTGGACGAGCAGGTCCGCCTCGCGGATGGTCTCGAACAGATCGGGGGCGACGCCGGGCTCGGAAGGTGTCTGGAGGCGTGGCTGCGTGCTCGCCGTCCAGGCCTCCTCCTTGAGGTCGGGCCGATCGATGCCGTAGAGCTGCCAGAGGCCGGCCAGGTCGAGCGCGCCGCGTACCACGTAGACGTCCTCGTCCTGAAGCTCCAGCTCCTCCCTGAGCAGCTCGCGCACCTGGTCCGACATGGAGGCCGCCGCCTCCAGACGTGCCGGCGCGTTCCCGCGCAGACGCCGGCGCAACCCGGACTCGATCGCCTCCAGCAGATCCGGCGCCTCCTCCTCCTCCACGGCCAGGTCTGCGTTGAGCGTGACACGGAAGGGATCGTGGGACTCGATCTCCATGCCGGGGACGAGCTGCTCCAGGTGGGCCGCGATCACCTGTTCGATGGGAACGAAGCACTCCCCGTTCGGGAGCACGAGGAAGCGGGGCAGATTCGGCGGCACCTTGACGCGGGCGAAGCGCAGCTCTCCACTCGCCGGTTCGCGCACCAGGATGGCCAGGTTCAGCGACAGGTTCGAGATGTGGGGAAACGGGTGGGCTGGATCCACCACCAGGGGCGTCAGCACCGGGAACACGTGCCGCTCGAAGCTCTCACCCAGGTGGCGGCGGCCTGCCTTGCCCACGTCCTCGAAACGACACACGCGGATGCCCGCGTCGGCCAGGCGGGGCAGGACGTCCTTGGCCATCACGTCCTGCTGGCGGCCCGTCAGCTCCAGCACCCGGCTGCGGATCTCGCGCAGCTGCTCGGCGGGGGTGCGCCCGTCGGGCGAGGCGGCCTCGACGCCGGCATCCCGCTGCTGATGCAGCCCACCCACACGAACCTGGAAGAATTCGTCCAGATTCTGGCTGAAGATGGCCAGGAACTTGATGCGCTCCAGGGGCGGAAGCGCCGGATCCTCTGCCAGTGCGAGCACCCGACGATTGAAGTCCAGCCACGAGAGCTCCCGATTCAAAAACCAGCTCCTGCGGCGCGCGCGGGCGGTACGGGACTGCACCTGGGACGCATCGGGAGGCAAGGGGGGCTCTCGCTCTCGGCTTGCGGGAGCACCCAGTCTATCAGACGCGATCGACGGCCGGCGCTTGCCGCACGGTCGGAAGCCGTTGGAATCGAGACATGGTTCCAGATGGCAAGGCGGTCCGGGCTACATCCCCAGCTCGAGGCGGGCGGCCTCGGACATCATGCTGGGATTCCAGGGAGGATCCCAGACCAGGTCCACCCGCACCGAACGGACGCCCGGCACGCCCGCCACGCGCGCCTCCACCTCGGGGGGAAGCGACCCCGCCACCGGGCAGGCGGGTGAGGTGAGTGTCATGCGCACCTCCACCGCCCCGGACTCCTCCACCGAGACGTCGTACACGAGGCCGAGCTCGTAGATGTTCACCGGGATCTCCGGGTCGTACACCTTCTGGATCTCGGCGATGACCGCTGCGCGGAGCTCCTCCGCGCCCTGGGGAGCGGCGCGCTCCGCGGCTTCGGGCTTCTGGTCCAACGCTCCTCCTCCCGTCCGGCTCATTCCGTGGACACGCGCTCGCCCGGCTTGTCCAGGGCGGCGGCGAGGGCGTGCCAGGCCAGCGTCGCGCACTTGACGCGCATGGGGAACGCGCGCACTCCGGCCAGCACCTCGAGCTTGCCGAGCGGGGGGGCGCCGTCGCTGGCTCCGGTCACCACGTCACGAAAGCGGCGGAACAGGGCCTC
>JBFGJV010000090.1:0-11857 GCA_041577015.1 Myxococcota bacterium
AGCTCAACCCTCCGCCAGGCCTCGCTCGAACGCGTCGAGCTCAGCCATCACGGCGTGATCGATCTCGCGGAACCGGGCCAGGGCGTGCTCCAGACGTTCCGGCTCGCCCGCCCGCTCCGCCAGCTCCCGGCCCTTCCTGCGCATCCAGTCGATGTGCCAGCCCTCGTCGTGCGTCACCGCCTCGAGCACGTGGCGGGTGGGCTCGGGCGTGTCGGGTCGCTTCAGATGCTCCGTGTAGCGCCGGAGCGCCCGCTGCTCGACGACCACGGTCAAACCGAACAGGTCGACCACGTTGCGCGGCACGCCGGCGCGCTTACCGATGCGTACCTGGTAGCCGTCGGTCACGCGAACCGGCGTGCCACCCAGCTCCTGGATGCGTTGGGTCCAGAGCCAGGCGTGTCGCACCTCGTCGGCCAGGTGCTGGGTCAGATTCACCTGCGCCTCCGGGTCGTCCACGAGGCGCAGCAGACGGAACAGCAGGTTCGCGCCCCGGAGCTCGGCGTCGCGATAGTAGGAGTAGATCGTGATCTCGCGTTCGTTCGCACTCATCCGCGCCACCAGGCCCCGGTGATCAGGGCAGATCCTCCCGGCGGCGCGTGATCCGCACCCCGGCGTGCTCCAGAACACCCGCGATCGGCTTGGGCTTGCGAACGGTGATCGTCACCGCCTCGGTGTCGAACTTGTCGAGCACCGCCCGGGCCACGCGCGTCGCCAGTGCCTCCACGAGCTTGTGCTCCTGGTTCGCGGCCACGTCCTCCACCACCTCGAAGATGCGCTTGTAGTGGACGGTGTCGCGGATGCGGTCGCTTCGTCCCGCGGCGCGAAGATCGCGCTGCACCTCGAGATCGAGCAGGACCGGCCGGCGCATGCGGCGCTCGGCCGCGGTGACCCCGAGCGCCGCGGGGATTTGGATCGCCTCGAGCAGGATGACGTCGGGCACCGGCAGCCACCTCCCGGGAAGCCGTGGCGGCGGGGCCGCCGCTGGCGCAGTTCCCGAACGCACTATTCTACCCGGCTCCGGGCCGGTGTCCGGCACGAGGAGGGTGGCCTTGGGGTCCGAGTTCGAGCAGGTGCGCCAGCGGGAGGCGCGCTGGTTCCTTCCGGTGGTGAAGCGCCTGCCGGCGGCCCTGGTGGAGGGGCGGGGCTCGCGCGTGCGGGACGTCGAGGGCCGCGAGTACGTGGACCTGACCGCCGGCTGGGGCGTCACCGCCATCGGGCACTGCCACCCGACCCTGGTGGACGCCATCGCCCGCCAGGCCGGTCGGCTCATGCAGACCACCAACCTCTTCTACACGCTTCCGCAGCTCGAGCTCGCCGAGCGATTGGCGTCGCTGTGTCCGAGTCCGCTCACGCGCTCGTTCTTCCTGAGCTCCGGGGCCGAGGCCATGGAGGGAGCGCTCAAGCTGGCGCACCGTGCCACGGGACGGACGAAGTTCGTGTCCACCACGGGCTCCTTCCACGGACGCACCCTGGGCGCCCTGGGCGTGATCGGCCAGGAGCGCCATCGGGCCGCCTACGCCAGGCTGCTGCCCGAGCCGCACCTGGCCCCGTACGGCGACCTGGAGGCCGCGCGCGCCGCCGTGGACGGCGAGACCGCCGCGGTCGTGGTGGAGCCGATCCAGGGCGAGGGCGGCGTGAACGTGCCTCCGGCCGGCTACCTGTCCGGCCTGCGCGAGCTCTGCGATCGCCACGGGGCGCTCCTGATCCTGGACGAGATCCAGACCGGGATCGGGCGCACCGGGCGATGGCTGTCCCTGGAGCACGAGGGCGTGGTCCCCGATGTGGTGACGCTCGGCAAGGGCCTCGGCGGAGGCTTCCCGATCGCCGCGTTCGTCGTGACGGAGGCGGTGGCGAAGACCGTGTCGGCGGGCGAGCACGGCGGCACCTACGCCGGCAACCCGCTGGCGTGCGCCGCCGCCAACGCCGTGATCGGGGTGATCGAGGCGGAGGGGCTGGTGGAGCGGTCCGCCGCCCTGGGCGAGCAGATCCTCGAGCGGCTGCGGCGCTTCGCCGCGGAGCACCCGAAGGTGGCCACGGACGCGCGCGGACGCGGGCTCCTCCTGGGACTCGAGCTCCGGGACGCCGAGCGCGCGGCGACGCTGCCCGGGCGCGCCCTGGAGCGGGGGGTGCTGGTGAACGTGACGGCCGGGCGGGTGCTGCGTCTGTTCCCGGCCCTGAACGTTCCCGAGGAAGAGCTCTGGCCGGCCGTGGAGGACGTGCTCGCGCTCGCGGCGGACGCATGAGCGAGGAGGATCGCGATGGACCCGACCCAGTTCGAGGACGTGCGCTACGAGGTCGAGCGCGGCCTCGCCTGGATCACGATCGACCGCCCGGAGCGCTACAACGCCTTCCGCGCCCGAACCGTGGACGAGCTCATCAAGTGCTTCAAGGCGGCCTGGGCGGATCCAGCGGTGGGGGTGGTGGCGCTGACGGGGGCCGGCGACAAGGCGTTCTGTGCCGGCGGCGACCAGAAGCAGCGCCAGGAGACGGGCGACTACGGCCCCTCGGAGAGCGGCCTGTTCGAGGTGGAGACCCTGCACCGGGTGATCCGGGACATTCCCAAGCCGGTGGTGGCCGCCGTGAACGGCGTCGCCGTGGGCGGCGGTCACGTGCTGCACGTGGTGTGCGACCTCACCATCGCCGCGGACTCGGCCAGCTTCGGCCAGGCGGGGCCGCGCGTGGGCTCCTTCGACGCCGGCTTCGGAAGCGCCTACCTGGCGCGCATCCTGGGCGAGAAGCGGGCGCGGGAAGTGTGGTACCTGTGCCGCCGCTACGACGCCGCGACCATGGAGCGCTGGGGACTGGTGAACCGGGTGGTGCCCCTGGCCGAGCTGCGCGCCGAGGTGCGCCGCTGGGCGGACGAGATGCTCGCCATGAGCCCGACGGCCCTCAAGGTGCTGAAGCACTCGTTCAACGCCGACTCGGAGTCGATCGCCGGCATCGGAACCCTGGCCTTCGACAGCCTCGATCTGTTCGTGGAAACGCCCGAGGCACGGGAAGGGGTCGCCGCCTTCACCGAGAAGCGCAGGCCGGACTTCTCGCGCTTCCGTGGCCAGTGACGTGGCCGGACCGGAACGCGTGGCCTTCGTCACGGGAGGCGCCGGAGGGATCGGCGCCGCGGTGTGCATGGCGCTGGCCGCGGCGGGCCGGCGCGTGGCCGTGGCGGACCTCGACGCCGCCGCCGCGGAGCGACTGGCCGGAGAGATCGGGGGCCTCGGCGTCGCCCTCGACGTGACCCGGGCCGACTCCGTGGCCGCCGCCGTGGATGCCACCCGTGAGCGCCTGGGACCCGTGGCGATCTGCGTCAACTGCGCCGGCTGGGACGAGCTGCGACCCTTCCTGGAGTCCGACGAGGACTTCCAGGCCAAGGTGCTCGCCATCAACCTGGCAGGCCCGCTGCGCGTGGCCCGGGCCGTGCTGCCGGACATGATCGCGGGGGGCTGGGGACGCCTGGTCAACGTGAGCTCGGACGCTGGCCGCGTGGGCTCCTCCCTGGAGGCGATCTACTCGGCAGCGAAGGGCGGCCTGATCGCGTTCACGAAGACGGTGGCCCGCGAGACCGCGAAGCTCGGCGTGACGGCGAACTGCGTCTGCCCGGGCCCCACCGATACACCATTGCTCCGGCGCATGGTGGACGAGGGCGGCGAGAAGCTGGTGGCGGCGCTCGAGCGCGCGGTGCCCATGGGACGGCTCGGACGCCCGGAGGACGTGGCGCCGGCGGTGGCCTTCCTGACCTCGGAGCAGGCCGGCTTCGTAACGGGACAGACGCTCTCCGTGAGCGGCGGCCTGACCATGGCGTGAAGGAGCCCATGCGCGATCGCGCTACGCTTGCGCCCGCGAAGGAGGCCCCATGACGATCCGTCTCGCCAGCCTGCTCCTGACCGCTGCGCTCGCCGCCTGCTCGGGAGAGCCGGCCGGCGACGTGGCGGCGCCCCCCGCCGCGGAGGAGACGGAAGCCGGAGGCTACGAGCGCACGCCGGCGCCGGAAGGAGCGCGCCTCTACTTCATCAGCCCCGAGGACGGCGCCACGGTGAAGAGCCCCGTCACGGTACGCTTCGGGCTCGAGGGCATGGGCGTGGCGCCCGCCGGGGTGGCCCACGAGAACACCGGGCACCACCACCTGATCGTGGACGGCGGGCTGCCGCCCCTGGACCGGCCGATTCCCAAGGACGCGACCTATCGCCACTTCGGCGGCGGGCAGACCCAGACGCGCGTCGAGCTGCCTCCCGGCGAGCACACGCTGCAGCTGCTGCTGGGAGACGCGGCGCACTTCCCGCACGACCCTCCGATCGCGTCGGAGCGCATCACGATCACGGTGCGCTGAGCAGCGCCTCGTAGCCCTCGCGGAAGGTCGGGTAACGGAAGCGGTAGCCGAGCGCGCGGATGCGAGCGTTGCGGCAGCGCTTGTTGCGCCCGGGCGCGCGAGCGGACGTCGGCGCCGCAGGCGACTCCGCCCGGTCCGGAAGCTCGACGCCGAGGCGCCGTGTCAGCCAGCGCAGCACGTCGGCCTGGGACGCAGGCTCGTCGTCCACCCCCACGTAGACGGCGCCGGGCGAGCGTCCGGCCAGCTCGAGGGCGATCAGGTGACGCAGGATGCCGGCCGCGTCGTCCCGGTGGATGCGGTTGGTCCAGCGGGTCGGTCCCGTGGGAAGCTCGGCCTCGCCGCGGCGCACACGCTCCGCGAGACGGGTGCGGCCCGGGCCGTAGATGCCGCCGAGACGCACCACCGTCGCGGGGATCTCGCTCGCGAGCAGCAGGCGCTCGCCCTCGAGGACGCGCGCCCCGCGAAAGCTCGTCGGCTCGGTGGGCGAATCCTCGTCCACCCAGCTCCCGTCGTCCTGGGCGTAGACTCCGGTGCTGGACGTGAAGAAGATGCGCCGCGGCCGCTCCCCGGCCCGGCGCAGCGCCTCGAGCAGGTTGCGGGGCCCGTCCACATAGGCACGCCGGTAGGCCGCCTCGACGCCGCCGTCGGCGGCGGCGGCGTAGACCACCACGTCGAGGCCGCGCGGCCCGTCGCTCCGCGCGAAGAGCTCGGCCAGTCGCGCGGGCTGGGTCAGGTCCGCAGCTGCGGCGCGTACGCCCTGCGGAAGTGCCTGGGGTCGCCGCCGGAGACCCCAGACCTGGTGACCCTCCGCGACGAGCACCCGAGCCAGCTCGCTCCCCACGTATCCGCAGCCCGCCACGAGAATCCTGGCCACGGGCTACTCCCGCGTCCGCGGCGCGAAGTCCACCAGGACCGGAGGCCGTAGCGTCGCGTCCTCGAGCAGTCGGAGCGCCGCCTCCAGCACGGCGCGCTGACGCGGCGGATCGTCGGGCGCGTCCAGCGGCCGGCCGTGGGGGAAGGGCACGAAGAGCGCCCGGGGCGGGCGCACCCGCTCGGCCACCTCGCGCAGCAGCTGGATGGCGACGGTCGCGATGCCCCGTCGCTCCAGCTCGGCGGCGGCCAGGCACACGGCCTGGTTGCACATGGGTCAGACCGGGACCAGCAGCGCCACGTCCACGGCGTCGGCGACCAGCAGCCGCGCCGCGGCGGGCGCCGTGTCCCGCACGAAGTGTCCCACCGCCGTGAGCGAGCCCATGAAGGAGAGATGCCGATGGTTGACCGAGCCGATGCGACCCTCCCTGGCCAGCTCGTGCAGGCGGTCGAGCGGGAAGGCCAGGTTCGGGTCGCCGCGCATGGGCGCGTGGTCGAAGGAGCGGCTGCGGTGCGCGTCCAACAGGCGTCGCACCGGCGTCTCCGCGGAGATCTCCCGGAAGCTCGGGTCCCCTCCCCGCCGCGAGGCGTCGAAGGGTGCCTGACCGGGAGCGACCAAGCCCGCGCTGGTGACCAGCGCCACGCGGCACGCCGCGAGTGGACGCGGCAGCGGCGTCCACGGCACCGGATCGATGCGACGCCACGGATAGGCGCGCAGGAAGAGACGCGTGGCGAGCGAGAACTCGGAGAGGCTCCCCAAGCCCGTGCCCTCAGTCGGCGCCGAGGAAGGCGTCGAGGATGCCCGCCATCATCTGGTTCGCCCGTGCGAAGCGCCGGGGCTGCGCCAGCATCGCCCCGGGCGTCTGCACCCAGGGGCCCGGAGCCAGATCCTCCGGGCAGTGGGCCACCAGCGCCCGCGCCGCGTCGGGCGTCGTCTCCAGGTGGAACTGAAGCGCCAGCACGCGTCCCTCCCACCCGAACGCCTGGTTCTCGCAGGCCGCGCTGCGCGCCAGGTGCACCGCACCGGGAGGCAGCTCGAAGGTGTCGCCGTGCCAGTGGAAGGCCTCGACGCGTGCAGGCAGGGCGGCGCCGGCCGGAACCCCGGACGCCTCCGGGGTCCGCTCGAGACAGAACCAACCGATCTCGCGCTGCGCGTTGGGGTACACCTTGGCACCGAGCGCGTCCGCCAGCAGCTGCGCCCCGAGACAGATGCCGAGCATCGGCCGCTCGTGGGCCAGCGCCGCGGCCAGGAAGCGCCTCTCCTGGGCCAGCCAGGGGTGGCACGCCTCGTCGTGCACCCCCATCGGTCCGCCGAGCACGACGAGCGCGTCCCAGGCGTCGAGCGGCGGCTGCTCGCCGCGGTGCAGCCGCGTCCAGGCGATCGCGTGCCTCCGCCCCTTCGCCCAGGTCTCGATCGAGCCCAGGCCTTCGAAGGGCACGTGCTGCAGCACCTGGATCCGCACCGGCTAGCCGCCGTAGAGTCCGCCGTTCACGTGGACGACGCTCCCGTGCACGTAGCCCCCGCGCGTGGCCAGGAACGCCACCACCTCGGCCACCTCCTCGGGACGGCCCATGCGACCGAGGGGAACGCGAGCCAGGATGCCCTGGCGCACCTCCTCGGGCAGGGCGGCCGTCATCTCCGTCGCGATGAAGCCGGGGGCCACCGAGTTGACCAGGATCTCGCGCCCGGCCAGCTCCTGGGCCAGGGACTTGGTGAGGGCGTCGAGACCCGCCTTCGCCATGGTGTAGGGCGACTGGCCGCGGTTGCCCGTGTGCCCCACCACGCTCGAGATCTGGATGATGCGACCGCGCTTGCGGCGCAGCATGAAGCGGCGCAGGACGAGCTTGGTCAGGTACCAGGTGCCGCGGGTCAGCTCCGCTACCGCGTCGTAGTCCTCCAGCTTCATCACGGGCGTCGGTGCGTGGCGGGTCGCTCCGGCGTTGTTGACCAGCACGTCCAGGCGTTCGCAGCGCTCCTCGAGCTGCGCCACCAGCACGTCCACCTCGGCCGGGATCCGCAGGTCCGCCCGGACCGGGAAGGCCTCCGGCAGCTCCGCCGCCAGCTTCCGGGCCGCCTCGGCGCTGGCGTGGTGGTGCAGCGCCACCCGGAAGCCCTCCGCCGCCAGGGCCCGGCTGCAGGCGGCGCCGATGCCGCGCGCTCCGCCCGTGACGAGCGCCACCGGCGCGTCGCTCACAGCGGGCGCTCCGTGGTGCCGATCCCCACTTCACCCAGCAAACGGTCGAGTTCGTCGCGGCGGGCGGTCGTCACCTGGCAGCCCGGCGGGAGCGCTGCGGCGAGCCGGGAGAAGTACGGACGATCGGTGCGGCCCTCCACGATCACGACGACGCCGCGATCCTCCTCGGTGCGAATCAGCCGCCCCACCATCTGCTTCAGGTTGAGCAGCATCTTGCCCAGGGTATAGCGCTCGAAGGCGTCCGCGCCGGCGGCGCGCAGGCGCTGCTCCCGACGCCGGCGCAGCTCCGTCGGCACCTCGAAGGGAAGCTTCTCGATGACCACGGCCTGGAGGTCCGCCCCCGGGACGTCGAGCCCCTGCCAGAACTTCCGCGCGCCCAGCAGCACCGCCGACCCGGCGCTGAAGCGCTCCACCAGGGCGTGGGGGTCGTCCGCCGCCCGACGTGGCGCCAACACCTCGATGCCCTCGGCCCGCAGCCGGGGAGCCAGGAGCGCCGCCACCTCCTGCATGCGACGCAGGCTCGTGAAGAGACCCAAGGTGCGACCGCCGAGGCGCCGGGCCAGGTGCTCCAGCACCGCCGCGGTCTCCAGCACGACGTCACCGCCGTCGGTGAGCGCGACCACGCGCATGTGCTCGGCGTACGGGAACGGGCTCGGCTCCGAGGCACGCAGCACGCCGGGCGGCGCGGCCGCGCGAGCCTCGATCTCGAGCTCACCCAGGGCGGCGAAGGCGTCGTCTGCCACGAAGAGGCTCGCCGAGACTCCGGCGAAGACGCGCAGTCGCTCGAAGAAGCGCTCGTGGAAGGCGTCGGCCGGTGACACGGATCGCACCCGCAGGCGCCAGCGGTCCCAGGGCGGGACCACGTCCTCGAAGGCCGCCACGGCGTCCTTGCCCGCCCCGGACAGGGCCAGACGCAACGCCACCGCCGCACGTCGCAGCTCCTGCAGCGTGCGCGAGAGCGGCGACCCGGGATCGGAACCCGGCCCGGCGAGCCGCTCCACGTGGTCCGCGACCTCCTCGAGACGCGTGGCCGCGGCGTCCGCGTGGCGGGCCGCCTCCGCGAAACCGGGGCCCGGCCGCGCCGGGATCTGGACCTCTCCGAAGTCGCCGGCCCGCTCGCCCAGCGCCGAGCCCAGCGCCCGCAGCTCCTGGTCCAGGCCGCGCCGCCAGGCCAGGCCGTCGCGGCGCGCCGCGCGCCGCGCGGACGCCGGGAGCAGCGGATCTCCCGCGTCGTGACGACCGGGACGACCGAACACGTCGTCCATGCGCTCGAGCGCCGACTGCGGCTGCACCTCGAGCGCGAAGACCTCGTCGGCCACGTCCGCGAGCTCGTGCACCTCGTCCACGATGGCGCTGGCGAGCGGCGGATAGTCCGGGGGCCAGCGCAGCAGGAGATCGTGGTTGGCGACCACCAGGTCGGCCTCGCCAAGCGCGGCGCGGCGCCTTCCCAGCGGGCAGGCGGGATGCGACGCGCATTGCTCGCGCGTGCACTGCTCCGCACGCGCCGCCACGGAGCGGCGCAGCAGGTCGCCCAGCGCCGGGTGGCGCCGCAGCCAGCCGGCGGGCACGGAGCCGATCTCGCCGTGAGGTCGGATCCGGACGCAGGACTCCAGCAGGGCGTAGGCCAGGCGGTCTTCGGCGAAGATGCGCGGCTCGACGCCCTCGGCGAGCACGCGCGCCAGCCGGCGCTCACAGGCGTAGTTCGCGCGCCCCTTGATGGAGAGCGCGCGCAGCTCGGAATGTCCCAGGAAGCGGGCCGCCGCCGGAATGTCCTTGCCCATGAGCTGGTCCTGGAGGAGCTTGGTGCGGGTGGAGATCACCACCGGCTCGCGCTCCTCTCGCCGCGACATCACCCACGGAATGGCGGCCGCCAGGTAGGCCAGGGACTTCCCCACCCCGGTGCCGCCCTCCAGGAGCGCAACCCTGCCCTCGGCGAGCACCCGGGCGAAGTGCCGGGCCAGCCGGACCTGCTCCTCGCGAGCCCGGTAGCGCTGGAAGTGTCGGCGACCGCGCGCCTCGTCCCGCAGCGCCGCGGCGATGGCGTCGGGGTCGAAGGAAACCGGGGCCTCGCGGCTCTCGCCCACCACGGCGAAGGGGGACGCGGGCGACGCCTCCGGGACGGCGGTCTCCTTGCCGAGGAGCGGAAGCCAGGGCGAGTCCGCGGCGTAGATCTCGAGCGCCTCCCGGGCCGCCGCGTAGCGGGCCTCCCCGGCGCGCGCGCCACGCGCCACGCGGGAGATGACGCGGGCCGTGTCCAGGGCGTCCTCCAGCGCTCGGTGACGCTCCTCGCGCCCGAGCAGGCTCCGCGTGAAGGACTCCAGCCGCAGGTCCGGCGCGTCGGGATGGGTCACGGCCAGCAGGTCCTGGGTGTCCAGCATGGGCACCTCGGCCAGGCGCGCCTCCACGCCGCGGGCCAGGAAGGCGCGCTCGAAGCCGGCGTTGTGGGCCACCAGGCGCCGCGCGGCGAGCACCTCCACCAGGGCCGGGCGCACCTCCGCCAGGCTCGGCGCGCCGGCTACGTCGTCGTCACCGAGTCCGGTCAGCCTCTGGATGGCGCGGGGCAGCGGGCGCGAGGGCCGCAGCAGCGTCTGGAACACGGCGATCGGGTCGAGACCGGGGTCGAGCAGGACGACGCCCACCTCGAGGATCTCCGCCTCGGGATCGTGGACCAGGCCGGTGGTCTCCAGGTCCACCACCGCCACCGGCCCGGTCGCCGCCAGCCAGCCAGCGAGCGCCCCGGGATCGAGACCCAGCTCCCGAGCCCCGAGGTGGCGGAGGGTGGGAGCCTGGGCCGCGCTAGACGTAGATGCCGCCCTCGTAGTCGAGATCCTGACGGATCTTGACGTTGACGAGCGCGGGCTTCCCGGAGCCCGCCGCGCGTTCGAGCGCCGGCCGGATCTCGTCGGGCCGTTCGCAGTACTCGCCGTGCCCGCCCAGCGCCTCGACCACCTTGTCGTAGCGGGTGTAGGCCAGCTGCGTCGCCGCCAGGCGGTCGCGCCCGTAGACGGCTCCCTGGGGTCGCATCATCTGGCCCCAGGCGGCGTCGTTGCCGACGATCCCGACGATCGGGAGCCCGAAGCGGACGGCGGTGTCGTACTCGAAGCCGTTCAGGCCGAACGAGCCGTCGCCGTAGACGATGACGACGCGCCGCTCCGGGTGCGCCAGCTGCGCCGCGATCGCGAACGGCATGCCCACGCCCAGGGTGCCGAGCGGGCCGGGATCCATCCAGGCGCCCTCGCGCGGGACCGGCAGGATCTTGGCCGCGGTGGCCACGATGTCGCCGCCGTCCCCGATCACGATCGACTCGCCCAGGCTCGGCAGCCAGTCGCGGACCTCGCGGCACATGCGCATGGGATCGATCGGGACCTCGTCGCTCTGCAGTGCGGCCTCGACCTTCTTCTCCTCCTCGACCTCCACCTTGCGCAGCTCGTCGCGCCAGCTGGAGAAGTCCAGGCGCATGCCGGCGTTCTTCATCTCCTCCAACAGCAGCTCGAAGCCGTTGGCCAGGTTGCCCACCAGACCCACGTCCGCCGGGCGGTTCTGTCCGATCAGCGCGGCGTCCATCTCGAGCTGCACGATCTTGGCGTCCGCCGGGATCGTCTGGCCGAAGCGCAGCCGGAAGTCCAGGATGCTGCCGGCCAGGACGATCAGGTCGATCTGCTTCATGGCGGCGCGCCGCGAGCGGTTCAGGAACTCGGGCGAGTCGGGCGGAATCGTCCCGCGTCCCATGCCGTTCACGTAGGCCGGGACGTGGGTCTCGTGCAGGAAGGCGTTCAGCGCCGCGCTGGCCAGGGACCACTTGACGCTGGTCCCTGCCATCAGCATCGGGCGCTGGCTCTGCGCCAGCAGCTCCAGGGCCCGTCGCACGTCGGCGCGATCCGGCGCCACGCGAGGCGGCGTGGTGCGGATCGGCGGAATCGGGGCCTGCTCCCACTCGCAGGGGCTCATGAAGACGTCCATCGGGATCTCGAGGAACGCGGGACCGGGGATGCCCGAGACGGCCTGCCGGATCGCCATCTCGATGTACTCCGGGATGCGGTGGGTCTGGTAGACGGCGTCCGCCCACTTGGTGATGGGCTTCATCACGCCGACGTGGTCCATCTCCTGGAGCGATCCGCGCCGCAGGTTCGAGAAGGGGCCCTGGCCGCCGATCACCAGGATCGGGGAGTTGGCGCGCCAGGCGTTCGCCACGCCGGTGACGCCGTCGGTGACACCGGGTCCGGCGGTGAGCACCGCCACGCCGATCTTGCCCGGATTGCAGCGCGCCCAGGCGTCGGCGGCGTGCACCGCCGCCTGCTCGTGGCGAACGTCGACGATGCGGATGCCCTCGTCGATGCAGCCGTCGTAGATCGGCATGATGTGGCCGCCGGAGAGCGTGAAGATGCACTCGACACCCGCCTGCTTGAGGGCCCGGGCCGCCAGCTTACCGCCGTGAACGGGCATGGAAGCGCCTCCGCGAGGTTTCGCG
>JBFGJV010000091.1:0-11847 GCA_041577015.1 Myxococcota bacterium
GGTTGGCGTCCGCGAAGGCCTCGCTCACGATCACCTCGTCGCGCTGGCCGGGCTCGATCCAGCGCCCGGCCCGCAGGTGCACGTCGTTCAAGATGGGGACGCGGTGCTCCGGCACCGAGACCAGCCGCCCGGTGGCCGGCTCCGAGAGGCCCGGCACGTCGAGCGTCACCTCCGCGACGATGCGCGTGCGCACCTCGGCCACGTCGGGGACGGCCTCGAGCCGGGCACGCAGGGTCTCGGGGGCGCGCTTGAGCTGCGCGAACACGTCGGCGAAGCGGTACTGTGCGTAGTAGGCGGCCTGGGAGATGCGCAGCGACTCGTAGCCCACCCGCAGCGTCACCACGGTGGCGACGCCGCAGCCCACCACCAGGGCGATCGCCAGCATCTGGCCGCGCAGGTGCCAGAGGTCGCGCAGCAGCTTGCGCGGCAGGGCACCCAGGCGCCTCACCACTGCAGCTCCCCGGGCGCGGCGCGGCGCTCGTTGCGCTCCACGGCGACGATCTCGCCGCTGCGCATGCGGATCACGCGGTCGGCCATGCGCCCGATGGCGGCGTTGTGGGTGATCACGGCGGTGGTGGTCCCGAGCTCGCGATTGGCGCGATCCAGCACCTCGAGCACCAGCTTCCCGGTCTCGAAGTCGAGCGCGCCGGTGGGCTCGTCGCAGAGCAGCACGTCGGGGCGCTTGGCTACCGCCCGGGCGATGGCCACCCGCTGCTGCTCGCCGCCGGAGAGCTGGGCCGGGAAGTGGTCCAGGCGCTCGCCCAGATCCACCAGCTTCAGCGCCTCCTCGGGAGGCATCGGGTTCTCGGAGATCTCCGTTACCAGCGCCACGTTCTCGCGCGCGGTCAGGCTCGGGATCAGGTTGTAGAACTGGAACACGAAGCCCACGTGCTCGCGCCGGAACGCGGTGAGCGCGCGCTCGTCGTCCACGGTGAGGTCGTGGTCCAGGAAGTGGACGCGCCCGCGGGTGGGGACGTCGAGCCCCCCCAGGATGTTGAGCAGCGTGGACTTGCCGCTGCCCGAGGGTCCCAGCAGCACCGCAAACTCGCTGCGGCGGAGCTCGAGGTCCACGTGTCGCAGGGCGTGGACCTCGACCTCGCCCACCTGGTAGACCTTCGAGAGGCCCTCGGCGCGGAAGACCACCTCGGCGCCGGGGGGGGGTCCCGCGGCGCGCCCGGTCGCCTGGGGAGACGGGCCGTTTCCGGTCATGGTCCGCCGCACAAGCTAGCCGGCCCGTACGCGGGGAGCCGGCGCGGGCCGCACGAATTCGCGCCGCGCCGCCTCCACGCGCGGGCGCGTGGCACACCCCTCCAGGTGGTCGTCCACCAGACCGACCGCCTGCATGAAGGCATAGAGCGTGGTGGGTCCCACGAAGCTCCAGCCGCGCCGACGCAGCTCCCGGGAGAGGGCGCGGGACGCCGGCGTCTCGGTGAGGCGCGCGGCGGCGGCGGCGGTGAGGCGCCGGGGGCGGTCGGCAGGCTCCGGCTCGAAGCGCCACAGGAAGGCCGCGAGGGAGCCCTGCTCCTCCACCAGCTCGACGGCGCGGCGCGCGTTGTTCAGCACCGACTCGAGCTTGCCCCGATGGCGCACGAGTCCCGGATCGCGCAGCCAGCGCTCCACGCTCCGCCGACGTGCCAGGCGCTCGAAGTCGAAGCCGAGCAGGGCGCGACGGAAGTTCTCGCGCTTGCGCAGAATGGTCAGCCAGGAGAGGCCGGCCTGGAAGCCTTCGAGACAGATCTTCTCGAAGAGCCGTCGGTCGTCCGCCACCGGAAAGCCCCACTCGCGGTCGTGGTACGCGCGGTAGAGCGGGTCGTGGCCGCTCCACGCGCAGCGCACGACGCCGCGCTCGTCGCGCAGCAGACCGCGGCCCATGGAGGGCGCAGTCTACCCGTTCGGGTGCGTCACCTCGATCGCCACCTCGTCCGGCACACGCCAGCGGTGGCCGCAGCTCCGGCAGCGGAGCTCCTGGTGGTCGAGATCGGCTCCTTCCCAGTCGATCGTGACCCGGGGCTCCAGGTTCTCGACCACCACGGTGCCGTCGGCCCGCACGCCGGTGACCGGGTACTCCACCGGCACCCAGTCCACCTGGACGATGCCCTCGGTCGCGCCGCACTGACGACACATGAGATCGCGCAGCCCATTTCGGATCACGCGCAGCCTCGGTCTCGGATCGCGTCGCGCACGCCCCATGCCTGCACCTCCCGGCTTCGGAGTACGGGCCCCGGGGCCGGGGGTGGCCCCGGGGCCGGCTCCGGGGGGCGTCCGGTGGGGGAGGGCGCCTTCCCGAGGCCTGCCCGGGCACTCTGGCCGATGCTCGTGACAGCCCCGGTCACAGCCCGAGGCGACCCGGGCTGCCTAGATCGGCACGTCCTCAGACGCGCCGGGCGTCGCCGCGGGCTTCGGCGACGGGTAGAGCCGCGCCAGCAGCGGCCCGAGGGTGAGCCCCTGCACCAGGATCGAGAAGATCACCACCAGATACGTGGCGCCCACCAGGAGCTCCCGCTCCGGCCCCCGCGGCAGCGAGAGCGCCAGGGCCACCGAGATGCCGCCGCGCAGGCCGCCCCACACCAGGATCTTGACCGCGTGGGGGCTGAAGCGGCGGACGCGGCGCAGCAGGGCGACCGGCGTCCCCACCGCCACGAAGCGCACCGCCAGCACCAGGGGGATCGCCACCAGCCCGGCCAGCACCGCCGGCCCGCTCCAGTTGAGGACCAGCACCTCGAGGCCGATCAGGACGAACAAGATCGCGTTCAGGAACTCGTCCACCAGCTCCCAGAAGGCGTCCAGGCGCTCCCGGGTGCGCTCGGACATGGCGAGGCGGCGGCCGTGGTTCCCCACCAGGAGCCCCGCCACGACCATGGCCAGCGGGCCGGAGACGTGCAGGGCATCCGCCAGGGCGTAGCCGCCGGTGACGAGCGCCAGCGTCGCCAGGATCTCGACCGCGTAGTCGTCGACGCCGCGCAGCAGCAGGTACACCACGAACCCAAGCCCGAGACCGAAGACCACGCCCCCGGCCGCCTCCACCACCAGCAGGCGTGCGACGTCGCCGACGCCAGCCTCCGCGTGGCCGGTGGCCAGCCCGAGCAGCACCAGGAAGACCACCACCGCCACGCCGTCGTTGAAGAGCGACTCGCCCGCGATCTTGGTCTCCAGGGTGTGCGGCACCGCGATCTGCTTCAGCACCCCGAGCACCGCGATCGGGTCGGTGGGCGCGACGATGGCCCCGAAGAGCAGGCAGTAGGGCAGCGCGATCGGCACGCCCAGGGCGTCGAACAGCAGCCAGCAGATGCCTCCCACCAGTGCGGTCGAGACCAGCACGCCTGCCGTGGCCAGGATCGCGATGATGCCCCTCTGCTCGGCCAGGTCGTCGAGGTTCACGTGCAGGGCGCCGGCGAACAGCAGCGCCCCGAGCATGCCGTGCAGGAGGGTTTCGTCGAAGTCGACGGCGGCGATCACGCGCTCCACGTCTTCTCCCACGCCGAACCCGAGCTTGCCGAGCCCCACCAGCCCCATGGAGAAGAGCAGCGCGATCGTCATCAGCCCGATCGTGGTGGGAAGACGCAGGTAGCGGTGGTTCACCCAGCTGAACAGCGCCGCCAGGGTGGTCAGGGTCGAGAGCAGCTCGAAGGTGCTCACGGGGGTCGGGGCGTCAGGAGCCCGAGGACGGACCGACGTCGGTCGGCTCCGTACGGAGGACGTCGCGCACCCGTCGCGCCAGCTCCTGGGGTGTGAAGGGCTTGGCCAGGAAGGCCACGTCCGGGTCGAGGAACCCCCCATGCACGATGCTGTTCTCGGCATGCCCCGACACGAACAGCACGCGCAGGTCAGGGCGCGTGACCCGCAGCCGCTCGGCCAGCTCCCGTCCGGTCATGTCCGGCATCACGACGTCGGTCACCAGCGCATGGATCGGTCCCGCATGCCCGGCGCTGGCTGCCAGCGCCTGCTCGCCCGTCGAAGCCTCGAGTACCCGGTGGCCGTGGCTCTCGAGGATGCGCCGCGCGACCGCCGACACGCCGCGGTCGTCGTCCACGACGAGCACCGTATCGTTCCCCTCCCGGGAGGCGTTGCGGACCTGCGCCGCTCCATTCTCCGGGGACCCTTCCACACGAGGAAAATGGACGCGGAACGAGGTGCCCCGACCCGGCTCGCTCTCCAGGACGATGTGGCCGCCGGTCTGCTCGACGACCCCAAGGACCGAGGACAGGCCGAGGCCAGAGCCCAAACCCGTCCCCTTGGTGGTGAAGAACGGCTCGAAGACCCGTCTTCGGGTCTCTTCGTCCATGCCTTCGCCCGTATCCTTCACGCTGAGCACCACGTACGAGCCCGGCGTCGCGTTTCGACGCGTCCGGCAATCCTCCGGCTCGAGCTCCACATTCTCGAGCGCGAGCGTGATCCGGCCCCCGCTGGGCATCGCATCACGGGCGTTCAGCACGAGGTTCACGAGCACCTGCTCCATCTGCACGGGATCGGCGCGAACGAACCCGAGGTCTGGAGCCGGCTCCACCGCGATCGCGACGTTGGAGGAAACGGCGCGCCGCAGCATGGGTTCGAGCCCGAATACGATCTGATCCAGGCGGATCACCCTGGGCTGGAGCACCTGACGGCGGCCCAGGGCCAGAAGCTGTCGGGTCAGCGCGCCGGCCCGCTCGGCGGCGGCATCGATCTGGGCCAGCTCGGCGAGGAACTCCGGATCCGTCAGGTGCATCTTCAGGAACGCGCCGTGTCCCAGGATCACGGTGATCAGATTGTTGAAATCGTGCGCGAGGCCGCCGGCCAGACGTCCCAGGGACTCCAGGCGTTGCGCCTCCGACAACCGCTCCCGGAGCTCGGTGCGTTCCGTCTCGGCCTGCTCGCGAGCCGCCTGGCGTCGTTCGGAGGTGACGGCGAGCTGCGCGAGCTTCGCAAGGCCCAGCACGAGCGTGGATTGCGTCTCCGTGAAGTGCCCGGGATTCTCGTTGTACTCGGCCGTCAGGAATCCCAGCGCTTCTCCGGACGGCTCCAGCAACGGCGCCAGCACCATGGCGCGAATGCGTGCGCCTCTCGCCGTCTCCTCATTGACGAGTGTCGAGCTTTGCACGTCGTTCACGATCACGTGGCGCCGGGTCCGCATCGCAAGCGACACCAGGGGATCTCGGGGTGAGACGCGGTGAGCGGGGAAGCGCGCCGCCACGTCCGGCGGGTTCCCGTGGTTGAACGCGGCTCGATAGTAGCCGCCTTCCAGGAAGAAGAGGCTCGAGCGGTCACAGCCCAGGAGGGACGTCGTGACGCGGCAAAGCTCGGTCAGTCGCGGCTCCAGGGATCGTTCGGTGGCGAGGCCCTCTGCCAGGGAAAGAAGACCTCGAACGAGGGACGTCTCGAATTGACCCATCCTGCTCCATCCCCGCGCAACCGGTGCCAATTCTGTTCGGGAGAGCCCGAGACGTCCGACCGTGCACGTCCTCAGCATAGATGATCGAGGCGGGGAGTCGAGCGAACTCACGGGGGTCTGCGCCGGAAGGAGGCCCCGAGCAGACGTTGGCAGAGCACCGGGAGCAGGCTTGCGGCCCAGTCCGTGAGGTGTGCTTCGGCGCCCACGACCACCCGCCGCCGGCCGCGCTCGATGGCGCGCACGATGCGCGTCGCCACCCGCTCGGGCGGGCGCGCGTGGCGCTCCAGCTGCGCCGCCCAGCGCGCGAGCGCCTCCGGGTCGGCACCCCGCGAGCCGCGCAGGATGCCGGTCCGCACCGCGCCCGGGTGCACGCTCGTCACCCCCACCGCCGTGCCCGCCAGCTCCGCGCCCAGGGCCTCGGAGAGCCCGTGCACCGCCGCCTTGGTGGCGCAGTAGGCGCTCTGCGTGGGCAGGCCCAGGAACGCCGCCATGCTGGAGACGTTCACCACGTGTCCCTCCTCCTCGCGGAGCAGGTGGGGGAGGAAGAACTTGCAGCCGTGGACGACGCCCCAGAAGTTGACGCCCAGGATCCAGTCCAGGTCTTCGAAGCCGTGGTCCTGGAAGGTCGCCGTAACGGTGACGCCGGCGTTGTTGACGAGCACGTGCACGTGTCCGTGCTCCCGCAGCACCTCCTCCGGGAGCACCGCCATGCGCTCGCGGTCCGCCACGTCGGCCACGTGCTCCGAGACGGGCCGCCCCGCGGCGCGCACGCGCGCGGCCGTCTCGGCCAGACCCTGGGCCGAGACGTCCACCAGCGCCAGGGCACAGCCGCGATGGGCCAGGCGCTCGGCAGTGGCGCGACCGATGCCGCCGCCGGCGCCCGTCACCACCGCCACCCGACCCTCCAGCCGCTTCATGGGGTCCACCCGGCGGCCGGCTCGTCGTCCAGCACGCAACGCACGCCCCCGGCCTCCGCCTCCGGGATGCAGCGGTTGCAGGCGTTGCAGCGCGTGCGTCGGGCGCGCCCGCGGGCCAGGTCGTCCACCAGCGTCGGGTCGGCGATCAGCGCGCGTCCGAGGGCCACGAACTCGAAGCCCTCCCGCCGGGCCGCCTGCATGTCGTCGAGCGACGTGATGCCGCCGAGCAGCGCCAGGGGCATGCGCACCGCCCGCCGGACCTCGCGCGCGTGGGGCAGGAAGAAGCAACGCTCGAAGGGATAGGCCTTCACCCAGACCGGGCCGAAGGCGCGCAGGGCCAGGCGCTGCAGCCGGCTCCGCTCCACCCGGATCATGTCCGCGAGGGGCCGGCCGCCGCGCAGCAGGTAGAAGGGCGTGCGGCTGGTGAAGCCGCCCGAGAGGACCAGCGCGTCCACGCCCTCGGCCTCCAGGCGCCGCGCGATCTCTACCGCCTCCGGGACCTCGAGCCCGCCACGGAAGCCGTCGCGCAGATTCGTCTTGGCCAGAACGGCCACGTCCGGGCCGACCGCCCGGCGCACGCGCCGCACCACCTGGAGCGGAAGCCTCAGGCGGTTCTCCAGGCTGCCGCCGAAGCGATCCCGGCGGCGGTTCGTAGCCGGCGACAGGAACTGGCTCAGGAGATAGCCGTGCCCCAGGTGGAGCTCCACGGCGTCGAAGCCGGCGCGCACGGCCCGCTCCGCCGCGCGCCCGAACGCCTCCACCACGTCCGCGAGGCCGGCCTCGTCGAAGGCGCGCGCGAAGGGCAAACCCGCCATCAGTCCGTAGGCGTTGAAGCCGAACGAGGGCCCGCGCGGGGCCTGTCCGGCCTCTCCGCGCAGGCGGCTGAAGAAGCCGCAGTGGCTGAGCTGGAGCGACGCCGCCGCGCCCTCGGCATGGACGGCATCCGTGAGACGCCGCAGCGGTGCCACGCGCGCCTCGTCCACCAGCAGCTGGTGCTCGAAGGTGCGTCCCTCGGCGCAGACGGCTCCGTAGGCGACGGTGGTCATGCCGACGCCGCCGGCGGCGAGGCGGCGGTGGTGCTCCTCCAGGGCCGGCGCGGGCGTGCCGCCCGGCGTCATGCCCTCGTAGGTCGCCGCCTTGATCACCCGGTTGCGCAGGCGCAGGGGCCCGAGCCGCGCCGGATCGAACAGATCTCCCGAAGCTTCGACGGCCTTCCCCTCCCGAGCACGGCGGTGGCGCCGCGGCAGTGTACCCGAGCATGGTAGACTCCCCCTCCTCGCGGCACGGAGTTTTGGCATGTTCCGACACGTCCTGCTGCCGGTCGACCTCTCCGAGCGCAGCGCCGAGTCCGTGCAACGCTACACCGACCTGCTGGGTCGCCAGGCGGAGACGGTGGTGCTGCTGCACGTGGTGGAGACGATCCAGGGCGTCCCCGAGCGCGAGCTCGAGGATTTCTACGGGCGGCTGCGCGCGAAGGCCGAGGAGCGGCTCGGGGCGTGGGTGGGCGAGCTGGCCCGCGAGGGAGTCACGGTCCGCCACGAGATCGTGTTCGGACGGCGCGGCACCGAGGTCGTCCGCTACGCGCGCCAGGAGAACGTGGACCTGATCGTGATCGGCTCCCACACGCTGGATCCCGAGCAGGCGGGCGGCATCGGCACCATCAGCCACCAGGTGGCGCTCTTCGCGCCCTGCTCGGTGCTGCTGCTGCGCTGAGGTCGCTCGGTCGATGCCGGCCGCGCAGCGCAAGACGCTGGCTTCTACGGCGCGGCGCCGCCTCCCGTCCCGCCGCCGGTGCGCTGCATCTGCGCGACGAGGCGGCGCGAGCGACGCAGCAGCATGCGGCCGAACGCGTGGCCGAAGGCGGGGAAGAGCCGGTCCAGCAGCCACAGCACGCGCCAGCGGCGCGGCTCGACGATGATGGCCCGGTTGCGGTCCAGGGCGTGCAGCACCCGCTCGGCCAGCAGGCTCGGGTCCATGGGGCGCGCCCGTTCCAGCTCGCGCTGCAACCGCGCCGGATCCACCCGGTACTTGAGGCGCCCGTAGCGGCCGCCCTCCAGGATGGGCGTGCGAATGAAGCCCGGGCAGAGCGCCGAGACGCGCACGCCGTGGGTCTCGGCCTCGATGCGCAGCGTCCGCGACAGCCCGACCACTGCGTGCTTGCTCGCCGCGTAGCTGCCGGCAAAGGGCACGGGCAGGAAGCCGGCCATGCTGGCGGTGTTCACCACGTGGCCGAAGCCCTGACGCACCATGACGGGGTAGGCGGCCTGGATGCCGTAGGCGACGCCGCGCAGGTTCACGTCCAGCACGTCGTCCCAGTCCTCGAGCTCGTAGTCCTTGATCTCCGCCGAGACGCCGATCCCGGCGTTGTTGAACAGGTAGTCCAGGCGTCCCTCGCGGGTGACGAGCTCCTCCACGACGGTGCGGAAGCGCGCCGCATCGCGCACGTCGAGCTCCACGGCCGTGGCCGCGCCCCCACTGGCGCGGATGCCTTCGGCCACCTGCGCGGCCAGGTCGAGCTGTCGATCGGCGAGGGTGACCGCGACGCCACGTCGGCCCAGGGCCTCCGCGAGCGCGCGGCCGATCCCCGAGGCGCCGCCCGTCACCAGCGCGCTGCGCCGGCCCGGCCGAGGCTCGCTCACGACATGGCCTGCCGGCCCAGGGCGTTGTGCAGCAGCCGGACGTAGAAGCCCACGCCCCGGGCCAGCGCCGCGACGCCCAGACGTTCGTTGGTCCCGTGCGCGCGGGCCAGGTCCTCGGCGCTCACCGGGAAGGGAAGAAAGCGCAGCACCTGGGGCGTCAAGCTTCCGAAGTGCCGTGCATCCGTGGCGCCGAGCACCAGGTTCGGGGCCACCCGCACGTGGGGAAAGACCTCGTGGATGGTGCGCTCCACCACGCGAAAGCCCCAGGCTTCCGTGTCCGCCACCGGCGAGGGGTCCGAGGCGGTGGAGCCGTGCTGCGCGATCTCGATGCGCGCGTCGTCCACGACCCGACGCACGTGCTCGATCACCGTCTCGCGCGTATCCCCGGGCAGGATGCGGAAGTTCACCACGGCGCGGGCGTGGATCGGGAGCACGTTGTCCTTGGGGGAGCCCTCGAACATGGTGGCCGCCGTGGTGGTGCGGAGCAGGGCGTTGCCGATCGACGAGCGTCCGAGTGCGCGCACGACGAGGGGCTCCGTCAGCCAGAGGTTCGCCAGGGCGACGCGTCGGGCCAGGCCCTGCGCGGGCCCCACCGCCATCAGCAGCCCGCGCGCGGCGCCCCGGATCCTGCGCGGAAGCTGGTTGCGTTCCAGGCGGTGGATCGCGCTGGCGAGGATTCCGACGCCGCTATGCGGGGGAGGCCGCGAGGAGTGGCCGCCCTCGGCGCGGACGCGAAGCTCGAGGGAGAGGTAGCCCTTCTCGGCCACGCCCACGAGCGCGACCGTCTCGTCCACGCCCGGGATCAGGCCCGGCGTCGCGATGGCACCGCCCTCGTCGAGCACCAGGGCGGGCACGACGCCGCGCTCCGCCAGGCGCGCCGCCGCCCGGGCCGCGCCGTCGGGCCCTCCCACCTCCTCGTCGTGTCCGAACGCCAGCCACAGCGTGCGCTCCGGCCGGAACCGCTCGCCCACCAGCCGCTCCACGGCTTCGCAGATCGCGATCGTGCTGCCCTTGTCGTCCAGGGCTCCCCGTCCCCAGACGAAGCCGTCGGCCACCACGCCGCCCCAGGGCGGCTGGTCCCAGTCCGGCTCGGTGCCGGGCTGCACCGGAACCACGTCGTAGTGCGCCATCAGCACCAGCGGCTCGAGCGTCGGATCGCGGCCGGGCCAGCGGAACAGCAGGCCCGCGCGGCCCACGCGCTCGCGCTCCAGCGTGCGGTGCAGCGCGGGATAGCGCTGCGCCAGGTAGGCGAGGAAGCGCTCGAAGACCGCCCAGTCGGTCCGCTCCGGCTCCTCGTGGGAGACCGTCGGGATGCGGATCGCCTCGGACAGGTGTGCGGCCACGACGTCCGCGTCCACCGTCAGCGGGGCCACGGGCTCGACGCTCCGGGTCTCGGGACGGAAGCGCGCCGTCCGGATCGCCACGACCCCGAGGAGCACGAGCGCCAGCAGCGCAAACGCGCCGAGGATGCGTCTCATCGGCGCGGCGCAGTATGGCACCGCTACGACGCGAGCGCGAAGAACTCGACGTCCACGCCCGGGGCGCCAGGGGGGGTGGGGCTCCCCAGCTCGACGCGGCGCGCCTCGATGCCCCGGTCGGCCAGGCGCTCTGCGATGCGCTCTGCGCGCGCGCGCGCCAGGGCCTCTCGTGGCCCGGCCGCCACGCCTTCGCCCGAGACGGCCAGGGCCGCGTCGTCCGAGGGACCGCTGCGACCCCGCAGCCGCACGCCCAGACGGGGGCGCGTCTCCAGGAGCGCGAGAAGCGAGGCCAGGCGCGCCTCACCCGACTCGGTCAGGATCGGCTCCCCGGCGACGCTGCCGAGCGCTTCGAAGCGGACCACCTCCGCGCCGCGCACGGAGAAGGTCGCTCCCACCAGCTTGAGGGGCGTGCTCACCGCCCCCACCAGGGCCTGGCGCAGCGCCGACTGGAACGCGCCTCCGAACCCTGCGCCCCCGGCGCCTGCCTCCCACGTGAGGGGCACGGCGAGACGGATCGCTCCGGCGGGGTCACGCAGCAGGGCGACGGCCAGTCCCAGCGAGAGTCCCAGGTTCTGCTCGAGCCAGCCCTCCCCGGAGCTCTCCACATCGAGGTCCCGCAGCAGAAGCTGGTTGCTGGCCTCGATGCGCGTCCCGTCCAGCTCCAGCTCGGAACGAAGCGAGGCCTGGCCGGCGCCGAAGCGGTAGCCCGCGCGACTGACGTAGGGGTTCAGCGGTGGGAGACCCACGCCGGCGAGCTCCAGCTCGAGGCTCCCCTTCTCCGCGCCGAGCTCCCCGTTCAAGGCGAGCGAGCCGCGTTCGAGCACCTGCCCGCTGACGCGAAACGCCTGCGCGCGCCGCTCGGGCCACGCCACGTCACGCGCCGTGGCGGCCACCTGCTCCGCGCGGGCCCGGAACGCCGGCTCGACGCTCCGGTCCTCGAAGTCGACGCTCCCGTCCACGAGCTCGAGCTCGGCGATCGCCACCTGCATCGGGGCCGTCGCCCCCTCGCTCTCGGCGGTCGCCTCGCCTGCCGCCGGGGCGGGCGGCGTGCGCACCCAGCGGAGCGACGGCAGCTCCACGCGCAGCCGCTCCAGGTCCAGGCGTGCGGCGCCCCCGCCCCCGAGCGGCAGGCGCGCTTCGGCCAGCGTCGCCTCGAGGCGCTTCCAGCCCAGGCCGAAGCTGCCCGACGCACGATCCGCCACGGCCAGGGCGTCCACGGCGAGGCGCCCGCTCGCGCGCAGCCAGCGCTCGGAGGCGCCCTCCGCCGGCTCGGCGGTGAGGTCGAGCGCGCCGCTCGCCCGTCCTGCGCGCAGCGGCTGCCCGGCCGGGCCTGCCGCCGCGTGCACGAGCGGTGCCAGGGGCAGATCGCTCAGCTCGAGCCTCCCCTGGAAGGCGAGGGGGAGCACCCCGGCGGAGCCCTTCAGCTCGGCGCGGCCCTCCCCGAC
>JBFGJV010000092.1:0-11740 GCA_041577015.1 Myxococcota bacterium
ATCTCCCGATGGGCGTCGAGGAGTTCCGCGTGGCGGCCTCGGGGCCGGCGCAGGCCTGGAGCCACTGCACGATCCGTAACCTCGAGGGTGGCGGGATCGTCGCCGACACGCGCCTGCTCGACGAGCACGGACGCGAGCTCGCGGCTGCCCGCGGTCTGTCGCTCGTGCGCTTCGGCGGAAGCGCGACCCAGTCGATTGACGAGCTTCTGTACCGCGTCGTCTGGGAGGAGGCCCGGCCGCCGACAACGAACCAGCAGCGCCCGGGCCGTTGGTGGATCCTCGCCGACGCATCGGGCGTAGGCGAGCGGATCGCGGGGGAGCTCGCCCGATCGGACGCGGAGCTCACGCTGGTGTTTGCGGAAAACAGCTTCGAAGAGCTCGGCCCGGGACGCTTCGCCATCGACCCGGCGCGGCGCGCCGACTTCGACCGGCTGGCCGGGGAGCTACGTCGCGAAGACGCGCCCCCTCCGCGTGTGGCCTTCCTGTGGGGTCTCGACGTGGACCCGCCCGAGGAAGCGACGGAAGCGTGGCTCGAGCGGGCCGGGATCCTCACCACCGAGGCCGTGCTCCAGCTGTGCCAGGCCGTGCGGGCGACGGGCGGAACGATGCCCGAGCGCTTCGCGCTGGTGACGCGGGCTGCGCAACGCATGGACTCAGATGCGGGCGCACTCCAGGTGCTGCAGGCGCCGCTCTGGGGCCTGGGCCGCGCGATGCGCATGGAGGAACCCGAGCTTGGCTGCATCTGCATCGACCTGGGCGCTGAGGCGTCCGATACGGAGATCCGGGCCCTGGCGGGAGAGCTGCTCGGGGAGCAGCAGGAGGACATGATCGCCCTGCGGGACGACCGTCGTTACGTGGCACGGCTGGTTCAAGCGGGGCTCGGGGACGAGCAGCATGAAGGGGAAGCCGCTGAACTCGCGCTGCCGGCGACCGAATCGTACCGGCTCGAGAGTTCGAAGCCGGGCGACCTCGGTGCACTGTGCTTCCGGCCGCAGCGAAGGACCTCACCGCCCGAGGGTGCGTTGGAGATCGAGGTCGTCGCGGCGGGGCTCAACTTCCGCGACATCCTCAACGCGATGGGGCTCTATCCCGGTGGGCCGATCCCGTACGGCGGCGAGTGCGCCGGACGCGTCTCGGCGGTGGGAGCGTCCGTCGACGGCCTCGAAGTGGGGGACGAGGTGATCGCGATCGCGCCCGCGAGCTTCGCCCGTTACGCGCTTACGAGCGTCGAGCTCGTAGCGAAGAAGCCGCCCGAACTCTCGTTCGAGCAGGCGGCGACGATCCCGGTCGTGTTCCTGACCGCGCACTACGGCTTGAACGAGCTCGCGCGCATGCAGCGCGGCGAGCGCGTGTTGATCCACGCCGCGGCCGGTGGCGTGGGGCTCGCGGCCGTGCAGCTGGCGCATCGGGCGGGCGCCGAGGTCTTCGCCACCGCCGGGAGTCCCGAGAAGCGCGAGTTCCTCCATGCGTTGGGGGTCCACTGGGTCGGAGACTCGCGTTCGCTCGATTTCGCCGACCAGATCCTCGAAGAGACCCGGGGACGGGGGGTGGACATCGTGCTGAACTCGCTCCGCGGCGAAGCCATCGCGCGCAGCCTCGCCACGCTGGGCGCTCACGGGCGCTTCGTGGAGATCGGCCGCACCGACATCTACCAGAACCGACAGATCGGGCTGCTGCCGTTCCGGAACAATCTCTCCTACTTCGCGATCGATCTCGAGAAGGTGTGCCGCGAGCGGGCCGGGCGGGTGCAGGCCATGCTCAGCGAGTTGATGCGGGACTTCCGCGAGGGTGTCCTGCAGCCGCTCCCGAGCCGCACCTTCCATGCCAGCGAGATCGTCGAGGCCTTTCGGCACATGGCGCGACGTCGCAACGTGGGCAAGATCGTGATCGCGATGCAGCCGCGGCAAGTGGAGCCCACCTGCGCCCAGGGCACCACGATCCGCTCGGACGGCAGCTATCTCATCACCGGTGGCTGCGGCGGGATCGGGCTCGCGCTCGCCCAATGGCTCGCCGAGCAGGGGGCGGGAGCGATCGCGCTGCTGGGACGGACCGGCGCATCCCCAGAAGGGCGGCAGAGGCTCGACGGATTGGGAACGGCCGGCGTGCGGGTGGAGGTGCTCCAAGCGGACGTGGCGGATGCGGCCGCCCTCGAGGCCGCACTCGGCGAGATCCGCAGGCGGCTGCCGCCGCTGCGGGGTGTCTTCCACGCCGCGGGAATCCTCGAGAACGGCCTGCTCCGGGACCTGACCGTGACCCAGATGCGCTCCGTGGCCGGTCCGAAGGTGAGGGGAGGATGGAACCTGCACCGGGCAACGCGCGGCGACCGTTTGGACCATTTCGTGCTGTTCTCGTCTGCGGCGGCGGCGATCGGAGCCGCCAGGCAGGGCAACTACGCCGCGGCGAATGCGTTCCTCCCGGCGCTGGCGCGCCATCGGCGTGCGTCGGGCCTGCCGGCCCTTGCGGTGGATTTTGGAGCCTGGGCGCAAGTGGGGATGGCGGTGGCACCCGGCGTGGAGCAGTTTCTCAAGGCCTGCGGGAATCTTCTGATGCCTCCGCGGCGGGCGCTTGCGGCTCTGGAGCGGTTGCTTCGCAGCAGCGAAGTCGAAACCGTCGTGGCCGACTTCGACTGGCCGCGCGTGGTGGCCACCGCCGGCGCAGGCCGTTGCACCGGATTGCTGTCCTCGCTCGCGGCGAGCGTGGAGCAGTCGGAAGCCACGGGCGGGTCGGATTCGAGGCGGAGCGAGCTGGCGGGGCAGATTCTCACGCTGGAGGGTAGCGAGAGACTGGCGGCCATCTGCGAAGGCGTCCGGCGCGAGCTCGCCCGGCTTACCGGCCTCGCGCTCTCCGACATCGACCCGTCCCTCCCGCTGCCCGCGCTCGGGCTGGACTCCCTGATGGTGCTCGAGCTGAAGGAACGCCTCGAGTCGACGTTGGGGGTGCGGCTCGGATTCGACAAGCTCGTGGAGGATCCCACCATCCATGACCTAGGCCTTGTCCTGCTGGACGGACTTTCGGCACGAGAGGGCTGAAGCTCAGCAGGGCTTTCCCGTTCGAGCCGAATCGTGATAAGCATCGCCGGGAGCGGGCAGGAGCGGAAATGGCGGGCTTGGTCGACGGGAAGATCGCGCTGGTGACCGGCGCCGCCTCGGGGATCGGGCGGGCCGCGGCGCTGGCCTTTGCGCGCGAAGGGGCGCGGGTGGTGGTCTCGGACGTGGACCGGGAGGGCGGCGAGGCCGCCGCCGAGGCGATCCGCAAGGAGGGGGGCGAGTCGGTCTTCCTGGCGTGTGACGTGTCGAGCGACGCCGAGGTGGGGACGCTGGTGCGCACGACCGTGGAGCGCTTCGGCCGCTTGGACTGCGCCCTCAACAATGCGGGCGTCGCCACGCAGGGCGGACTGCTGCACCAGATCACCCTGGAGGAGTGGGAGCGCACCCTGGCCGTCAACCTGACCGGCGTCTTCCACTGCCTGCGCCACGAGATCCCGGTGATGGTCGAGCAGGGCGGCGGCGCCATCGTGAACACGTCGTCTGGCGCGGGGGTCGTCGCCGCGCCCATGCTGGCGCACTACGCCGCCACCAAGCACGGCGTCCTGGGCCTCACCAAGACCGCCGCCCAGGAGAACGCCCGCAGCGGCGTGCGCGTGAACGCGATCCTCCCCGGCGTCGTGGACACCCCCATGCTGCGCCGCCACATGGCCAAGTCCCCGGTCATCGAGCAGGGCATCCAGGCCGCCGCCATCCGCGGCACCCTGGGCCGCCCCGAAGAGGTAGCCGAAGCCGCCGTCTGGCTCTGCTCCGACCGCGCCAGCCTCGTCAGCGGCACCTCCCTCATCCTCGACGCCGGAGCGATCGGCAGGTAGGTGGGGGACGTTCGTTGCCTTGGTTGCCTTTTCGGGGACCCCGGGGGTGCAGGGTCAGTCTCGCAGCGTGAGCCAGCGTGCCCCCACGTTCTACCGACCGACTGACGCAACCCGGGGAAATGCCAACCGCGCGGGCAATCTCCGCGCCGGAAGCGCCGAGCTCGCGCGTAGCCAGATGGATGGCGATCGCGCGCGCCTGGCTGGACGCGGCATCACGCCGCCCCGAGCGGACCGCCGCCTCGCTCGCCGCGAGCTGCGTGCAGACCCAGGAGACGACCTCGTCGACGCTCCAGCACAAAGGGCCGTGGCGGCCGGGCATCGATACCTCGGAGATGGGCCCCGCCTCGCCGGCCTCCCCCTCCGCGCCCGTCGAGGCGTCGACCGCGGCCGGCTCGCACTCGTCCATCCAGCGCGCGAGACCGCGCCGCGCGGAGGCGAGCGTCCGTCCGAACCAGCCGAGCACGGGCTCCACGGACTGGAAATCGCGAGGCACCTTGCCCATCAGCGTCGCGTGGCCCGTCCACGGGTACGTCGCCAGCGTACTCGGGGACGAAACGAGCCCCGCCTCGAGCGGATTGCGATGGACGTAGCGAAGCGTCACGCGAAGCTGAGCGTCCGACCGGATCAGGATCGACTTGAAGCGATTCTGGAACAGGTGTCCGCATCGCTCGTGGCGCAAGTTGAAGCGCACGGCATAGCCGGTGCCGAGACGCGCCATCAGCCGAGAGAGCGGGAGCGTGCCCGTGCGCAGCAGGAGATGCACGTGATTCGGCATGAGCGCCCAGGCGAGGCAGGTGCCGGCGCCGTCCTCGATCTGTCGGGCCAGACGCTCGAGGAAGTCCTCGCGGTCGCGGTCGTCGTGGAAGATCGCGCGCCGCTCGATGCCACGAACGAGGACGTGTTGGAAGGCGCCGGGGGCGTCCTGGCGAGGTCGTCTCGGCACGGATGCCTCGCGCCGGGACCGGGGCCTCGTCATCATACCGAAGACGCGGCAGCGCTCCGGCACCCTGCGGGGTCCCCGAAAAGGCAACTAAGGCAAGGAGCGTCCCCGGCCTATACTCCCGAGGTGGACAAGAGGCGGAGCGAGGAGGAGGCGGTCGGGGAGCTGCGCGACGGGATGACCGTCGGGATCGGCGGCTGGGGGGCGCGGCGCAAGCCCATGTCGCTGGTGCGGGCGATGCTGCGCTCGCCGCTGCGCGACCTCACGATCGTCTCCTACGGCGGGCCGGACGTGGGGCTGCTGTGCGCGGCGGGGAAGGTCCGCAAGGTGGTGTACGGGTTCGTGTCGCTGGACTCGATCCCCCTCGAGCCGCACTTCCGAGCGGCCCGCGAGGGTGGGCGCGTGGAGGCGGCGGAGCTCGACGAGGGCATGCTCCAGCTGGGTCTCCAGGCCGCGGCGTGGCGCCTGCCCTTTTTGCCCACGCGTGCCGGCCTGGGCTCGGACGTGATGACGCACTTCCCGGGGCTCCGCACCGTGCGCTCGCCCTACGACGACGGCGAGGAGCTGGTGGCGATGCCCGCCCTCGAGCTCGACGCCGCCCTCGTCCACATGAACCGCGCCGACGCCCAGGGGAACGCCCAGTTCCTGGGCCCCGACCCCTACTTCGACGACCTCTTCCTCGGCGCGGCGAAGAAGCGCCTGCTCTCGTGCGAGCGCGTGGTGCCCACCGAGGACCTGCTGAAGGGCGGCGCGGTGCAGACGCTGCTGGTGAGCCGCATGCTGGTGGACGCGGTCGTCGAGGCGCCGGGCGGTGCACACCCCACCGAGTGCCCGCCCGACTACCCGCGCGACGAGGACTTCCAGCGCGCCTACGTGGCCGCCGCGCAGGACGCGACGGCGTGGTCCTCGTTCGAGGCGCGCTACCTCGACGTCCCGAACGAGGCCGACTACCAGAAGCGGGTTCGCAGCCGATGAGCTCGCCCACCCGCGCCGAGATCTGTGCGACCGCCCTGGCCGACTGCTTCCGCGGCGACGGCGAGATCCTGGCCAGCCCGATCGGGACGCTCCCCACCATCGGCGCGCGGCTCGCGAGGCTGAGCTTCGAGCCCGACCTCCTGCTCACCGACGGCGTCGCCTTCCTGCGCGCGGACGTGGCGCCCGTGGGCGACGCGAACGGAGCCGAGCCCGTGGTGGAGGGCTGGATGCCCTACCGGCGCGTCTTCGACGTGCTCTGGTCCGGACGCCGACACGTGATCATGGGCGCCACGCAGATCGACCGCTTCGGCAACCAGAACATCTCCGCCATCGGCCCCTACGAGCGGCCGAAGGTGCAGCTGCTGGGGCCGCGCGGCGGGCCGGGCAACACCCTCAATCATCCCACCAGCTACTGGGTGCCGAGGCACGGACCCCGGGTCTTCGTGGAGCGGGTGGACGACGTCTGCGGGATCGGAGCCGACCGCGCCGCGGCGCTCGGCCCTCGGGCTGCCCGCTTCCACGCGCTCCGGCGCGTGGTCTCGAACCTCGGCGTCTTCGACTTCGCGACCCCGGACGGCCGCATGCGGCTCGCTTCCGTGCACCCGGGCGTCTCGGTGGACGAGATCGTCGCGGCGACCGGCTTCGAGCTGGCGGTCGAGGCCGACGTGCCCGAGACGCGCGCGCCCACCCCGGACGAGCTGCGCCTGCTCCGCGAGCGCATCGACCCCTCGGGCCTCGGCGCCCGTGAGGTGCCGAGCTAGGAGACGACCTTGCACCGCGCCCTCTACACACGCCTCTGCGCTCTTCTCGGCTGCCGCGTCCCGATCATCCAGACGGGGATGGGCTGGGTGGCGACGCCGGAGCTGGTGGCGGCAGTGAGCAACGCCGGCGCCTTCGGCTTCCTGGCCGCCGCGACGCTGCGCCCGCACGACGTGGGACGCGAGATCGAGCGCGTGAAGCGCCTAACCGAACGCCCCTTCGGCGTGAACTTCCTGATGGACGCACCCGGCGCCGACGTCATCGCCGACGCCATCCTCGAGCACGGCGTCCGCGCCGCCGGCTACCACCGCTCGCCCCAGCCGAAGATCCTGGAGCGCTTCAAGCAGGCGGGCGTACTCTGCATGCCCACCTGTGGCGCCGCCCGCCACGCGCGGAAGGCGGAGAAGCTCGGCGCAGACGTGATCATCGTGCAGGGAAGCGAGGGGGGCGGTCACACCGGGATCGTGCCCACCTCGCTCCTGATCTCCCAGGTGGCCGACGCCGTGGACGTGCCCGTGGTGGCCGCGGGCGGCTTCCGCGACGGGCGCGGGCTCGTGGCGGCCCTGGCCTTCGGCGCCACCGGTGTCGCCATGGGTACGCGCTTCCTGCTCACGCGCGAGAGCCCGGTTCCCGACGCCACCTTCGAGCGCTACCAGAAGGCGGCCGTGGACGACGTCCTCGTCACGCGGGAGGTAGACGGCCTGCCCCAGCGCGTGATCCGGAACGAGCTGGTGCACGAGCTCGAGACCAGCGGAACCGTGAAGCGCTTCGGCGGTGCGCTGCGCAATGCGCTGGCGCTGCGCCGCGTGACGGGCGCCTCGATCCCCCAGCTGCTCCGCGCCGGCTTCGCCATGCGCCGCCACGAGCGGCTGACGCGCACCCAGATGCTGATGGCCGCCAACGCGCCCATGCTCGCGCGCAAGGCCATGGTGGAGGGCGATCCCATCCAAGGCTACCTCCCGAGCGGTACCGTGACGGGTGTCATCGACGACCGCCCGAGCTGCGAAGAGCTGATCGACCGCATCGTGGCCGAGGCCGAGGAGACGTTGAAGGCGCTGGGAGCCTGAGGAGCCGCCATGTACGCCGACGTGAGTCTCGACAAGGGCATCGCCCAGGTGGTGCTGGACCATCCGCCCGTGAACGCCTTCGACAGCCGCGGCTGGGCGCACCTGGCCGAGCTCTTCACCTCGCTGGGAAGGGACGAGAGCGTGCGCGTGGTCGTCGTCGCGGCCGAGGGGCGCGGCTTCTGCGCGGGGGTGGACATCAAGGAGCTGGCGGGAGACGCGAGCCTCATCACCAAGGTGAACCAGGGCTGCTACGACACCTTCGCCGCCATCCACGACTGCCGGATACCGGTGATCGCCGCGGTGCACGGCTTCTGCCTGGGCGGCGGGGTCGGCATCGCCGGCTCCTGCGACGTGATCTACGCCGCCGAGGACGCCAGCTTCGGCCTGCCGGAGATCGACCGCGGCGCGCTCGGGGCGGCCAGCCACCTGCTGCGCATGTTCCCGATCCAGAAGGTGCGGCGCATGCTCTACACGGGGGAGCCCATCTCGGCGGCGGAGGCGCACCGTCTGGGGGCGCTCGAGGCGGTGGTGCCGCGTAACGAGCTGCGCGCCACCGCGTGCGCGCTGGCGGAGAAGATCGCCGCCAAGAGTCCCAAGGCCGTGCGCCTGGCCAAGGAGTCGTTGAACGGCATCGAGCTGCTGGACGTGAAGAAGAGCTACCGTTTCGAGCAGGGCTTCACCCTCGAGCTCTACACCTCGCCCGACTCGCAGGAGGCTCGCGACGCCTTCGTCGAGAAGCGCGACGCCCGGTTCGAAGGCAAGAAGAAGAAGTAGCCCGTGGATCTCTGCTACACGCCGGAGCAGCAGGCCTTCCGGCGCGAGGCGCGTGCCTGGCTCGAGGCCCACGTCCCCGCCCCGCCACTCCCCTCCTTCGACACGCGCGAGGGCTTCGAGGCCCACCGCGCCTGGGAGCGCGAGCTCCAGGAGGGCGGCGGCTGGGCCACGGTGAACTGGCCGAGGGAGTACGGCGGGCGCGGCGCCGATCTCTTCGAGTGGCTGATCTTCGAGGAGGAGTACTACCGGGCCGACGCCCCGAAGCGCGTCAACCAGAACGGCATCTTCCTGCTGGGCCCGACCCTGATGGAGTACGGGACTCCCGAGCAGAAGGCGCGCTTCCTGGCGAAGATGGCGTCGAGCGAAGAGGTCTGGGCCCAGGGCTGGTCCGAGCCCAACGCCGGCAGCGACATGGCCGCCATCCAGGCCACGGCGCGCCGCGACGGCGACGACTACGTGCTGAACGGCCAGAAGACCTGGGCCTCGCGGGGCGCCTTCGCCGACTGGCTCTTCGCGCTGTTCCGCACCGACCCGAGGACCGAACGCCACCGGGGGCTCTCGTTCCTGCTGGTGCCCCTCGACGCGCCCGGGGTGACGGTGCGCCCCATCGCCCAGCTCGACGGCGAGACCGGCTTCGCCGAGGTCTTCCTGGACGACGCGCGGGTCCCGGCGGCGAATCTGCTCGGCCAGGAGAACCAGGGCTGGCGCGTGGCCATGTCCACGGCGGGCTTCGAGCGGGGCCTCATGCTGCGCAGCCCGGCGCGCTTCCAGGAGACCGCGCGGCGCCTGATCGCGCTCTATCGGGAGAACCGGGACGAAGTCGAGCCGAGCGTGCGCGAGGCCGTGGTCGGCTGCTGGATGGACGCGGAGGCGTACACGCTCGATACCTACCGCACCGTGTCGCGGCTCCTCGCCGGTGGGAAGATCGGCGCCGAGGCGAGCCTCAACAAGATCTTCTGGTCGGAGCTCGACTTGCGCATGCACGAGCTCGCGCTGCGCATCCTCGGCCTCCGGGCGGAGCTGCTCCCCGAGGCGCCGGCGGCGAAGGGCGTCGGCGACTGGCTGGACGGCTGGCTCTTCGCCCTGGCCGGCCCCATCTACGCGGGCACCAACGAGATCCAGCGCAACGTCATCGCCGAACGCATCCTCGGGCTGCCGAAGGGCTGACGGTGCGATTCGAGTTCACCGAAGACGCGCTCCTGCTCCAGCAGACCGTGCGCGACTTCCTGGCCAAGGAATGCCCGCCGGAGCGCGTGCGGGCGCTCTGGGAGACGGAGAGCGGGCGGGACCGCGCGCTCTGGAGACAGCTGGCGGAGCTCGGCGTCGCGGGGCTCTGCGTGCCCGAGGCCCAGCAGGGCCTCGGCCTGGACGAGACCAGCTCGGTGCTGGTGCTGGAGGAGATCGGGCGGGCGGCGCTCGCGGAGCCGGTGGTGTCCACAGCCGCGGTGGGTGCGCCGCTCCTGGCGGAGCTGGGCTCGGACCTGGCGCGCAGCTGGCTCGAGCGCGTGGTCGGCGGCGATGCCGTACTCGCCATGGGCCAGGAAGTCAATCCCTTCGTGGCGGACGCGCACGTCGCGGACCTGCTGCTGCTGGGTCTGGCGGACGAGGTGCACGCCGTGCCGCGGGACGAGGTCGAGCTCACGCCCCAGCCCGCGAACGACCCGGCACGACGCATCTTCACGGTGCGCTGGAGCCCGGGCAAAGCGACGTGTGTGGCCTCCGGAAGGGAGGGTCGCGCCCTGCTGGCTGCGGCGCGGGATCGGGGGGCCCTGGCGTGCGCGGCGCAGCAGATCGGGGTGGCCGACCGTCTGATCGAGATGGCCGTCGCCCACGCCGAGCAGCGCGAGCAGTTCGGGCGGCCGATCGGCTCCTTCCAGGCCGTGAAGCACATGTTGGCGAATGCCAAGGTGGCGCTCGAGTACGCGCGCCCGGTCGTGCAGCACGCCGCCTGGTCGGTGGCCCGGGCGGAGGAGCGGCGCGGCCTCCACGTCTCCATGGCGAAGCTCGCGGCGGACCGCGCCGCCCAGGGTGCGGCGCGCACCGCCCTTCAGGTGCACGGCGCGATCGGCTACACCTGGGAGCACGACCTGCACCTCTGGATGCGACGCGCCTGGTCGCTGGCGCACGCCTGGGGCGAAGCCCCCTGGCACCGGGCTCGTGTGGGGGAGCGGATCCTGGTCGCGGGCGCCCCGATCGGGCCGGGAAGCAGTTTCGAAGGAGACGCATGACATGGCCGAGGCCTACATCATCGACGCGGTGCGGACACCGGTGGGCAAGCGCGGAGGGGGTCTCGCCCACGCGCATCCGGCGGACCTGGGCGCCCACGTGCTCAAGGCGCTGGTGGAGCGGACCGGCGTCGACCCGGGCGCGGTCGAGGACGTGATCTTCGGCTGCTGCGACACCATCGGCCCCCAGGCGGGCGACGTGGCGCGCACCTGCTGGCTGGCAGCGGGACTGCCGCAGCACGTGCCCGGCGTCACCATCGACCGTCAGTGCGGGTCCTCCCAGCAGGCGGTGCACTTCGCCGCCCAGGGCGTCCTGAGCGGGACGCAGGACCTCGTCGTGGCGGGGGGCGTGCAGAACATGAGCATGATCCCGATCTCGTCGGCCATGACGCTGGCCGAGCCCCTGGGCTTCTCGGATCCCTTCTCGGGCTCCGCCGGCTGGGTTTCGCGCTACGGAAGCCAGGAGGTGTCGCAGTTCCGCGGCGCGGAGCTGATCGCGGAGAAGTGGGACATCAGTCGCGAGGACATGGAGGCCTTCGCGCTGGAGAGCCATCGGCGCGCCGTCCGGGCCATCGACGAGGGCCGCTTCGAGAACGAGGTGGTTCCCTACGGGAGCGTCAAGCACGACGAGGGTCCGCGGCGCGACACCAGTCTCGAGAAGATGGCGAAGCTCAAGCCGCTCTCGGAGGGGGGTCGTCTGACCGCGGCGGTCTCCAGCCAGATCTCCGACGGGGCAACCGCGCTGCTCGTGGCGAGCGAGCGAGCCGTGAAGCAGCACGGGCTCCAGCCTCGCGCCCGTGTCCATCACTTGAGCGTACGCGCCGACGACCCCATCTACATGCTGACCGCGCCGATCCCGGCCACCCGGCACGCCCTCCAGAAGACAGGCCTGAAGCTCGACGAGATCGACCTGATCGAGATCAACGAGGCCTTTGCCCCGGTGGTGCTGGCCTGGCAGAAGGAGACGGGCGCCGATCTGGCCAAGGTGAACGTGAACGGCGGCGCCATCGCCCTCGGCCACCCCATCGGCGCCACCGGCACGCGGCTGATGGCGACGCTCCTGAACGAGCTGGAGCGCACCGGCGGCCGCTGGGGCCTCCAGACCATGTGCGAAGGCGGCGGCCAGGCCAACGTCACGATC
>JBFGJV010000093.1:0-11730 GCA_041577015.1 Myxococcota bacterium
CCCCGATCTCGTTGGAGTGGTACATCGTGGGTTCCGGCTTTCTGCACTTCATCTACGACGGCTGGATCTGGAAGCTGCGCAAGCCGGAGGTGGGCAAGCCGCTGGGTCTCGACTACGCGCAGCCCGCGCACGGGTGAGCGAAAGCGGAGAGATCCCGCTTCGAAGACCGTCCCGCCGGGGCTCGGGAGGTCGCACGACAGGGCAGCGGCCGCCGGAGTCGGCCGGGGATCTCCCCGCGGCGCTGAACCCGGCCCCGTCCGTCGCTAAGCTCCCGCCGTGCTGCGCGAATCGCCAGGACCAGCTCGTGATGCCGGACAGGCGCTCCATGAGGATTTTCCTGATGCTGCTGGTCGCACTTGCGCCGATGGCCTCGCCCGCGCGAGCCGACCTCAAGCCTGGAGACCACGTCGCGCTGACGGCGGCTCTCCTGAACGTGTCCAGCCTCGGGAGCAGCGCCGCGCGCGAGGCCAGCACCATCCTGGAGAGAGAAGCGTACGACGCCGGTGACCTGGCAGGATTCTTCTCGGTCTTCTTCATCCGCCATGCCCTCACGGACACCCTCTCCAAGTACCTGGCCCACGTGGCCCTCCACTCCGCCTCGGACGCCAGCCGCCGGAGCCTGCAGGAGGCGCTCTCCTGGGTTCTGATGGGCGAGATCGAGACCTTCTTCCGCTCGAGCCCGGCCGAGACCCTGGGTCGCCGCATGCAGCGCAATCCCACGGCCTTCGAGCATCTCCGCTGCAGCTTGCAGCTCCTGGGAACGCTGGCCCATCGCGGTCGAGAGCTCTCGCACCACTCCCGGAGCGCGCAGTACGATCGCCTGGCGCAGCTGATCGCTGCGCATCCCCGGCTGCTCAGAAAGGAGGTCACGCTCGACACCCGGGCAAAGCCGAAGCTGGCCGCCATCCGAGCGCACCTCTACACGAATCTCCGGGATCTCAGGATTCCCTTCGATCCCGATGACTTCATCGTCCGTACCGGTTTCTGGGGCGCCTACGCAGCCATCGTGCGAGACCACGGGATCCTGGTCCTCGACAACAACGGCTTCGATGCGCGGCAGCTCGAGGCCATCCAGGAGCTGCTCGCCCTGATTCCCAGGGGGCTGCATGCGCTCACCCACATCACCCAGCACGAGCTTCTCGGCAATCGGCGCGGCACGGAGGTCGAGACGAAGCTGGTGGGGTCGCCCGGCGTGAACATCTTCTCGCCGAAGGTGAGCGCTCGCAAGGCCAATCAGTTCCCTCCCGACGTCCGAGGCGTGGTCGTTCCCGCCTTCTGCTCGGTCCTTTCTCACGAACTCAATCACGGCGTGGATTCCTTCACGATCGCCAACGATCCCACCTTGTCCCTGCGACGAGAGCAACTTCTCGCGAGGGCGGGCCACCGGGATTCGATGCAGTATCTCCGCAGCATGTTCCCGCCCGACTTCTTCACGACCCGACCGCAGGAATTCTTCGCATCCATCGCGAACGAGTACTTCTCCAGCTCGCTCCAGACGCTGAACCTGGCCCGACGGCGCTTCAGAGCCGGATGGCACGAGCCCTTGAACCAGTTCCTCTTCTTCGCCGAGGTCTACTCCCAGGGAAGAGACTTCACGCTCTTCTTCGAGCAGGACGAGGAGTGCCGTTTCACGTCCTACGCGGTCCCCGTGGGTCGCGATGCGAGCGGACGCATCGATCGGCTGCACCTGTTCGGTGTCGAGCTCCGTTTCAAGCTCGATCGGGCCGGCAACGTCCTGCCCTAGCTCCGGCAGATCCGGGATTCAGTCACGAAAGACGTGATCCAGGATGCGGTCGCGCACCTGGACGGCTTCCAGCGCGTCCCCGTCGAGCAGCTTGGGCTCCGAGGTCAGGAACACTGGCGTGTCGCCGGGGGTCCCGCGGACGACCCCGTGCGAGCCCTTCACCAGCCTGGCGTCGAGCGGCGTCAGCTGCATCACGTAGCGGAAGCCCAGGGCCTTGCGCGCCAGGGTGGCACCGGCCTTGAGGCGGGGAAACCGGAGCGCCGGATCCACGAGGAGCTCGCAGGGATCGAAGCTCGGCTTGCGGTGGATGTCGACCGTACGTGCATAGTCGGGCGCCCGCGCATCGTCCAGCCAGAAGTAGTAGGTGAACCAGCTGTCGGGCTCCGCCAGCAGCACGAGTTCGCCCGAGCGCTCGTGGTGCAGTCCGTGCTGGCGCTTGCCTTCCTCGCCAAGTACCTCGGCCACGCCGGGAGTGGTCTCGAATAGCTTGCGTACGTCGTCCTGCACGGCTCGATCCTGCACGTACACGTGCGCGATCTGATGGTCCGAGACCGCGAAGGCCCGGCAGCGGGCCGGATCCAGGTACTCGAGCCCGAGATCCAGCTTGAGGGCCAGGAAGCCCGCTTCGCGGAGGATCCGGTTGGGAGACACCGGGCGCTCCACGGGGACGACGCCGTACTCGGAGAGCACGATCACGCGACAGCCGCGCTCCTGGAGGTGATCGATCAGGCGGCCGAGGTGCGGCAGGTAGACCAGCTCGAGAGTCGGCGCGAGCCTCTCGTCCACCGCACGCGCCGCCCGCGCGATCCATTCGGTCGAGGCAATGCTCGTCGCGGGCCCCCAGAAGTGGAACAACGGGAACGTGCCGAACTCGCGGTTGAAGTCGTCGCGCAGCTCGGGGGGATCCGAGTAGCAATCCGGAAGCTTGAGGCCGTCGGCGCCGTAGAGCGGTCGCGGGGTCAGCGAGACGTCGGCGTCGCTCGCCATGGCGTACCACCAGAAGAGGTTGGCGCAGGTGAACGAGGGCTCGCGTCGCCGCGCAAAGTGCCAGATCCTGTCGGCCTGCACCAGGCGGTTGCTCTGGCGCCAGAGCCAGATCTCGTTCAGCTCCCGGAAGTACCAGCCGTTGGCGACGATGCCGTGTCGGCTGGGAAGCTCGCCCGTCAGGTACGTGGTCTGCGCCGAGCAGGTGACCGCCGGGGGACCGCGCGCACGTCGGCACCGTGCTGGGCAAAGGCCGCGAGCCGCGGCGTGTCGCGACCCAGCATCTCACGGGTGAGGCCGACCACGTCGAGCACCACCGTCCTTCGCATCAGGGACTCCCCCGCACCGCCGAACTCGCCCTGCTGCTCGAGCTCAGGGAACGATGGCGACGCGCCAGGGGCCGCCGCGGGCGCGACCCACCACGAAGTAGGCTTCGCCGGGTGCCGGCAGACGGTGCACGCCGAGGAGGCCCTCGGAGTCGATCCGGGGGCGCCCCCGGCGCGTGCCCGGCACGAAGACCACGAAGCTGGTGTGACGCCGCGCTCCCTCGCCCGAGGCCTCGAACACGCCTTGCTCCGGATCCCACGACACCGCGTCGATCGGGCCAGGCGCCGCGCGCAGCAGCGGCCTGCGCAGCGCGGTCACCAGGTCCTCGCGCATGCCGCGCACCGTGTTGGTGGCGCAGTCCACGTCGAACAGGCCCCAGACGAAGGGGATGCGGCCGTCGCGCACCTCGCCGGCCTTGTGCGGGTCGCCACACGCCTCGCGCCAGGTCCAGAGCGTCGCGCCGAAGCGGAAGGCATCCTGGAGCGCCTGGTGACGTTCGAAGTAGCCGTCTTCGGGATCGGAGGCGCGCCGCGGATCCGCGCCCCACTGTCCGCTCAGGATCGGCGCGCCGCCGAAGAGCGCCGCCTCCGCGCGCGCGCGCTCGAAGACCTCCGCCGAGAGCGGCACCGCGCTGATACCGCCCTGGTAGAGGTGCGGGGCGTAGACGATCTGGTCGTCGTGAGGGAAGTGCGGGGGCAGCCCGGCACCGAAGTCTGCCCACGTGATGGCCGGCTCGAAGAGCACGAGCCGCGGCGGCGCCCCCACCGCGCGCTCGCCGGCGCGAATCTCCACCAGCGCCTCGGCGTAGAGGTCCGCCAGCGCCTCCAGCTGGCCGGGCACCAGGAAGAAGGCGTTGGGCTCGTTCATGACGTCGTAGCCCGCGACGGCGTCGAGCGGCGCGAAGCGCTCCGCCACGTGCCGTAGCATGCGTACGTAGCGCGTGCGGATCCCGACCCCGCCGGGCCCGGTCTCGTCGGCCCAGAAGGCGCGGAAGGCGGCGAGGACCGCCGGCGAGAGCTCGCGGGCCCCGTTGATGCAGCGCCCCGCTCCCCCGTCCAGCGTGGCCCACGCCGGCGCGCCGTCCCAGCCGAAGGCGGGCGGCACCGGGCACCCTTGGTCGGGCCGCGCGGCGAGCGAAGGTCCCCACGCATCCTGATGCAGATCCACGATCGTGTAGACGCCGCGGCTCGCGAGCACGCGGACGGCGTCGAGCACCTCGTCCAGATAGGCGTCGTCGTAGCGGCCGGGCTCCGGCTCGACGCGCGACCAGCTCACCAGCAGCCGCACCACGTTCCAGCCGATCGCGGCAATCGCGTCGGCGTCCTGCGGCGTGAAGGGATAGGTGGTGAAGAGCGCGGGATCGTAGGCCCAGTAGTCCACGAAGGCGTTCACGTTCACGCCGCGGAGCAGCACCTCGCGGCCCCGGGCATCGACGATGCGGCCGCCGGCCACGGGATCGGGCTCGGCGTGGAGGGCCGGCAGGGCGAGGGGCTCGATGCGACCCCGACCCGCCGAGGCCGCGGGAAGCGCCGCGCCCACCATGCCCAGGCCCAATAGGAGGGTGGGGAGCAGTCGTCGGATCATGGGCGAGGCCTCCTCCCTCCGGGGCCACGAGGGCCGATCCCGGGCGGGGGCTCCAGTTTGACACGCGGACCGCCGATCCTATCATTCAAACGTTTGTTTGAAACGCCCAGGGGACGGGAGCAGGCACGGTGGACACCAAGGCACGCATCCTGGACGCGGCGGAGGCCACCTTCGCGCAGGAGGGCTTCGACCGGGCCTCGCTGCGCGTCATCACCGCCCGGGCAGGCGTGAACCTCGCCGCGGTGCACTACCACTTCGGCTCCAAGGAGGCGCTGCTCGAGGCCACGGTGCGACGGCGACTCGACCCGGTGAACCGGGAGCGGCTGGAGCGCCTCGACGCCGTGGAGGCCGCCGCCGGAGCCGCAGCGCCTGCCCTGGAGCCGGTGCTCGAGGCCTTCCTGGCGCCTCCCATCCTGGCGCTCGCCGCGCTCGGGGAGCGCGGCCGCCTGATCGCTCACCTGATCGCGCGCGTCTACTTCGAGGGAGGCGTCGAGCCGCGCCGCGTGCTCGTGGAGCAGTTCCGAGAGGTGGTGCAGCGCTTCGCCGGGGCGCTCGGGCGCGCGCTCCCGCAGCTGCCGCCGGAAGAGATCCTGCGCCGGCTCCAGTACGGGATCGGTGTCATGACCCACGTCCTGGCGGACGCGCCCCAGATCCACCGCATCGCGCCGGTACCCCTGGCGGAGGAAGATGCGGAGACGACGCTGGCGCGCGTGCTCGCCTTCGTGACCGCCGGCATGCAGGCCCCCGCCGCCCGGCCCAGGGCGAGCGTGGCCCGCGCGAGCGCCGCACGATGAGCCGCCATCGCCCCCGGCTCGCCGACGTCACGCCCGCGCCCGAGGCGCCGGAGGCCGGAAGGCCCGTCACCGCGCGGAGGCGGAGCTGGCTGCGGATCGTCCTTCCCCTGCTGGTCCTGGCGCTGGGGGTGGCGGGCGCCGTGGCGCTTCTGGCCTACCGACCCGAGCCGCAGACGCGGCCCCCGCGCGTGCTCCCGCCGCTCGTGCGCGTGCAGACCGTCACGCCCGCCACCGTGCAGCTCGACGTCGCCGCCCAGGGCACCGTCACGCCGAGCACCGAGAGCGAGCTGGTGGCGGAGGTGGCGGGCCGCATCGTCGAGGTCGCGCCGGAGATGGTGGCAGGAGGCTTCTTCCAGAAGGGCGACCTCCTGCTCCGCATCGACCCGCGCGACTACGAGGTGGCGTTGCGCAGCGCCGCCGCGCAGGTGGAGCGCTGGCGGAGCGAGCTGGCCCTGGCGCGGACCAACCGGGAGCGCCGGGAGGTCCTGGCCGAAGAGGGCGTGGTGAGCCCCGCCCTGCTGGACGAGGCGCGCAACGCCGAGCGCGTGGCCCGCGCCGCGCTCGCCGAGGCGCGTTCGGCCCTGGCCCGCGCGCGCCTCGACCTGGAGCGCACGGAGCTGCGGGCGCCCTTCACGAGTCTGGTGCGCGAGGAGCGCGTGGACGTGGGCCAGTTCGTGGGCCGCGGCACCGCCCTGGGACGGCTCTTCGCCACGGACTTCGCGGAGGTCGTGCTGCCGATCCCGAACGAGGAGCTGGCCTACCTGGACGTGCCCGCCGCCACCGCGAACGGTGCCGAGCGAAGCGCGGGCCCGCACGTCACGCTGCGCGGACGCGTCGCGGGTCGCGAGTCGGAGTGGTCGGGTCGCATCGTGCGCACGGAGGGAGCGATCGACGCGCGCACGCGTCTCGTCAAGCTCGTGGCGCGCGTGGAGGATCCCTACGGGCTGCGCGAGGGCGCGAGCGGGCCCGCCCTGCCGGTGGGGCTCTTCGTGCACGCGGAGATCGAAGGGCGGCGGCTGGAGGACGTCTTCGTGGTGCCGCGCGCTGCGATGCGCAGCACCAACCAGGTGCTGACCGTGGGCGACGGGGAGCGCCTGCGCTTCCGGCGCGTCCACGTGGCCCGCGCGGATCGCGAGCGGGTGATCGTGGACGAGGGCCTCGTCGCCGGTGACCGCGTGGTCGTCTCACCGCTCGAGGCGGCGGTGGAGGGCATGCAGGTCCGGCCGGCCTTCGAGGGCGAGGGCGCCGAAGGAAAGACGACAGCGGTGGAGCGGACCGAGCCGTGAACGGCGCCATCGCCTGGTTCGCGCGCAATCCGGTGGGCGCCAACCTGCTGATGCTGGCCATCGTGGCGGGCGGCCTGATGACCCTCCCCACCCTGCGTCAGGAGGTGTTTCCGGAGTTCGAGCTCGACCTGATCACGGTCTCGGTGGTCTACCCGGGCGCCTCGCCGGAGGAGGTGGAGGAGGGCATCACGGTCCGGATCGAGGAGCAGATCAAGGGCGTCTCGGGCATCAAGGAGCTGACCTCGGTGGCCTCGGAGGGCGCCGGCGTGGTGACGGCAGAGCTGCTGGAGGACGCCAACGCCAGCCGCATCCTCGACGAGATCAAGAACCGCGTCGATGCCATCGACACCTTTCCGGACGAGGCAGAGGAGCCCATCGTCGAGCAGGTGGTGCCACGCCGGCAGGTGATCAACGTCGCCGTCTCCGGGGAAGCCGACGAGCGCACGCTCAAGCGCCTGGGCCAGCAGGTGCGCGACGAGATCACGGCGCTTCCCGGGATCACGCAGGCCGAGCTCACCAACGCGCGCCCCTACGAGATCTCCATCGAGGTGTCGGAGGGCGCCCTGCGCCGCTGGGGCCTTACGTTCGACGACGTGGCCCGGGCGGTGCGGCGCTCCTCCCTGGACCTGCCGGGAGGCTCTCTCAAGACGGCTGGCGGCGAGATCCTGCTGCGCGCCAAGGGGCAGGCGTATCGCGGCCCGGACTTCGAGCGCATCGTGCTGCTCACGCACCCCGACGGCAGCCGGGTGAGCGTGGGCGACGTGGCCAGGGTCGTGGATGGCTTCGAGGAGACCGACCGCTACGCCCGCTTCGACGGGCGCGGCTCCGTGCTGGTGCAGGTGTTCCGCGTCGGCCAGGAGAACGCCCTGGACGTGGCGTCGGCGGTGAAGGAGTACGTGCGAAGCACCCAGGCGCGCATGCCGGAAGGCATCGAGCTCACGGTCTGGGAGGACGACAGCCATTTCCTGCGCGCGCGCCGCGACACCCTGATGCGCAACGCCGCGACGGGCTTCGCCATGGTGATGGCGTTGCTCGCGCTCTTCCTGCGCCTCCGGCTCGCCTTCTGGGTGGGGATCGGCGTGCCCATCTCCTTCCTGGGCGCCATCTGGCTGATGCCGGCGTTCGACGTCTCCATCAACATGGTGACGCTGTTCGCGTTCATCCTGGTGCTGGGCATCCTGGTGGACGACGCGATCGTGACCGGGGAGAACATCCACACCCACCAGACCCGGGACCACGATCGGCTGCGGGCCGCGATCCGCGGCGCGCAGGAGGTGGCCATCCCGGTCACCTTCGGTGTGCTGACCAGCGTCGCCGCCTTCGTGCCGATGATGCTTTTGCCCGGCGTGTTCGGGAAGGTCTTCGCGATGATCCCGATCATCGTGATTGCCGCGCTGTTCTTCTCGCTGGTGGAGTCCAAGCTGGTGCTGCCGTCGCACCTCTCGCACGGACGCGACGGCGGCGAGACGTGGCTTGCCAACCCGGTCTCGCGGGCCTGGCGACGGCTCCAGGAGCGCATCGCCAGCGGACTCCAGCGCAGCATCGACGACGTCTATCGCCCGCTGCTGGAGAGGTGCCTGCGCTGGCGCTACCTGACCGCGGCGACCGCGGCGTCGGTGCTGCTCCTCGCCGTGGGATGGGTCGCGGGCGGGTGGATCCCGTTCACCTTCTTCCCGCGGGTCGAGGGCGACAATGTGGTCGCCATGGTGACGCTGCCCCAGGGCACGCCCGTCCAAGTGACGGAGCGCGCGGTGTTGCGCCTGGAGCAGAGCTTCGAGCGGGTCCGGGAGGAGCTGGACGCCAGTCGGGCCGAGGACACCGCAGTACGCCACGTGCTGGCCTCGGTGGGCGAGCAGCCCTATGGCCAGCGGCAGGGACGCGCGTCCGGGCCGATGGGCGGGCTCGGCGGTGCCTCCGCGGGGCACCTGGGCGAGGTCAACGTGGAGCTGGTGCCGGCGGAGCAGCGCTCCATGAAGAGCGTGGAGGTCGCCCGGCGCTGGCGCGAGGTCACCGGGCCGATCCCGGACGCCGAGGAGCTGGTCTTCACGTCCTCCATCTTCGGCGCGGGCGACCCCATCCGCGTGCAGCTGCGGGGGCCCGACCTGGAGGAGCTCCGGGTCGTGGCCGGCGAGCTCAAGGCCGCCCTGGCCGAGTACCCGGGCGTCTTCGACGTGACGGACTCCTTCCGCGGCGGCAAGCAGGAGCTGAAGCTCCGCATCCAGCCCGGGGCGGAGGCGCTGGGACTCTCGCTGGCGGACCTGGCGCGTCAGGTGCGACAGGCCTTCTACGGCGAGGAGGCCCAGCGCATCCAGCGCGGGCGCGACGACGTGGCCGTGATGGTGCGCTACCCGGCCGAGGAGCGCCGCTCGCTGGGCGACCTGGAGAACATGCGCATCCGTCTTCCGGATGGCATCGCGGTGCCCTTCGGCGAGGTGGCGACCGCGGAGCTCGGCCGGGGCTTCTCGAGCATCCGCCGCACCAACGGCAACCGCGTCATCGACGTCACCGCCGACGTGGATCTGAGCCGGGCCAACGCGAACCAGGTGCTGGCGGACCTGCGCAGCGGGGCGCTGCCCCGCCTGCTTCGCGACCATCCCTCCGTGAGCTACTCGTTCGAGGGCGAGCAGCGCGAGCAGCGCGAGACGCTCGGGCGACTGGGGCGCCTGTACGCCCTCTCCATGATCGCGATCTTCACGCTGCTGGCGGTGCCGCTCGGCTCCTACGTGCAGCCCCTGATCATCATGGCCGTGATCCCCATGGGCTTCGTGGGGTCGCTGATCGGACACCTGCTGATGGGAATCGAGCAGCTCAGCATGGTGTCGGTGATCGGTCTCGTGGCCGCCTCCGGCGTCGTCGTGAACGACAGCCTGGTGCTGGTGGCCTTCGTGAACGAGCGGCGCAACCGCGGCGTCCCCCTGGTGCAGGCGCTCCGGGATGCGGGCGCGGCGCGCTTCCGACCCATCCTGCTGACGTCCCTCACCACGTTCGTGGGCCTGCTCCCCATGATGCTCGAGCGCAGCGTGCAGGCGCAGTTCCTGATTCCCATGGCCGTCTCCCTGGCCTTCGGCGTGCTGTTCGCCACGGTGATCACCCTGCTGCTGGTCCCGTCCGCCTACCTGATCCTGGAGGACCTGCGGCGGCTGCCCGCGTGGCTGGCAGCCCGGCTCGCGCCCCCCGTCCGTCGGCATCAGGCCTGAAAACGGACTCCGGGTCGGGCCGGGAGGCGAAGCAATCTTCGCCTCCCGGGGGTGTCGAATAGTCGGCCTCCACACCCCGTCGGACGCTTCTCCCGTCGGAGGGACGGTCGTTTCGTCGCTGCGCCGCTCCGGCGGGTCGGTTATAAATGGGGCCCGTTTGGGTCTCGGTCTCGTGCCGGAACGGGCGCCCGGAGCGCCTTCCCGGGGGGCGAGGGGCTGAAGGGAGAAGCCAGAGCCGTGGACCGGCCGGGAGGACCCGCCGGAATGCGATCTGGAACGCGGACTCGATCCGCTCTCGGAGGGGAACCCATGTCGATCGGAGGGAATCGGGTGAGACGGATCCCGCTGCTGTTCGCGGGACTCGCCGTGGCCGCCTGCGCCAGCAGCGGCGGCGAGAGGCAGGCCGCGCAGCAGGATCTGGCCGTACAGCAGGAGCGCCTGGCGACGCTCGAGCAGCAGCTGCGCGACAAGGATCGGGCGCTCGTGCGCACGCAGTCCGAGGTGAAGCAGCTCTCCCAGAAGCTCGCCAGCCAGACGCCCGACGTGGCGGCGCGCCCGCCCTCCCTGGCCGGCGGCGGGGACGTGCTCCCCAAGGCCCGCCCGGGCGAGTGCTACGCCAAGGTCCTCGTGCCGGCCCAGTTCAAGACCGAGACCGAGCGCGTGCTGAGACAGGAAGCGACCCAGAAGATCGAGATCGTTCCGGCCCAGTACGAGATGGCGACGGATCGGGTGCTCGTCGAGCCGGCGCGCACCGTGTGGCGCACCGGTCGCAGCTCGAAGTCCGGCCTCGCCAGCGCCAGCATGATCGCCGCGGCGCAGTCCGCCGGCCTTCCCGGCAAGGTGGATCCCGGCCAGTGCTTCGTGGAGTTCTACCAGCCGGCCCAGTTCAAGACCGAGACCGAGCGCGTGCTCAAGCGCGAGGCCACCAAGAAGCTCGAGGTGGTGCCCGCCCAGTACGAGTGGGTCGAGGAGAAGGTGCTGGTGAAGCCGGCCCACACGATCTGGAAGAAGGGACGCGGCCCGATCGAGCGCGTGGACAACGCCACGGGCGAGATCATGTGCCTGGTGGAGGTGCCCGCCAAGTACGAGACCGTGAAGAAGCGCGTGCTCAAGGCCCCCACCACGACCCGCGAGATCGCGATCCCGGCCCAGTACGAGACCGTGACCAAGCGCATGCAGACCGCCGCAGCGGCCGTGAGCTGGGTGCCCGAAGGTCAGTCGGCGGCGGGCAAGCGCACGGGCAACCGGCTCTGCCTGACCGAGATCCCGGCCAAGCACAAGACCGTGCAGGTGCGCAAGGTCAAGGCGCCGGCCAAGGAGAACCGCATCGCGATCCCGGCCAAGTACGAGACGGTCACCAAGCGCGCCAAGATCTCCGAGGAGCGCATGGAGTGGCGTCCGGTGCTGTGCCAGACGAACACGACCCCGGAGCTGATCGCGTCCGTGCAGCGAGCGCTGCGCGAGGCGGGCCACAACCCCGGGCCCATCGACGGGCGCATCGGCCCGCAGACCCTGACGGCCGTGCGGTCCTACCAGCAGAAGAAGGGGCTGCCCACGGGCGGCCTCACCCTCACGACCCTGAACTCGCTGGGGGTGAATCCCGGCCAGTAGGCTGGGACGCCACCTCGGCGGCGGAATCGCCCCGCGGGCCTTCGGCCCGCGGGGCTTTTTTCTCGGCGGCTCGCAAGACGGCGGCAGTGCTCGCGCAACGGCATCGCCAGGAGCGCGTGCCAGGGAGCGTCCCGGCCTCCGTGTGCACCGTCACCACCGCCACCTCCGAGGCTTCCGAAGCGAGGAGGTCCGGGCCGGGCCGG
>JBFGJV010000094.1:0-11590 GCA_041577015.1 Myxococcota bacterium
ATGGTGCGCACGCGCGGGCACGTGCGGCGATAGCTGCCCCAGCGCACGAAGTGCCAACCGCCCGAATGGCGGTGGAAATCGCACGCAGGGTGGGGACAGAAGGGCGGTCGGAAGGCTCCCGAGCTACGGCGCATACCCCCGAAAAGGCAAGCCCCGTGCCAGCAACAGAATTCGGGACACGATTTACTTTCTTAGCGAGCGGATGTGGGCGACGACGTTGTCGATGTCCTGGTCGGACAAATGCCCCCACGGCGCCATCAGCGGGGAGCCCCCGTACGCCGCCGCGCCGTTCTTCACCACCGCCGCCAGGTCGGTGTCGCTGCCCGCGGTGCCGTCGCCGTCCGTGTCGAACTTGAAGTCGCCGGTCGAGAAGTCCCGCGGGCTCGGGTTGAGCGCGGCACCCACCGGACCCTTGCCGTCGCCCTTCTCCCCGTGACACGAGGCGCAGTTGACCGCGTAGACGGCCTTGCCCGCCTCGGCATCCGCAGCGTGGGCGACGGGCGCCCCCAGGAGCAGGATCAAGGCCGTACCGAACAGCGTGCGAGCCATGTGTTGGATCTCCCGTGTCGTCGTCGTTCTGGTCGTGCGGTTCGACGATCCAGCGCGGGCCGGGATTCGACCCCGCGGGGCGGAGCCTAGCGCCCGCCGCTCCAGTTCGACAGCGCCTCGGCCAGCAGGCGCACGCCCACCCCGGTGGCGCCCCGCGGCTGGCTCGGCCCGGGCTGCTCGGTCCAGGCGGTGCCCGCGATGTCCAGGTGCGCCCAGGGCGTCTCCCCCACGAAGCGCGACAAGAAGGCCGCCGCGGTGGTGGCGCCCGCCTCACGCCCGCCGGCGTTCTTGAGGTCGGCGAAGGCGCTCTTCATGTGCTCGCGGTGCTCGTCCCAGAGCGGCAGCCGCCACACACGCTCCCCGGTGGCCTCGCCCGCGCGCTCGAGCCGCTCGATCAGGCGGTCGTCGTTCGAGAACAGGCCCGAGGCCCAGCGGCCCAGCGCGATCACGCACGCGCCGGTCAGGGTCGCCAGATCGACGATCGCTTCGGGCTCGAACTGCGTGCGCGCGTAGTGGAGGGCGTCCGCCAGCACGAGCCGGCCCTCGGCGTCGGTGTTCAGGATCTCGATGGTCTTCCCGGACATCGAGGTGACCACGTCGCCGGGGCGGTAGGCGGCGCCCCCGGGCAGGTTCTCGGCCGCGGCCACGATCCCCACCAGGTGGAGCGGGAGCCGCAGGCGCGCGGCTGCGGCCATGAGACCGATCACCGTCGCGGCTCCGGACATGTCGTGCTTCATGTCCTGCATGTTGAGCGAGGGCTTGATGGAGATGCCGCCCGAGTCGAAGGTGATGCCCTTGCCCACCACGCACACCGTGGGTCGGCGCCGCGCGCCGGAGCGGCCCTTTTTGCGTCCGCGTTGCGGCGCGTTGTGCTGCATCACCACGAGCCGGGGCGGATTGCGGCTTCCCTGACCCACCGCGAGCAGGGCCCCCATCTTGAGCCGCCGCATCTCGGGTACCTCGAGCACCCGGCAGGCGAGCCCGTTCGCGCGCGCCACGCGCTCGGCCGCGCGCGCCAGGGCGGCAGGCGGGAGCGCGTTGCCGGGCTCGTTGGAGAGCTGCCGCGCCAGGTTCTGGGCCTGCGCGAGCGTCGTGCCCCGGGTGGCGGCGCTGCGCACGGAGCGCGCGTCGGCGCCGCGCTCCACCAGCAGCGCGAGCTCCTCCACCTCGGCCGGCTCCTCCTCGCGCTCGGTGCGGTAGGGGTCGGCGCGGAAGGTGCCGAGGACGGCGCCCTCGGCCAGCGCCTGGCCCGCGGCGGCCGCGCGGGCGCCCCGTCCGGGGGGCAGCAGGATGGCGAGCCGTCCGCCGCCACGGGCGGCCGCCTCGGCCACCGCCAGCCCCGCTGCATCCCGCAGGCTGCGGGCGCCCAGGCGCCCCTCCTCGCCGAGGCCCACCAGCAGCACGCGGCGCGCCGCGAGGGCCTCGTTGGGGTAGAGCAGCAGCTTCTCCCCGGGCCGGCCCCGAAAATCCCTCTGCCCGATCACCGCCCCGATCGCGCCGCCCAGCGCCCGGTCCAGCGCGGACACCCGCGCTGGCAGTCGCCAACGCTCCGGATCGACGGCCGGCAGGGGCACGGCGAGCAGGTCCGCCCGGGCGCGCGTCGGCTCGGCGGTCTCCACGGTGAGCTTCGTCACGTTCTTTGTCCCCCTACGTTCCTTGAAGGCCCCCGGGCCGTCTCCTAGACTGCTGCGGTCGTCGTTCCGAGAGGATAATGAGCTTGATCGTCGCCGGGGCGGCTTGGGGGGGGCGTCTCGCGAGCCTCGATGCGTTCGACCTGATCCTTCAGGCCGGACTCGTGGTGAAGCTCGTCCTGGTGCTGCTCGCCCTGCTCTCCGTCATCTCCTGGGCACTCATCGTATTCAAGTGGCGCGAAGTGAAGCGCGCCGAGCAGGATAGCGACGCCTTCCTCGAGGTCTATCACGAGGGCTCGCTGGACGCGGCGTACGAGGCGTCCCGAAGCCTGGAGGCGAGCCCGCTGGCGGCGATGTACCAGGACGGCTACGCGGAGCTGCACCGCATGGCGAAGTACGCCGGGCAGTCGCTGGCGCAGGGTCTCGACGCCGCCAAGCGCCGCGCGCTGGTGGGACACCTGGCCTGGAGCGGGGCCCGGGAGACGGCGCGCCTGGAGCGGGGGCTTCCCTTCCTGGCCACGACGGCGAGCGCGTCGCCCTTCATCGGGCTGTTCGGCACCGTCGTGGGCATCATCAACGCGTTCCAGGGCATCGGCCAGACCGGCTCCGCGAGCCTGGCCGTGGTGGCCCCGGGCATCGCGGAGGCGCTGATCGCCACCGCGGTCGGGCTCGCGGCCGCGATTCCCGCCACGATCTTCTACAACCACTTCGCCGCCGAGGTGCGGCGCGTAGCCGGGGCGATCGACCTCTTCCGCGCCGAGTTCGAAGCCGACCTCGCTCGCTTCGAGGGCGGCGCGGTGCCCGAGGCCCGCGCCGCCGGGCGCTAGGAGCCTTCGCGATGCCTCCCGGGCCGCTTGGACGCGGCGGCGCTCCGCTCTCGGAGATCAACGTGACGCCCTTCGTGGACGTCATGCTGGTGCTGCTGGTGATCTTCATGGTGACGGCGCCGCTGCTGCAGCAGGGGATCGACGTGGATCTGCCCGAGACCACCACGCAGGCGCTGCGCCTGGCCGACGAGCCGCTGATCCTGACCGTACGGGCGGACGGGCGCACCTACCTGGCGCGCCGGGAGATCCCCCTGGAGGAGCTGCGCGACAAGCTCGAGGCCGTGTTCGAGGGGCGCAACAGCCGGGAGATCTACCTGCGCGCCGATCGCAAGGCTCCCTACGGTCTGGTGGTGAAGGCCATGGCCGCGGTGCGCGGGGCCGGGGCCACCAAGCTCGGCATCGTGACGGAGCCCGAAGGCTGAGGGGGCGTGCGTGTCGAGCCTGGCGGTCCGCTTCGAGGGGGAGCAGCGGAAGACCTTCCGTCGTCTCCTCGTGGTCTCCGGCGTCGCGCACGTGGCGCTCGCGCTGGCGCTGGTCTCCATGCCGACCCTGGCCCCGAGGACCGTCTTGCCCGGCGTCGTGACGGTGGACCTCGTGGGTCTGCCCGGCCTGCCCGCCCCGCCGGCTCCCGAGCCGGCCCCCGCACCGGCTCCGGAGCCCCCGAAGGCGGCGCCCGAGCCGAAGCCCGTGCCGGAGCCGAAGCCCGAGCCCAACCCTCCGCCGCCGGTTCAGAAGAAGACCGTGCTGCCCGAAGAGTCGCGCCAGCTCCCCAAGCCCAAGCCGAAGCCGGTGGCGAAGCCGAAGCCGCCGGCGCCGTCCAAGCCCCGGGAGGAGGCTCCGGCCTACGAAGACGTGCTGGCCTCGTTGCGCAAGGAGAAGGGGGAGGCGCGGCCCACGCCGGAGGCGCGTCCGGCGGCGGCGCCGGAGGCCGGAACCGGCGGTGCGCGTGCCGGCGTGCCCGTCAGCCCGCGGGTGGCCGCGTGGCTGCGCTCGGCGCGCAACCATGTGCGAGGCGTCTGGGTGCTCGCTCCCGGCTTTCGCACCCAGCCGCTCGAGACGCACGTGGAGCTGCATCTGGATGCCGCCGGCAACGTGCTGGGCGAACCTCGCGTGACGCGGCGCTCCGGCAACCCCTGGTACGACGAGAGCGTCGTCCGGGCGGTGCAGAAGGCCAGCCCGCTCCCCAGGCCGCCGGAGGCGGGCCGCTGGCCCTTCGTCTTCCGGCCGGAGGATTACTGACCGTGCTTCGACTCGTTCGCGCTCTGGCTCTGCTGCTCGTGGCCGGCACCGCACGCGCGGAGGACCGACCTGCGGTGATCGTGACCGACCCGGGCGGCGAGGCCTATCGCGCCGCCGTGCAGCGCTTCGGGGCCGTGGGGGAGGGCCGCGCGCTGGCCGAGCGCGTGCGCGGGGAGATCGTGAAGGGCCTGGAGTGGTCGAGCCTGTTCCAGGAGCTCTCGCCCAAGGCCTTCCTCGGTCCGGTGGAGACGCTGGCCCTGGACAGCGGGCCCGCGGTCGCGTGCCCGGACTGGCGCCAGAGCGGTGCCGACGCCCTCGTGGAGGGAGAGATCCGGCAGGGGGCGGCGGAGATCGAGATCGAGTTCCGGGCCTGGGACATCGCACGCTGTCGGAAGCTGCTGCGCAAGCGCTACCGGGGCGATCCCGGCGACGCGCGTCGCATGTCGCGGAGCATCGCCGACGACGTGGTGGAGGCCTTCACGGGCCAGCGCGGCGTGTTCGGCACCGAGATCGCCTTCGTCTCCACGCGCGCGGGCGCCGCCGAGATCTTCGTGATGAACGCGGACGGCACCGACCTGCGCCCCGCCACCCGCAACCGCTCGCTCAACGCCTTCCCGTCCTGGTCGCCCAAGGGCGACGCCATCGTCTACATGTCCTACCGCTACCGGCGGCAGCCGCATCTCTTCCGTCTGGTGCGCGGACCGGGAGAGCCGGGTCTGCTGCTGCCGCGCCTGAATTCCGGACGGGCGCAGTACCGGGGCGTCTACGCGCCGGACGGCGGACGCCTGGCCGTCGTGCTCAGCGTGGACGGCGCTCCGGAGATCTTCACGGTGGGCGAGGACGGCGGCAACCTGAGGCGCCTGACGCGGCACCGGGCCATCGACGTCTCGCCCACCTGGTCGCCGGACGGCCGCCGCATCGCCTTCGTGTCGGACCGCGCCGGGGCGCCCCACGTCTACGTAATGGACGCCGACGGGGGCAATGTGCGCCGGCTCACGTTCGACGGCAGCTACAACGCCGCTCCAGCCTGGTCGCCGGACGGCCGCTGGGTGGCGTACCAGACCCGGGTGGGCGGGCAGTTCGACATCTGGCTGATCGATCCGGAGGGAAGCGTGAACGCCCCGCTCGTCACCCATCCGCGTAGCGACGAGAGCCCGAGCTGGTCGCCGGACGGCCGCAAGCTCGTGTTCCAGACCGTGCGCCGGGGGCGCTCGGACCTCTACGTGATCGACGTCACGGGTCACAACCTGCGTCGCCTGACCGACGAGCGAGGCGCCGACAAGAGTCCCGCCTGGGGGCCGTATCCTCGCTAGCGGCGGGCGGGAGAGAGGAGGGGCGTGATGACGCGATGGGGGCTCGGGGCGGCGTGGATCGCCGTCGTCATGTTGAGCGGATGCGTCTCGGTGGCCGAGTTCCGCAAGCTCGAGCGCGAAGTGCTGACCATGAAGCGCGACTCGACGCTCGGACGGGGAAGCCAGGAGCGGGTGGCCGACCTGGGCGCGGAGTTCGAGGCTCTCGACGCGCGCATCGCGGAGCTCCAGGGGCGACTCGAGGTGGTCGAGCACCAGGCGTCGCGGGCGCTGGACGAGGCGAAGGCGGCGCGACGGGAGGCGGCCGAGGGCGGCGCCGCCACCCCGGGCGCGGCGCCGGCCGCCGCGGGAGCGCCCGGCGGCGAGGAGGGTGCGACGGCCGAGGAGGTGGCGGCCTATCGGGAGGCGTACGCGTCGTGGCGCAACGGGGAGGTGGAAGCCTGTATTGACCGCTTCCGGACCTTCTTGCAGACTTGGGGGTCTTCCCCATACGCGGACGACGCGGCCTTCTGGTTGGCCGACTGTCATTTCAAGCAGGGGGACTACAAGACCGCGATCCTGCGCTTCGACGACGTGGTGGCACGCTACCCCGACGGGGAGAAGGCTCCCGAGGCCCTGTACCGACAGGGTGAGGCGTTGCTCCGGCTGGGACCGGGCTACGCAAAGGCAGCGGGCAAGGCCTTCGAGCGGGTGGTTCGGGAGTATCCGAAGTCGCCCCGCGCCACGGAAGCGAAGCGGCAGCTCGAGCTGCTGGGACCCGGCTAGAAGGGGAGCGAGGACGTGAGGAAGCGCGAACGCGAGCGATTCCGCAAGCTGCTGGCGGAGCAACGAGACCAGATCCTGGGGAACGCCCGCAAGACGCTCTCGGGCGACATCCACCTCGACCCCGACGACTTCCCCGACGAGATCGACACCGCCTCCTCCGAGGTGAACCTGGCCTTCATGGGCCGCCTGCGGGAGCGGGAGCGGGGCCTGCTGGCGAAGATCGACGCCGCGCTCCAGAAGATCGAGGACGGCGAATACGGCCACTGCGAGAAGTGCGGCGAGGAGATCGGATTGAAGCGGCTCGAGGCGCGTCCCGTGGCCGAGCTCTGCATCGACTGCAAGGCGGAGCAGGAGCGTCTCGAGCGCCGCATGGGTTGATCCTCGGGATCGAGAGCTCGTGCGACGAGCTGGCGGCGGCGGTGGTGCGCGGCGGCCGCGAGGTGCTGTCGAGCGTCGTCCACGAGCAGGCGGGCGTCCACCGTCCCTACGGTGGTGTGGTCCCCGAGCTGGCCTCCCGGGACCACGTGCGCCACGTCTCCTCCGTCGTACGCCGGGCGATCCGGGCCGCCGGTCTGAAGTCGGCCCGGGAGCTGGACGGCGTGGCCGGGACCGCCGGGCCCGGCCTGGTGGGCTCGCTCCTGGTGGGTCTCTGCTTCGCCAAGGCCCTGGCGCTTCGCATCGGACGGCCCTTCGTGGGCGTCCACCACGTGGCCGGTCACCTCGCCTCGGCGGAGATCGCCGACCCGGAGCTCAGCCCGCCCTACCTCGGTCTGGTCGTCTCCGGGGGGCACACGGCGCTCTACCGCGTCGAGTCCGAGGGGCCGCCGGTCCTGCTGGGGGAGACCCGGGACGACGCCGCCGGCGAGGCCTTCGACAAGGTGGCCAAGCTGCTGGGCCTCCCGTATCCGGGGGGGCCGGCCCTGGCGCGCCTGGCCGAGTCCGGCGACGCCGACGCCATCGCGTTTCCGCGTCCGATGCAGGCCGACCCGGGCCTGGACTTCTCCTACAGCGGGCTCAAGACCGCCGTGGCGGTGGAGGTGGAGCGTCGGGCTCCACTCGACGCGCGCGCGCGCGCCGACCTCGCCGCCGGCTTCCAGGCGGCGGCGACCGACGTCCTGGTGGCCAAGGCGCGGCGGGCGCTGGCGCAGGAGGGGGTGGGGCGCCTGGCCGTAGTGGGCGGCGTGGCGGCGAACCACCGTCTGCGGGCGGAGCTCGAGCGGGCGGGCCGCGAGGAGGGCTTTCGGGTGGTGTTCCCGCCCCCGGAGCTCTGCACGGACAACGCTGCCATGGTCGCGGCGGCGGGGGCGCGCCGCCTGGCGCGGGGTGAGCACGACGCCTGGGATCTGGGAGCCTTCGCGCGCGCGCCGCTGCGATGAGCAAGGCGGGGGAATCGGTTCGCGCGCGCCTGGCGCGGCGGGGTCTCGCGGCCCACCGCGATCGCGGCCAGAACTTCCTGGTGGACGGCGGCGTCGCGCGGCGCATCGCCGACGCCGCCGGCATCCGTCCTGGCGAGACGGTGCTCGAGATCGGCACCGGCCTGGGGCTGCTGACCGAGGCCCTGGCCGCCCGGGCCGAGCGCGTCGTCACGGTGGAGATCGACGCGGGACTCGTGGCGGCGCTGCGCGAGGAGGCACAGCTGCCCGCCCACGTGGAGCTCCGTCATGCGGACGCCCTGGAGCTGGATCTCGTCGCCCTCGCCGACGAGGCGCCGGGCGGCCTGCGCGTGGTGGCCAACCTCCCGTACGCCGTCTCGTCCCCGCTGTTGCGCAAGCTGCTGGGCGCGCGTCACGTGCTGCGCGGCTGGACCGTGATGGTGCAGCGCGAGGTGGCGGAGCGCATCCTGGCCCCGCCCGGCGGGCGCGACTACGGCTCGCTCGGCGTGCTGCATCGGCTCGTGGCCCGGGTGGAGCGCCTCTTCGACGTCTCTCCGCGCTGCTTCCATCCCGTGCCGCGCGTGGTCTCGACGGTGCTGCGCGTCACGCCGCGCGCCGACGCCGAGCTCGGCGCGGGCGAGCTGGAGCGGGTGGAGCGCGTGGTGCGGGCCGCCTTCGGCCAGCGCCGCAAGACGCTTCGCAACGCGCTTCGGGGCGGTCTCCGGCCCGCCCCCTCGGACGCGTTGCTGCGCCAGGCCCTGGCCGCCTGCGCCATCGACGGGGAGGCGCGGGCCGAGACCGTGGAGCCGGAGCGCTGGCGGGCCCTGGCTCGGGCCTTGACTTGACGTCCCCCCTCGGGTGAGTATTTTTCGAGCGTCGAGAGGAATCGCGCGGTGCGATCCTCATCGACGCGACACGAACGAGAAAGCGCCGCTTTCCCAGCCAACGCTCGGATCCCTCGCGGACCGAGACGGAGGCCAAGGAGCGGATCGCACGAGCGGTCCCTCGCGCGCCTCCGGCACACGGAGGCGCCCATGTCCGCGATCCAGGCCGCTTCCCGCGAGCAGCGGGTTACCGTCCGCACCCTCGCCACACGCAAGCGCCGCGGTGAGCGCATCAGCATGCTCACGGCGTACGACTTCCTGTTCGCGCGGCTCTTCGACACCGCGGGCATCGACTGCCTGCTGGTGGGGGACAGCCTGGGCAACGTGGTGCAGGGTCGGGACACCACGCTTCCGGTCACGCTGGACGAGATGGTCTACCACACGCGCCTCGTCGCCCGCGGTGCCCGGCGCGCGCTGGTGATCGGCGACCTCCCGTTCGGCTCCTACCAGACCGGCCCGGAGGACGGCGTGCGCGCGGCCATCCGTCTGGTGAAGGAGGGTGGCGCCCACGCCGTCAAGCTCGAGGGCGGAAGCTCGGTGGCGGAGACCATCGAGCGCATCGTGCGCGCCGAGATTCCCGTGATGGGACACGTGGGTCTCACGCCCCAGGCCGTGCACCGCATGGGCGGCTACCGCGTCCAGGGCCGCGGCGAGCGAGCTCGCGCGCGTGTGCTTGCGGACGCGCGCGCCGTGGAGGCGTCCGGCGCCTTCGCGGTGGTGCTCGAGGGCATGCCGGCCGACCTGGCGCGCGAGATCACCCAGACGCTTTCGATCCCCACCATCGGCATCGGGGCCGGCGTCGACTGCGACGGTCAGGTGCTGGTGATGCACGACCTGCTCGGCCTCTCGGAGTGGACGCCGAGCTTCGTGAAGCAGTACGCGAACCTCGGCGCGCTGGCGGGCCAGGCGGCGCGCGCCTTCGCCGAAGAGGTCGCCGACGGCAAGTTCCCCGGCGACGAGCACAGCTACCGGAGCTGAGCGGTGCGACGCATCGAGACCGTGCGCGAGCTGCGCCGCTGGAGCGAGGCCGAGCGGACCGCGGGCGCCCGCGTCGCCCTGGTGCCCACCATGGGTGCGCTCCACGCGGGGCACCTGTCGCTGGTGGAGCCCGCCCGCCGACGCGCCGAGCGCGTGGTCGTCTCCATCTTCGTGAACCCCACCCAGTTCGGTCCGGGCGAGGACCTGGACCACTATCCCCGCGACCTGGAGCGCGATCTGGACCGCTGCCGGGCCGCGGGCGTGGACGTGGTCTTCACGCCGGGCGTGGCCGAGATGTACCCGCCGGGAGGTCAGACCCGGGTCGAGGTGGGAGCGCTCGCCGAGCCCCTGTGCGGCCGCTCGCGGCCGACGCACTTCGGGGGCGTCGCCACCGTGGTGACCAAGCTGCTGCTGGCCGCCCGTCCCCACGTCGCCGTCTTCGGCCAGAAGGACTTCCAGCAGCTCCTGGTGATCCGGCGCCTCGCGCGCGACCTGCTGCTGGAGGTAGAGATCGTGGGCGCGCCCATCGTGCGCGAGCCCGACGGCGTGGCGCTCTCCAGCCGCAACCGCAACCTGGCTCCCGCCGCGCGCCGGCAGGCCACCGCCCTGGTGCGCGCGCTCGACGCCGCGGAGGCGGCCCGCGCGGCGGGCGAGCGGCGCCGCGACGCCCTGCTGGCCCTGGTACGGCGCGAGCTGGCCAAGGCGCCGGACGCGGAGCTCGACTACGCCGAGCTGCGCGACCCGGAGACGCTCGAGCCGGCGCGCGAGCGGCTGGCGGGCCCGGCGCTCCTGGCCCTGGCGGTGCACCTCCCCGGCTCCGAGCCGGGCGCCCGCGTGCGCCTGATCGACAATCGTGTGCTGGAGGACCCCTCATGACCCGCACCATGCTCAAGTCCAAGATCCACCGCGCCACGGTGACCGAAGCCAACGTGGAGTACGAGGGCAGCATCTCGGTGGACGCCAACCTGCTGCGGGCCGCGGACATCCTCCCCTACGAGTCGGTGGAGGTGTGGGACTGCACCAACGGTGCCCGCCTGCGCACCTACGCGATACCCGCCGAGCCCGGCTCCGGCGAGATCTGCGTGAACGGCGCCGCGGCCCACCTCGTGAAGCCCCACGACGTGGTCATCATCGCGAGCTTCGTGCAGGTGGACGACCGGGAGGCGCGGGACTGGAAGGCCCGGCGCGTCTTCGTGGACGAGGCCAATCGCATCCGGGACTAGACGTCGGCTAGCATCGCGCGATGCCGGCCGACGGCCGCAAGGTCATCGCCACCAACCGCCGCGCGCGCCACGAGTACGAGATCCTCGACACCGTGGAGGCGGGGCTCGTCCTGCTCGGGCCCGAGGTCAAGTCGCTGCGGGCCGGGCGCGCCAACCTCTCGGACGCCTACGCCACCTTCCGCGGCGGCGAGGCCTTTCTCGTCAACCTCCACATCAGCCCCTACACCCAGGCGGGGCGCGAGAACCCGGACCCGCGCCGGGAGCGCAAGCTTTTGCTGCATCGCAGCGAGATCGCGCGGCTGGCGGGGCGGGTGGCCGAGCGCGGCCTCACCGTGGTCCCGCTCTCGCTCTACTTCCGCGATGGGCGGGCCAAGGTGGAGCTGGGCCTGGCCCGGGGCAAGCGCACCGTGGATCGCCGGGAGACGATCCGCCGCCGCGAGCAGGAGCGCGAGATGCGGCGCGTCCTGCGCGGGCGGGGTCGCCGATGAAGGCGGGGACGGCCGCCCTGCTGCTCGGCGTCTGCGCCTGCTCGCCAGCGGCCCCGACGCAGACCGCCCCCTGGACGCCCACGCGACACGACTACGCCGCCTTTCGCGCCGGTCGCACGGAGGTGCGCGATCCCAACTACCTGCCCTTCATGGCGCATCGTACCGAGCGCGACGGCCGCGAACTCGTCTTCTTCTGCCGCTGGGACGAGCGGGAGTTCCCGCTGCCGGTCTGGGTCGAGCCGCCCCGAATCCCCGACGACCTCCAGGACGAGTTCAAGCCCACCCCGCCCCAGGCGTACGTGGAGGCCGTGCGCGCCGCGCTC
>JBFGJV010000095.1:0-11538 GCA_041577015.1 Myxococcota bacterium
ACCGGCTCAACAGCGCCTCCAGCTCCGCCATGTGGGCCAGCGTCGCCTCGGCGGCCGCCGACGCCGCCTCGCGATCGTCGCCGATCACCTGCAGCTCGACGTGCGTGCCCATCAGCAGGCGGGCGCGCCTCACGCCGTGGCGAGGCCCGGGGCCCGCGAGGCCCAGCCGCCAGGCCACGCCTGCGGCGCCGCCCAGGGCGAGAATGCGCAGTGCGTCGCGGCGGGTGGGAAGACCGCGGCGGCCGGCTTCGGACATCTCGTGCGCGCGCCCCCGGCCCTCGGTCCGAGCAAGTCCCGTGCCGGCTCGCGACGTCCCGCGCGTCCGGCGTACGGGACGTGTCGGGCGCCCCCGGGCGGGCAGGTCGAACTCCGGTCCAGGTGGGCATCCTGCGCGACTCCCCGACGGGCGCTGGATGTGGCATCTCGCCTCATCCGTGAGGCCTTGCGGCCCACGCTGGCACATCCCGCCCCGCCCGCGCCGGCCCGGCGAGCGAGCGGCGTTGAGTGCCCGCCGGGGAGATGCCATCCTGGATCTTCCCCGATGGCCAGGCCCACCCCGGACTCTCCCGCCCACCTCGTGGGCGTGATCGGCGGCGCCACCGCGGGCGCCGAGATCGCCGGCCGCCTCGCCGAGCGCGGCGTCCAGGTGGTGGTGTTCGAGCAGAACCCGCGGCCCTACGGAAAGGTCGAGGACGGCCTGCCACGCTGGCACGTGGCGCTGCGACGCAAGGAGTACGAGGTCATCGGAGGCAAGCTGGACCACCCGCAGGTCCACTTCGTTCCCCTCAGCCACGTCGGCCGCGATCTGGACTTTGCCGAGCTGGTGCGAGGCTGGGGCTTCCACGCCGTGGTGCTGGCTTGCGGCGCCTGGAGGGACCGGCCGCTCCCCATCGAGGGTGCCGACGTCTGGATCGGCAAGGGGCTGGTCTACCAGAACCCCTTCGTCGTCTGGTTCAACCACGCCGAGGAGGCTGGCTACGACGGCCCGCGCTTCGTTCCCGAGGACGATGCGCTCGTGGTGGGCGGCGGTCTCGCCTCCATCGACGTGGTGAAGGTCCTGATGCTGGAGACCACGCGGAGCGCCCTGGCGAAGCGCGGCATCGAGGCCTCGATGCTCGAGCTGGAGGTCAAGGGGATTCCCAAGATCCTCGCCGCCCATGGGCTGGCCTGGGAGGACCTGGGGCTCGCCGGCTGCACGCTGTTCTACCGGCGCCGGATCGAGGACATGCCGCTGGTGGAGATCCCGCCCGACGCCGCGCCGGATCGCGTCGCCAAGGTGCGCACCGCGCGGCGCAAGCTGCTCGAGAAGGCCATGGAGAAGTATCGCTTCCGCGTCGAGCCGCTGGCCGCTCCGGAGGGCCTCGTCGTCGAGGACGACCGGCTCGTGGGGCTGCGCTTCCGGCGCACGAGGATGGACGAGGGCCGCCTCGCCCCCACCGACACGACCTTCGAGCGTCGCGGCTCCTTCGTGGTGAGCTCGATCGGAAGCATTCCCGAGCCGATTCCGGGCATCGAGACCAAGGGCGAGCTGTTCCGGTTCACGGACTGGGATCTGGGGCTGCTCGGGGGCTACCCCACCGTGTTCTCCGCCGGCAACGTGGTGACCGGAAAGGGCAACATCGTGGCGTCGCGCAAGCACGCCACGGCGGTCTCCGCCTACGTAATCGCGCGCTTCCTGGGGCTGGGCGAGGAGGGCCACGCCGGAGAGGAGGCGCTGCTGGCGGGACCGCGCGAAACGGCCGCGCGCGTGGCGGACCGCGTCGAACGGGCCACCGTCTCGATGCCACCTCACGCTCCCGAGACGCTCGCGCGCCACCTGGCCCGCGTGCAGGAGCGACAGCGGGCAGTGGCTTATCCGGGCGACTATCGCGCCTGGATCGACCGCGTGACCCCGCCGGACCTCCAATAGGGCACCCAGCGGCGCGGCGCCCACCGGGCTACTCTCCCGCCTCGATGCGACGCCCGCGCGTCTCCGTCCCGATCAGCATCACGTCCGTCCTGATCGCCCTCACCGTCATTCTCACGGTGGGGTGGCAGATCCTGGTGGCGCGGGAGTTTCGCGCCCTGGTGGAGGGCTTCACCGCGGTTCACTGGGTGCTGCTGGTGCTCGGGTCGCTGTTCTTCTGCGCGATCATCACGGCCAGCCTGCTGCTCACGGTGTGGCTCGTGCGAGAGATCCGCACCAACCAGCGGCAGCAGGCCTTTCTGGACGCCGTGACCCACGAGCTCCAGACGCCCCTGGCCTCGCTGCGCCTGGCCCTGGACACCCTCGACAAGCCCGACCTCGACCCCGCGCGCGGCCGCGAGTTCGTGGGCATCATGCGCGAGGAGGTGACGCGGCTGGGCGGGATCATCGACCACGTGCTGCGCGCGGCGCGCACGGAGCCCGAGCATGCCGCGCGCAGCGCCTTGGACCTGGTGCCGCTGATTCGAGGCTGCGCGGACGAGGTCCGCCGCCGCCACGGGCTCGAAGCGGATCGCATCCGTCTCGAGCTTCCCACGCGCAGCCTGGTACGCGGCGACCTCGAGCAGCTGCGCGTGGTGTTCCGCAACTTGCTGGAGAACGCGGTCAGGCACGCCGGCTCCCAGGGGCCGGTGGAGGTCTCCCTGGCCGCAGTCGGCGCCGACCGGCTCGAGGTTCACGTGCGCGACCACGGCGTCGGCATTCCGCGCGCCGCGCTGCGTCGCATCTTCCAGCCCTTCCAGCAGCTGCCGCCCGTGTCGGGGCGACGGCGCGGGCTGGGCCTCGGCCTCTCGATCGTCAAGAACATCGTGCGCGCCCACGGCGGCACCGTGCGAGCGCGCAGCGAAGGCCCCGGACACGGCAGCTGCTTCGTGGTACGGCTGCCCGGAGCCGTGGCGTGAAGCCTCGCGTGTTGCTCGTGGAGGACGAGCCCAACATTGCGCGTGGGCTGGCCTTCAACCTGGAGGCCGAAGGCTACGGCGTGGAGCTCCGTGACAGCGCCGAAGGCGCCGCCGAACGCCTGGCCCGGCGACCGCCCGTGGACCTGGTGCTGCTGGACGTGATGCTGCCCGAGATGTCCGGTCTCGAGCTGCTGCGACGTCTGCGCGAGGGGGGCGACCCGGTGCCGGTGCTCCTGCTCACGGCCCGGGACTCGGAACGCGACATCGTGGAGGGGCTCGATCGTGGGGCGGACGACTACCTGACCAAGCCCTTCTCGCTGCCGGTGCTGCTGGCACGCGTGCGTACGCTGCTACGACGAGCGTCGCGCGACAAGGACGAGAGCCCCGAGGAGGCCTTCCGGATCGGGGCCAGCACGGTGCATCCCGGCCGCTTCGAGCTGGAGCGCCAGGGCGAGTTGCGTCCGCTCACCGCCAAGGAGCTGAGGCTGCTGATGTACCTGCACGAGCGACGCGGCCGCGCCGTGAGCCGAGGGAAGATCCTGGAGGAGGTCTGGGAGCTGCACCCGGACACGCGCACCCGGGTCGTGGACACGTTCGTGATGCGGCTGCGTCGGCTGATCGAGGACGACCCGACGAAGCCCTCGCACCTGCTCTCGGTGCGCGGCTACGGCTATCGCCTGGAGGCGGAGGCCTGAGGCTTCGCCGCCCGCTTTGACAGAACTTTGACGGCGTGCCCCTCGCGGGGCCGCGGCGCGAGTCCGATGTTCCCGGCATGAGCTCCGCCGCCCCCGCGACCTTCCCGCGCCCGGTCCATCCCACCGAGCCCACCTTGCCGGCACCGGTGCTCGAACGCCTGCCGGCCCGGGCCGGGGACGAGCCGGACTGGCGGGGCAATCTGCGCTTCCTCGCCTTCCACGTCCTCGCCGGGATCGGCGCCTTCGTGTGGCCGCCGAGCGCCGGGGATCTGGCGCTGTGCGGCGCCCTCGTCTACGCGCGCCTGATCGGAATCTCGCTGGGCTATCACCGCTACTTCGCCCACCGCAGCTTCCGCACCTCCCGCGCGCTCCAGTTCGTGCTGGCGGTGTGGGCCCAGACGTCGCTCCAACGGGGCGTGCTGTGGTGGGCAGGCCACCACCGCAACCACCATCGCTACGCCGACCAGCCCGAGGACATCCACTCCCCGGCACGTCGCGGCTTCTTCTGGAGCCACGTGGGCTGGCTGCTCTCCTCACGCTACTGGACGACGCCCACCAGCGTGATTCCCGACATGGCGCGCTATCCGGAGCTGCGCGCGCTCGACCGCCTCTGGGCGCTGCCGGCCCTGGGGCTCGCGGCGGCGGTCTTCGCATGGGGCGGCCTGTCCGCGCTGGTCTGGGCCTTCCTCGTGGGCACGGTGCTGCTATGGCACCTCACCTATTCGATCAACTCGCTCGCGCATCGCTTCGGCAGCCGCCGCTATGCCACGACCGACACCTCGCGCAACAACGCCGCGCTCGCGCTCCTCACCGCCGGCGAGGGCTGGCACAACAACCACCACTTCTTCTGCGCCAGCGCCCGGCTCGGCTTCCGCTGGTGGGAGTTCGACCCCACCTGGTGGTTGATCTGGACACTCGAGCGGGTGGGGCTGGTGTGGAACGTGCGCCGTCCCCCCGCTCGTGCCCGCGTCGGGACACGCCACTAGGGCGAACCGTCCAGCAGGCCTCTCCCCCGCCTCTCGTGTCTCGTGGTGTGCCGCGACGGCGAACCCGTGGGGGTGATCAGCGAACGCGACCTGGCCGGCGTCCTGGCCGCGCAGCTGGACGGCCAGCCGCTGCCCGCCTCGGCCCGAGACGTGATGTCGAGCCCGGCCGTCACGGTCTTCGACCACTCCACCGCCGACGAGGCCATGGAGTGCGTGCTTCGTTGTGGCATCCGACGACTCGTGGTGGTGGACGCCGGCAACCGTCTGGCGGGGCTCGTCACGCAGACCGATCTCCTGAACGCGCGCACGCTCCAGATCGAGAAGCAGCGCGCCTCCCTGGCGCGCATGGTGGGCGAACGCACCCGCGAGCTGCGTGTGGCGAACGAGCAGCTCCGGACGCTCTCCCTGCTGGACGGACTCCTCGAGATCGGGAACCGCCGAGCCATGGAGGCGGCCCTCGACAAGCATCACGCCCAGGCAAACCGCTACGAGCGGCCGTACGCCGTGGCCTTGCTGGACGTGGATCACACTTCAAGAGCTTCAACGATCGCTACGGACATCCCGAGGCGGATCGAGTGCTGCAGCGGCTCGTCGCCGCGCTCTCGGAGGTGCTGCGCGGCGCGGACTCGCTCTACCGGTACGGCGGAGAGGAGATCCTGATGCTGCTACCGGAGACCCACGGAGCCGGCGTTCGCCAGGCCGGGGAGCGCGCTCGCGGCGGAGTGGAGGCGCTCGGCATCGCCCACGAGGGATCCCCCGTCGGCGTCGTGACCGTGAGCATCGGGGCGGCCGTATACGACCCGGCGCAGGGCGGCCACGGGGCGTGGACGCAGGTCGTGGAGCGAGCGGACGCGGCCCTCTACCAGGCCAAGCGGGGCGGCCGCAACCGGGTGGAGGTGGCTCCGGACGGATCCGGGAGCGCCTGAATGGGCTTGGCCAGGGCGGCTCGAACGCCTATTCTGCGTCGGGGGGGAGCTCGCAGAGGCAGCAGCTGTTGCACGAGCCGCCGACTCGGAAGCTGGCCATCGACTCGATCCTCCATCCGACGGATTTCTCGGAATCCAGCCAGCTCGCCTTCGCGCACGCCCTCAAGCTCGCGCTCCTGGGCCGGGCACGACTCACGATCCTGAACGCGAGCAAGGACTCCGTACGGCACGGCACGCGCTGGCGTGACTTCCCCGCCGTCCGCGCGACCCTGGAGCGCTGGGGTTTGCTCCCCGCCGGCAGCTCCCGGGCCTCGGTCTCGAAGCTCGGCATCTCCGTGGAGAAGATCTCGGCGCACGAAGAGGACGTGGTCCAGGCGATCCTGGGCTACGCCCGCAGCCATCCCGCCCAGCTGCTGGTCCTGGCCACGCACGGTCGCCGCGGAGCCTCGCGTTGGCTCCACCGCTCCGTGGCCGAGCCCCTGGCGCGCAGGACCCGAATCATGACGCTCTTCGTGCCGCAGGGCGCCCGGGGCTTCGTGGCGGACCAGGACGGCGACCCTCGCCTCGATCGCGTCCTGATTCCCATCAATCGCAGCCCGAGACCCCAGCCGGCCGTCACCGTCGCGGCCGCATTCGCGCGGGCCCTCGCTAGCGAGAAGGTCCGCTTCGCCCTGCTCCACGCCGGGTCCGGGCGGGACGGGCCGGCGGTACGCCTGCCCGACGACGCGGCCTGGAGCTGGGAGCGGCTGCGCCCGACCGGCCGCCCGGTCGCCGAGATCGTGAGGGCGGCGCGGTCGTTGCAGCCGGATCTGATCGTGATGACCACGCGCGGACGCAACGGCGGGCTGCGTCCCAGCACGACCGAGCGCGTGCTGCGCCGCACGTCCTGTCCGCTGCTGGCGATTCCCGAGGCCTGAGACCGACTCCCTCAGGGCCCGACCGCTTCCGTCCCGGCCGTGCGGCGTCCCAGGTGCAGGGCTCTCACTGCATCGATCGTGTCGGCCTCGGCGGCTCGCTTGTCCGGACGATGGCGACGCACGCGCGCGAAGCGCAGCGCGAGTCCGCCGGGGTACTGAGGACTCTCCTGCACACCGTCGAAGGCTACCTCCACCACCAGCTCCGGACGCACGTGGACCACGTGGCCCTCGCGGCCGAGCACCAGCTGCTCCAGGCGCCGCGTCTGCCAGCCCAACATGGCGTCCGTGAGCCCCTTGAAAGTCTTGCCCAGCATCACGAAGCCGCCCCGGCGCGGATCGCGCGCGCCCAGGTGGAGGTTGCTGAGCCATCCGCGGCGGCGCCCGCTCCCCCACTCGGCGGCGAGGACGACCAGATCCAGGGTGTGGGAGGGCTTGACCTTGCGCCAGCCTCCGCCGCGACGGCCGGCCTCGTAGGGCGCGTCCAGCGCCTTCGCCATCAGGCCCTCGTGTCCCCGCTCCAGGGCGTGGCGCAGGAACGCCTCCGCCTCCTCGCGGCGTCCGGTCACGAGCCGCGGAACCCGGAGCGAGCCGGGAAGCGCGCCCTCCAGGGCGGTGAAACGCTCCGCCGCGGCGCGCTCGATCAGATCCTCGCCGTCCCGGTGCAGGCAGTCGAAGAAGAACGCCCCGAGCGGGAGCTCCCGGCGCAGCGCAGCCACATCCAGACGGCGGCCGAAGCGGCGCATGGTGACCTGGAAGGGATGCGGCGAGCCATCCCGGCGCAGTGCGAGCGCCTCGCCATCCAGCACCAGCACCCGGGCGGGCAGCGACCGGGCCGTCTCCACCAGCTCGGGAACGGCGTCCGTCACGTCGTTGAGCCGCCGGGTGAACACGCGGATCTCCCGCTCCACCTTGTGGAGCTGGATGCGAGCTCCGTCGAGCTTGAATTCGAAGGCGGCGTCGCCGAGCTCGCCCAGAGCGTGGCCCACCTGCTCGGCGCTCTGGGCGAGCATCGGCCGCACCGGGCGCAGCGGCTCGAGCCGGAAGCCCGCCAGTCCGGAACTCCCCTGGGCGCGCACGGCGCTCGCCACGGCGGCCAGGTCGCCGGAGAGCATCACCGCGCGCCTCACCTCGGCGGCCGGGACGTCCCCGGCGCGCGCCACCGCCTCCACCATCAGGCCCTCGAGGGCACCCTGGCGCAGCTCGCCCCGCACGAGACGCGACAGGAACGCCCGCTCGTCCCGCGTGGCCGCGCCCAAAAGGGCCGCCAGCAGCCGCCGCCGCTCTGCCTCCGCGCCGGCGCCGGCCGCGCCGGCGATGCGTTCGAAGCCCTCGTGCACGCGCCGGAGCTCGAGCGTGGGCCCGGCGGGAGCGGCGTCCGGCTGCGCGTGACGCAGCGTGGCCGGACCCACGCCGATCGCCCCTTGCGGTAGACGCCCGCTCAGGTAGTCGACCGCCAGCGCCACCTCGTCCGGCGCGGCGCGGCGCAGACAGGCCACCAGATGACCGATCTTCTCGAGCCGGCTGCGCGTGGAGCGCACCCGTCGCGAGGTCTCGACGAGCTCGCCCAGGCGCATGCGCCGCCGCGCCGAGGCTCAGCTCGGGTCGCGCGCCAACCGCAGGCCGCTGAACTGCCAGCGCGCGTCCGGGTAGAAGAAGTTGCGGTAGCTGGCGCGCACGTGGGAGCGCGGAGTGGCGCAGGAGCCGCCGCGCAGCACCAGCTGGTTGCACATGAACTTGCCGTTGTACTCCCCGAGCGCCCCGGCGGGGGGTCGATAGCCCGGATACGGCCCGTAGGAGCTGCAAGTCCACTCCCAGACGTCGCCGAAGAGCTGGACGGGGCGCCGTGGGTCCCCCTCGTCGGCGGGCACGGGATGGAAGCGGCCGCGCTCCACGAAGTTGCCCCGCACCGGAGCCTCCGCGGCGGCCGTCTCCCACTCCTGCTCGCTCGGCAGCCGCGCCTGCGCCCAGGAGGAGAAGGCGTCGGCCTCGTAGTAGCTCACGTGACAGACCGGCTCCTCGGGGCGTACCTCGCGCGGGCCGGCGAGCGTCTGCAGCTCCCAGGCGCCGTCGCGCTCCTCCCAGTAGAGCGGTGCCCGCCAGCCCTGGCGCTGCACCGCGGTCCAGCCGTCCGAGAGCCACAGCTCCGGCCGGTCGTAGCCACCGTCGAGAACGAACTCGAGAAACTCGCCGTTCGTCACCGCGCGGGAAGCCAGCTCGAAGGGCTCGATCAGGGTGTCGTGGCGCGGGCGCTCGTTGTCGAAGGCGAAGCCCTGCCCGGCTGCCCCGATCGTGGCGCGGCCGCCGGGAAACGCGTGCCAGCGCAGCGGCAGCGCCTCGCCCCGGGACACGCCGGCAGCCTCGAAGCAGGCGGGCCGCAGCGGGTTCTGCGCCAGCAGGTGCTTGACGTCGGTGAGGATCAGCTCCTGGTGCTGCTGCTCGTGGTGGAGGCCCAGCTCGATGACCTGCGCCAGGGGCTCGTCCACCGCGCCGGGCTTCACGAGCAGCTCCCGGAGGTGTGCGTCCACGTGGCGACGGTACGCCAGCACCTCCTCCAGCCCGGGGCGCGTGAGGAGGCCCCGCCTGGGCCGCGGATGCTGCGCACCCACCGTGTTGTAGTACGAGTTGAACAGAACGCGATAGGCAGGGTCGAAGACGAGGTAGCCGGAGAAGGCGGGCTCGAGCACGAAGGTCTCGAAGAACCAGGTGGTGTGCGCCAGGTGCCACTTCGCGGGGCTCGCATCGGGCATGGATTGCGCCACGGCGTCCTCCGGCGAGAGCGGGGCACACAGCCGCTCGGTGGCGGCGCGCACGTCCTCGTAGAGCTCGGTCAGGCCGCGGCGCTCGGGCGCGCGGCCGGGCGTGTCGGCTCGCATGCGGGTCCCTCCTCGATGGATCACGGAGCATAGCCACTGTTGCCGCGTTGCGACGCTTGGGCTAGGGAAATTTGCATGGCGAAGGCGGGGCACACGATCCTCGCGATAACCATGGTCCTCGCGACGCTGGCCCCGGCGTCGGCCGCGAGCCTCCACGAAGGCGCCTCCGCGCACGAGACGCTCGTGCGCGCCGAGCGCCCGGCCGTGGGGACCGCATCCCCCGGAGCCTTCACCCCGGCCGCCGCAGCGGACGAAGCGGGCTGTCCGCTCTGCAGCGCGCTCTCCGGCTTCCGCTCGAAGGCGCGCGTTTCCGCGACTCCCTCGCTGCGCACCGTCCGGACGGGCCTCCCGGCAACCCTGCCGCACCTCGCGCCCGTGCCTTCCGACGGGCAACGCGTTGCTCATCCCCCCCGGGCACCTCCCTTCGCCTGATCCTTTTCGACTCTCTCCCCCTCTCGGAACTTCAGGATTCCCGCCCCGCGCGGGAAGGCAGCCTGGTCCGGCAGCACCCGGAGGAAGGAAGGCCATGGGGCCGGCACGTCGGCTGGGCGCACCCGCGCTCGGCCTTTGGATCATCGCACTGGCGGGGGCCGCCCCCGCCGAAGGACCCGAGCTGGAACGTCGCGTCCAGGCGCTCGCCGAGCAGAATCGAGCCTTGCAGGAGACCGTCCGCCGGCTCGAGAACGAGGTCCAGGCCGCCCGGGACGAGGCGCGCGCCGCCGAGTCCCTGGCGCGCAGGCGCGAGACGACGCCCGTTTCGAGCGGCGCCGCGGGCGGCTTGCCGTCGCGCTCGGTGGGACGCGTCAACCTGCAGCTGCTGGACGTCTCCCTCGACATCCTCGCCGCCGCCGGCGGCTCGAGCGCCGTGGACGCGGAGCTCGAGCTCCTCCAGGGTGGAGAGCACGACCCGCGTCAACGGGGCTTCACGATGCAGCAGGCGGAGCTCTCGCTGCTCGGAGCCGTGGATCCCTTCTTCCGCGGCGAGGCTCACGTCCACTACTTCCTCGACGCCGAGGGTGAGACCGTCGTCGAGCTGGAGGAGGCCTTCCTGACCACGCAGCAGCTCCCCTTCGGACTCGCGGAGGCGGGGCTCCAGCTCCAGGTAGGTCACTTCTTCACCGAGTTCGGGCGCCTGAACACCCAGCACCCGCACGCCTGGCACTGGCAGGACCAGCCGGTGATCCTCTCGCGCCTCTTCGGAGGGGACGGCATGCGCGGCCCCGGCTTCCGGCTCGGCTGGCTCACGCCCCTTCCCTGGTACTCGGAGCTCCACGTGGGCGCCCAGACCGCCAAGGGCGAGACGATGGTGAGCTTCCTGGCCAACGACGAGGTCTTCGCCGAGCGGCCCCCCGGCGGCCGGCCCTTCGCCGAGGAGGGGACCCACAGCCCGAACGACCTGGTCCAGCTCGTGCGCTGGGTGAACGGCTTCGACCTCTCGGACACCTGGAGCGCGCAGCTCGGCGCCTCCTTCCTGCACGGCCCCAACGCCACGGGCCCCGACGGGCGCACCCTGATCTACGGCGCCGACGTGGTGGCCAAGTGGCGCCCGCTCCAGACCGATCGCGGCTGGCCCTTCGTCGTCCTGGAGGGTGAGGTCATGCGGCGCCGCTACCACGCCGACGACTTCTTCGGTTGTCCGGTGGAGCAGAGCGCGTGCGAGAGCGGTGCCGTCGCCGAGGCGTTCGTGGGCGACGAGACGCTCCGCGACTGGGGTGCCTACGTGCAGACGCTCTGGGGCTTCCATCGCAACTGGGCGACCGGGCTCCGTTACGAGTACGCCAGCGGCAGCGGCGCCAACGTGGAGGGCAGCGAGACGGGCTTCGAGCCGGTCTCGCGCTCCGGCGATCCCTTCCGGAGCGTGCGCCATCGGGTCTCACCGCTGCTCGTGTTCCATCCCTCGGAGTTCTCACGCCTCCGGCTCCAGTACAACTACGATCGCGCCTCCTTCCTCGCCGACGAGGACGTGCACTCGGTCTGGGCCGGCTTCGAGATCCTGTTCGGCTCCCACCCGGCCCATGCGTACTGAGGGGACGACCATGCGCAGGGTAATCCCCCTGGCGGCGGCGCTCACGCTGCTCGCGGCGGTGCTCCCGAAGGCGACCGCGGCGCAGCCGCTGGAGATCGTGGCCACGCTCCCGGACCTGGGGAGTCTGGCCCGCGAGGTGGGCGGGGACGCCGTCTCGGTGACGGTGCTGGCGAAGGGCGTCCAGGACCCCCATTTCGTGGAGGCGCGCCCGAGCTTCATCCGCAAGCTGCACGACGCCGACCTCTTCATC
>JBFGJV010000096.1:0-11488 GCA_041577015.1 Myxococcota bacterium
CGCGACCAGGTGCGCGAGTTCCACGCCAACGGCATCGAGATGGTGGACATCCCGCAGAGCAAGGTGAGCGGCAAGAACAGCGCCGACATCCACATGGTCGTGGACGCCATGGACCTCTGCTACTCGAAGGACCACATCGACACCTTCGCGCTGCTGTCCGGCGACAGCGACTTCTCGCCGCTCGTCTCCAAGCTCAAGGAGAACGACAAGCGCGTGCTCGGCTGCGGCGTGAAGAGCTCGACCTCGGACCTGCTCATCGCCGGCTGCGACGAGTTCATCTACTACGACGACCTGATGCGGGCCGCCCGCGCCAAGCCGGTCACGCGGGACACCGGACGCAAGAGCGGCGGCAAGAAGCAGGAGGCCATCGACCGGCTGCTCGAGATCGTGCGCTCGCTCCAGGCGGAGTACGAGCCGCTCTGGGGCTCCATGGTCAAGCAGACCATGAGGCGGGTGCATCCCGGCTTCAACGAGGTCTACTACGGCTTCCGCACCTTCTCCGACCTGCTCGAAGAGGTGGCGGAGAAGGGGCTGATCGAGCTCGACTACGACGAGAGCCGGGGCAACTACAAGGTCCAGCTGCGCGAGAAGTAGGTCAGGAGCCCGGGACCGGCACGCGATCGGCGCAGCGCCGCTCGCCCACCTCGAGCACCGCCAGCAGCCGGGTGGGCGGCTCGCTCAGGCTGAGCTCCACGCGCTCCTGGAACGTCCCCGCCCCCACCCGCACGCCCGGGCCCGAGACGTAGCGGCCGCCGCGCGTGCGCGCCGCCAGCCACGCTACCGCCCGATCTCCCGCCTCCCCGGTCACGCGGTAGCTCACCCGGAAGCGCCCCAGGGCGCGGTCCATGCCGGCCAGGCCGCGCACCTGGATGCGGCACAGGTCCGAACCCTCCGGGGTGCGTCGGGAGGCGCGTGGCCACCGCCAGGGCAGCCTCCAGGCGTAGCCCCGCGTGAGCGGTGCGGGACACGACTCGCGGGGCTCGGTGCCGGGAAGGAACAGCTCTTCCTGTCCCGGGCAGTCGTCGTTGGCCCGCAGGCCGGTGGCGGGATCCACGGCGATCTGGACGATTCCCGGCGGGCGCTCGAATCCCGTCGCGTGGCCGCCCGTGCCCACGGCGTTCAAGAAGTCGGCCACGATGGGAAGCGCGGCCGCGGCGCCGGGGAGGCCCACGGGACGGCCATCGTCGAAGCCGACCCATGCGCCCACCACCCGATCGGGCGTGTAGCCGACGAACCACGCGTCCCGGTAGTCGTTGGTGCTCCCGGTCTTGCCCGCCACCGCGCCGCGCACGCCGAGCGCCCGCAGGCGGCGGCCCGTGCCGCGGTCCACGGCCCCCTGCAGCGCGGACGTCACCAGATACGCCACCGCGGGGTCGAGGACAGGCTCGGGCTCCGCTCCCACGCGCTGGCGCACACGGCCCTCGCGGTCCAGCACCAGCCGATGCGCGCGCAGCTCGGGACGCCGCCCACCCGTCGCCAGCACCGCGTAGGCGCGCACGAGCTCGAGCAGCGTGACCTCGAAGGCGCCCAGCGCCAGGCTGGGAACGGGCGCGAGCGGGCTCTCGATCCCCAGCGACTCGGCCGTACGCAGCACGCGCCCAGGCCCCAGGCGCTGGCCCAGGCGCGCGAAGGGCACGTTCAGCGACTGCTCCAGGGCGTGCCGCAGCGTGACCAGACCCTGGTAGGTCTCGTCGTGGTTGGAGGGCTCCCACACCTCGTCTCCCCGGACGACCTGGAGCGGCTCGTCCTCGAGCGTCGTGGCGAGCGTGAACGGCGCTCGTCCGGAGCCGTCGGGCCGCAGGGCCGCCACGGTGACGATCGGCTTGAACGCGCTCCCGGGCTGGCGCCGTGCGAGCGTGGCGCGGTCGAACTGGCTGCGCCGGTAGTCGCGGCCGCCGACGAAAGCGCGCACGCTGCCGTCGCGCGGGTCGAGGGCGACCAGGGCGGCCTCCAGGGGCGGATCCGCCTGGCGCAGGCGCTCGTAGCGAGCCTCCAGGCGCGCCAGGCCACGCGCCACGGCCTGCTCCGCAGCCCGTTGCCAGGCCGGGTCGAGCGTCGTCAGCACGGTGAGCCCGCCTCGCTCGAGCTCCGAGGCGTCGAAGCGCCGCGCGAGCCATCGCTCCACGTGGTCTACGAACCAGGGTGCGTGGCGTGCCCCGCCCGGCTCCGTGCGCACCCCGAGCGGCGCTGCGCGCGCGCTCGTCCACGCCGCTTCGTCGATGCGCCCGGCCTCGCGCAGCAGGCTCAGCACACGATTGCGCCGGGCGCGGGCGGCCTCGGGGCGCTCGAAGGGCGACCAGCGGATCGGCGCCTGGATCAACCCGGCCAGCAGCGCAGCTTCCGACAGCTCGAGATCCACCAGGTCCTTTCCGAAGTAGTGACGCGCCGCACGGCCCAGACCGTGGATCGCTGCGCCCGCCTCCTGTCCCAGGTAGATCTCGTTCAGATAGGCCTCCAGGATCTCCTGCTTGGCGTGCGAGTGCTCCAGCCAGAGGGCGAGCACCGACTCGCGTAGCTTGCGAGTCAGCGAGCGCTCCGGACCCAGGTGCAGGTTCTTCACCAGCTGCTGCGTGATCGTGCTCCCGCCCTGGACCACCCGGCCGGCACGCAGGTTCGCCCAGGCGGCGGCCAGGATGCGGCGCCCGTCCAGTCCACCGTGCTCGAAGAAGCGCCGGTCCTCCACCACCAGCACCGCGTCCACCACGTGCTCCGGGATCTCCTCCAGGCGCACCGGCTCGCGGCCGCGCGGCTCGGCTCCGTGCAGCTCGGCGAGCCGAAGCGGCTCCACCAGCACGCGCTCCAGACGACGCCCCGCCTCGTCCCGGAGCTTCGCCACGCGCCGCTCGCCGTGGAGCGAAACGTGCACCACGCGCGACTCGATGCGGCCCCCCTGCCCCGGGAAGCCGCGCAGGCCCAGACGCAGCGTCGCTCCCTCCCGCGCATACTCGCCGGGACGCAGGTCTCCTCCCGGAACCTCCCGGTAGCCGAGGCTGCGCAGGTGCGAAATCAGACCCAGACGCTGCACGTCCGCCCCCGGACGCAGCTCCAAGGGGCGCGAGAGGATCCGGGCCGGAAGCTCGCTGCGGACGCGATCCAGCTCGGCGTCGAAGGTCAGCCACGTCACCAGGACGATCGCGCCCAGGAGCGCCAGCAAGGCCCCGGTCGCCACAGCCAGAAGCGCGAAGCGTTGGCGCAGCATGGTGGTCATGGTGCCATTCGGAGCCGACTCGGACGCTCCCGGGCCCCCAGGGATTCGCCCCCGGCGGGAATCCAGCGCCATCGGGGCGGCGTGTCGCCGCACTTGACACTCGGAGGCTCCCGAGACGAGACTGGATCCCGGATGGGCGCCCGCAGAGCGCGGAGAAACACATGCGGGTCCGTTTCTGGGGCACACGCGGCTCGTTTCCGAAGCCGGGCCCGACGACGCTCCGCTACGGCGGCAACACCGCCTGCGTCGAGATTCGCACCGACGACGGGACGCTTCTCGTCCTCGACTGCGGCACGGGCATCCACGAGCTCGGGCGGGCACTCACGGCGCCCGGACGGTCCGCGACGCGCGGCCACCTGCTGATCGGCCACACCCACTGGGATCACATCCAGGGCTTCCCGTTCTTCGGCCCGCTGTTCGACGCGAACGGTCGCTGGGACGTCTATGCGCCCGGCGACGGCCAGCATCACATCGAGACGGTTCTCGGGGCCCAGATGTCCTACGACTACCATCCCATCACCCTGACCGCGCTCGAGGCGCGCGTCCGCTTTCACGACCTCCAGGAGGGAAGCTTCCCGGCCGACGGCGCGCGCGTCACCACCCAGTATCTGAACCACCCCGCCATGACCCTCGGCTACCGCGTCGAGGCCGACGGTGCCAGTGTCGTCTACGCCACGGATCACGAGCCTCACACGCTGCATCCCCGGGACGCGGGCCCGGGCGAGAGCCCGGTGCACCACGAGGACCGCCGGCACGTGAGCTTCCTCGAAGGCGCCGACCTGGTGATCCACGACGCACAGTACCGGCTCGACGAGTTCCCGGGGCGCGCGGGATGGGGACACAGCCCCGTGGAGCGCGTCGTCGACTACGCCCTCGCCGCGGGCGCACGTCGCCTGGCCCTGTTCCACCACGATCCGGAGCGGGACGACGCGCAGGTGGATCGCCTGGAGGAGCTGGCCCGCCGCCGGGTGGCCGAGGCCGGGCGCGACGTGACGCTCGAGGTGTTCGCGGCCCGGGAGGGCCAGACGATTCCGCTGCTGTCACGAAACGTCGCGGCGCCGTCGCGACCTCCCGGGCCATCGGCCCTGCTCGAGACCGGGACGAGCCGGGAGCCCCCGGGCATTCTCGTCGTCGACGACGACCCGGACATCTCGGAGCTGATCCATACCACTCTCCGAGCCGACGGGATCCGCAGCCAGACCGCCGGTGACGGCGAGACCGCCCTCAAGCACGCCCGCGCCTCCCGCCCGGATCTCATCTTGCTCGACATGCAGATCCCGCCCCCCGACGGGCTCACGGTGTGCCGGCAGCTGCGGCAGGAATCCGATCCTGCCCTGCGCAACGTCCCGATCCTGATCCTCACCGGGACGAAGCTGAGCGAGGACGACGTGGTCGCGGCATTCCGCGCCGGTGCCAGCGACTACCTGGCCAAGCCCTTCAAGCCGACGCTGCTGCGTTCCCGCGTGCGCGGCTGGCTGCTGCGGCGGGGCCTCTGGATCGATTGAGCCTCAGCCCGTCGCGCCCAACCGCTTCAGCGCCCCTTCCACCACCCGCCAGTCCGGGACGCCCAGGCCACCTGCCTCCGCCGCCGCGTCCGCGGGTGCCAGGACCGCCTCGATGACGGCGAACTCGGCGCTGGCGGCCTCGAAGCCATAGGAGCCGGCCGTGCCCTTCAGGCGGTGGGCCAGGCAGCGCGCCGCGTGGATGGCCCGGCGGGCCTCCGGCCCCCGACGCGCCTCGTGCACGAGCGCGGCAAGCTCGGCCACGAGGCCCGGGAGTCGGGTTCGATACGACTCGCGCAGCGCGCGCATCTGCGGCTCGAGATCGGCCACGGCCGGATTATCCCACGCCTGGCACGTCGCGGAAAGCCATCACGACAGCAGACGCGTGGCCGCCTCGAAAGCCAGGAAGCCCGCGCTCACCAGGAAGCCCACGACGGGAACCCAACCGGGCACCCGCATGCCGGGGGCCTCCGGCGCCCGACGCTTCAGCAGGACGAGCGCCAGATTGCAGAGCGCGAAGACCACCAGCGTCAGCACCGAGGTGAGCTCGGCCAGCGGGGCCAGGGGAAGGGCCAGCGCGAAGACCGCCACGCCCAGCGTCACCGCACCCGTGGCCAGCAGGGGCGTGTGGGTGCGTGGACTCACCCGCGCCAGCCTAGGCGGAAGCGCGCCTCGGCGCCCCAATCCGTAGAGCACCCGGGAGGCCATGATCACCTGGACGAGGGCACCATTCACCATGGCGACGATGCCCACCAGCCGGATCGCCGCGGGCGACGCCCCACTCGCCCGCTCGAAGACCAGCGCCAGGGGCGCGCCGCTGGCGCGAAGCTCCGGGGGCGGGACGGTCAGCACGCAGGCCAGCCCGACCACCACGTACAGCGTCGTGGTGACGACGAGCGTGATGCCAATGGCGAGGGGCAGTGTCCGTCGCACGCGCTTCACCTCTTCCGCCACGTTGACCATGTCCTCGAAGCCCAGAAAGGCATAGAAGGCCAGCAGCGCTCCGGCGAAGAGCGGCCTCCAGTCGCCGGCTTCGGGCCGGAGCTCCGGCCAGCGGGCGGGCAGGCTCGCGAAGCTGTCTCCCGCGGCGACGGTCACGGCGAGGAGCCCCGCGATCTCGAGGGCGGTGACGACGCTCGCCACCCAGACCGCCTGCGTGATGCCCCACGCCGCCACGAGCCCCAGCACGACGACGAGACCCAGCAGCGCCGCGGTGCGCGGCACCGCCACGGCGTCCAGCAGGTAGCCGGCGAAGCCATTGGCGATGGTCGCGGCGGAAACCGTCCCGGCGAGCACGACCAGCAGTCCCACCACGGTCGCGAGCCGGAGCGAACCCAAGCCCTCGCGGACGTACTCCGCCTCACCGGCACTGCGGGGCAGCCGGCTCGAGAGCTCGGCAAAGCTCCCGGCCGTGAAGGCGGCCAGCAGGGAGGCCACCGCGAACGACCAGGGCGCCCGCATGCCCGCCCGTCCCGCCACCTCGCCCACCAGCGCGTAGATGCCCGCCCCGACCGTCGTGCCCAGGCCGTAAAGCACCAGGAGCGGAAGTGATAGACTGCGCTTCAGCTCGCCCGGCGGCGGCATCGGTGCCCCACGACTCCCTGCCCATGACCCGAGAACGGAGGGCGCGCATGGCCCGCGACCACCCGCGCCGACGCACGCTGATCATGGGGGCTGCGGGACGGGATTTCCACAATTTCAACCTGGTCTACCGCGACGACTCCACCGCCGAGGTGGTGGCATTCACCGCCACCCAGATCCCGGGCATCGCAGGACGCCGCTATCCGCCGTCGCTGGCGGGTCCGCGCTATCCCGAGGGCATACCCATCGTGGAGGAGACGCGCCTCGAGGAGACCTTACGCCGGCACGCCGTCGAGACCGTGGTGTTCGCCTACAGCGACGTTCCCCACGCCCGCGTCATGCATGCGGCCTCGCGCGCCCTCGCGTGTGGCACCGACTTCCTGCTGCTGGGCCCCGAGCGCACCATGCTCCCGTGCCGCATCCCGGTGATCGCGGTCTCGGCCGTGCGCACCGGCTGCGGGAAGTCCCCGGTCTGCCGGTGGCTGTCCCGGCACCTGCGCGAGCGCGGACTGCGCACGGCGGTGCTGCGGCACCCGATGCCCTATGGCGACCTGGAGCGCCAGGCGGTGCAGCGCTTCGCCACCCGGGAGGACCTGGACGCCGCCCAGTGCACGGTAGAGGAGCGCGAGGAATACGAGCCGCACCTGGCGCTCGGAAACGTCGTCTTCGCCGGGATCGACTACGCCCGCATCGTCGCCCTTGCCGAGGCGGAGGCCTCGGTAGTGCTCTGGGACGGCGGCAACAACGACTTCCCGTTCCTGCGTCCCGATCTCCACATCGCCCTGGTGGATCCCCTACGGCCGGGCCACGAGACTTCGTACCACCCGGGCGAGACGGTGCTCCGCATGGCGGACGTGGTCCTCGCCGCCAAGGCGGACGCGGCCGCCGACGCGGACGTGCGACGTGTGCTGGAGAACGCTCGCGCCGTGAATCCGGGCGCGCGGCTGGTGCGCGGCGCCTCGCCCGTCCGGCTGGAGGACGCCAAGCGGGTGCGCGACCGAAGGGTGCTGGTGGTGGAGGACGGCCCCACGCTCACCCACGGCGGCATGGCCTACGGGGCCGGCTACGTGGCGGCCACCCGGGCCGGTGCGGCCGAAATCGTGGATCCCCGGCGCAGCGCCGCCCCGGAGCTGGCGTCGCTCTTCGCCGCGCATCCCCACCTCGGCCCCGTGCTCCCCGCCGTGGGCTACTCGTCGGCGCAGCGCGAGGCCTTGCGCCGCACCATCGAGGCGTCCGACGCCGAGGTGGTGGTGGCGGCGACACCGGTGGACCTCGCCGCCCTGCTCGCGCTGGAGAAGCCCGTGGTGCGCGCCCGCTACGAGTTCGCGGAGCTGGAGGAGCCGGGTCTCGGGGCGGTGGTGGACGCGTTCCTGACGCGAGCGGGTCTCGGCGGCTAGGGCGGATGCTGGTGGTCGCCGCCCTGGGCGGCAACGCCCTGCTTCGCCGCGGCGAGCCGCCGGAGACCGAGCGACAGCGCCGGAACCTGGGCGTGGCCGCGGACGCGCTGGCCGAGCTCGCCGCCGAGCATGCGCTCGTCGCGACCCACGGCAACGGGCCGCAGGTGGGCCTGCTGGCGCTCCAGGCCGAGTCCTACCCGGCGGTGGCGCCCCCGCCCCTGGACGTGCTCGGCGCCGAGAGCGAGGGGATGATCGGCTACCTGCTCGAGCAGGAGCTGCGCAACCGGCTGCCCGGTCGCCAGGTGGCGACGCTCCTCACCCAGGTGGAGGTGGACCCTCGCGACCCCGCCTTCGCCAACCCGACCAAGCCGATCGGCCCGGTCTATGCGCGCGCCGAGGCGGAGCGGCTGGCGGCGCAGCGCGGCTGGCGCGTGGCGCCCGAGGCCGACGGCTTCCGGCGCGTGGTGCCCTCTCCCGAGCCCCGCCACATCCTCGAGATCGAGACGATCCGGCTGCTGGTGGGGGCGGGCGCGATCGTGGTGTGCGCAGGCGGCGGCGGCATTCCCGTGGCCTGTCAGGCGTCCGGCGCCTGCCGGGGCGTCGAGGCGGTGATCGACAAGGACCTGGCTGCGGCGCAGCTCGCAACGGCGCTCGACGCCGAGGCGCTGCTGCTCCTGACCGACGTCGACGCGGTCTATCGCGAGTGGGGTCCTCCGGGTGCGCATCCGTTCGGCGACGTGACGCCGTCGGAGCTGCGCCGCCACGTCTTCCCGTCCGGCTCCATGGGCCCGAAGGTGGAGGGTGCATGCCGCTTCGTCGAGGCGGGCGGCGGCCTGGCCGGGATCGGCGCGCTGGCCGACGCCCGGCGCATCCTGCTCGGCGAGGCCGGCACGCGGATCCGGCCCGAGCCTCGGCTCGACGGGTGACGCCATGCTCTCGGTGCTCACGCTGAACATCGAGCACGACGCCCACCACTGGAAGGCGCGCGCGCGGCTGGTGCGCCGCTGGATCGAGCGCCTGGCCCCGGACCTGATCGGGCTCCAGGAGGTGCTGCGCGGCCCGCGGATGGACCAGGCCGCGGAGCTGCTGGAGGAGGCCGGCTACCACGTGGACTACGTGGCGGCCGGGCGCTGGCGCGACGGCCTCGCGTTCGGGAACGCCGTGGGTGCTCGTTGGCCGCTCTCGGGACGCGAGGAGCTGCGCCTGCCGGACCTGGGCGACGGGGAGACGCGGGCCGCGCTGTCCGTGGAGGTGGCGTCGCCCTTCGGCGCGCTGAGCTTCACCACGACCCACCTGCACTGGAAGCTCCACCACGGCGCGGTGCGGGAGCGGCAGGTGGTGGCGCTTTGCGACCTGGTGCTGCGGCGGCGACCCGACGGCGACTTCCCACCCATCCTGGTGGGGGACTTCAACGCCGAGCCGGAGTCGGCGGAGATCCGCTACGTCTGCGGGCTCCAGTCGCTCGGGGGCCGCAGCGTCCACTTCCGGGACGCCTGGCGCGTGGCGGGCGGGGACGGCCCGGGGCTCACGTGGTCGTTCCGCAACCCCTACACCCGGCGCTGGTACGAGCCGGAGCGACGCATCGACTACGTGTTCGTCGGGCCGCCGCGCGGCGACGGGGTCGGCGCCGTGGAGCGCTGCTGGGTGGTCTGCGATCAGGAGGAGGACCGCCTCTGGCCCTCCGACCACTTCGGCGTGCTCGCGGAGCTCCGTACCGAGCCCGGCCAGGCGACGCGCTAGACTGGCGGTCACCGGAGCCGGATCGGCGCGTCGGGGCCAAACGCCCACGTTCCTTTGCGCGTCAATCCCACGGGGGGTCAAGCGACGCGCGAGGCGGCCGATCTCCGGAACGAGGGGGCAGCGCCATCTCGGCCCAGGACGACGATCGCGAGCGCGCCGAGCTCGAGCGCACCGAGACGCGCGAGTGGCTGGAGTCGCTCGACTACGTGATCCAGCACGGCGGCGCCCGCCGGGTGCGGCGCCTGTTGCGTCAGCTCCAGCGGCGTGCGGCCGAGTACGGCATCTCGCTCCCCTTCACCGCGAACACGCCCTACATCAACACGATTCCCCGCGCCAAGCAGGCGCGCTTCCCCGGCAATCCGGAGCTCGAGTGGCGCATCCGCAGCCTGGTGCGCTGGAACGCCATGGCCATGGTGGTGCGCGCCAATCGCGAGGAGGATGGCATCGGCGGTCACCTCTCCACCTTCGCCTCCTGCGCCACGCTGTTCGAGATCGGCTTCAACCACTTCTTCCGCGGCAAGCGTCATCCGGAGGCCGCCGACCAGGTCTACCTCCAGGGCCATGCCGCGCCGGGCGTGTACGCGCGCGCCTTCCTGGAGGGGCGACTCGGCTCCGAGCAGCTGGAGAACTTCCGCCGCGAGCTGCGCCCGGGGGGCGGGCTCTCCTCCTACCCGCACCCCTGGCTGATGCCGGGCTTCTGGGAGTTCCCCACCGTCTCCATGGGGCTCTCGCCCATCATGGCCATCTACCAGGCGCGCATGAACCGCTACCTGGAGGATCGCGGCCTGGCGACGAACACCGGTCGCGTGTGGGCCTTCCTGGGCGACGGCGAGCTGGACGAGCCGGAATCCCTCGGCGCCATCAGCCTGGCGTCGCGGGAGCGGCTCGACAACCTGGTCTTCGTGATCAACTGCAACCTGCAGCGCCTGGACGGCCCGGTGCGCGGCAACGGCAAGATCATCCAGGAGCTGGAGGCGGTCTTCCGGGGCGCCGGCTGGAACGTGGTGAAGCTGGTCTGGGGCAGCAACTGGGACCCGCTGCTGGAGAAGGACCAGGACGGCGTGCTGGTGGAGCGCATGGAGGCCGCCGTCGACGGCGACTACCAGAAGTACAGCGTGGAGAGCGGCGACTACATCCGGCGCCACTTCTTCGGCACCGACCCGCGCCTCCTGGCGCTCGTCGAAGACCTGAGCGACGACGAGCTGCGCAAGCTACGGCGGGGGGGGCACGACCCGGAGAAGGTGTACGCGGCCTACCACGCGGCGGTGCACGCCCGGGGAGCTCCCAGCGTCATCCTGGCCAAGACCATCAAGGGCTACGGCCTCGGCGAGGCGGGCGAGGGGCGCAACGTGAGCCACCAGCAGAAGAAGCTGAACGAGGACGAGCTGCGTCAGTTCCGCTCGCGCTTCGGCATCCCCATCTCGGACGCGGACGTGGCGGGAGTACCCTTCTACCGCCCTGCCGAGGACAGCGCCGAGATGCGCTACCTGCACGAGCGGCGCCAGGAGCTGGGGGGTCCCGTCCCGCAGCGCGAGGTCCGCGCGGAGCCGCTCCCCGCCGTGCCGGAGGAGCCCTTCCGCGAGTTCCACCAGGGCTCGAACGGCCGCTCCGTCGCCACGACGATGGCGGCGGTGCGGCTGCTGGCGCGGCTCATGAGGGATCCGACCCTCGGGCGCCTGATCGTGCCGATCATTCCCGACGAGGCGCGCACCTTCGGCATGGACGCGCTGTTCCGCCAGTTCGGCATCTACTCCCACGTGGGACAGCGCTACGAGCCCGTGGACAGGGAGACGCTGCTCTACTACAAGGAGGCCAAGGACGGGCAGATCCTCGAGGAGGGCATCACCGAGGCGGGGGCGATGTCCTCGTTCATCGCCGCCGGCAGCGCCTACGCCACCCACGGCGTGAACACGATCCCGTTCTTCTTCTTCTACTCGATGTTCGGCTTCCAGCGCATTGCCGACCTGATCTGGGCCGCGGCCGACATGCGCTGCCGGGGCTTCCTCGTGGGCGCGACCGCGGGCCGGACCACGCTTGCCGGCGAGGGCCTGCAGCATCAG
>JBFGJV010000097.1:0-11353 GCA_041577015.1 Myxococcota bacterium
AGGCGCTGCCAGCTCCATTCCGCGGCGGCGTTCGACGCCAGCAGGAACCCCGCGGTCAGGCTCACGAGCGGTGTCGGCGTGGGCATGCCGACGCTCGAAGCAAGGCGCGTGCCACGCTCCGGACAGGCTGGGGAAGGCCGCGGCGGCCGCTGGGATGCGGAGTGTGAAGCGTCCGGCCCATGCGGCCCGCGAACGCGGCGACACGCCGGAGCTTGACGGCGCGGGCCCGCTCTCCAAGAATCGCGCCATGCCGCGCACCGCCGCGCGATTCGCGCTGGTCACCGCCTTGCTCGCGGCTCTCGTGACGCCCGCCCGGGCGGACGAAGCCCCCGAGGTCGTGATCTACAAGTGGGTGGACGAGAACGGCATCGCCCACTACACGACGGACCGCGAGCGGATCCCCGCCTCCCTGCGCGACCGCATCCCGGAGCCCGCTCCGCCCCGGGACGAGGCGTGGGCGCGAAGCGACGTCACGCCCGAGGCCCCCGCCGCCGAGGCGTCCCCGAGCGTGGAGGCCGGCCCCGAGCTGCCGGGCGCCGCCCCGACCGACCCCGCGCTCGAGGGGCAGATCGCCGCCCTCGAGGCGGAGATCACCCGCGACGAGGAAGCGCTGAAGGCGCTGATCCGCGATGCCGAGCGCGCGCGCGCGGCCGACCTCGCGGAGGATCCCGCCTTCCGGGAGCTGGCGCGGCGCCTGCCGAAGCTCCAGGCGGATCTGCGGGCGCTGCGAGCCCGCCGGGACGCCGCATCCCCGCCGTCGCCCGCCACCCCGTGAGCCGTCCGCGGCCCGCCGACGCACCGGTCGTCGCCCTGGCGGGCGGCGTGGGAGCGGCGCGTTTCCTGCGCGGGCTCGTGCGGGTGATCGCGCCCGAGCAGATCGTCGCCATCGTCAACACCGGCGACGACCGCAGCTTCTACGGCGTGCACGTCTCGCCGGACCTGGACATCGTCACCTACACCCTCGCCGGGCGCGTGGACCCCAGGCGGGGCTACGGCCTGGAGGGCGACAGCTACGCCGTGGTGGACGCCCTGGCGGCCCTCGGACACGAGACCTGGTTCCGACTCGGTGATCGCGACCTGGCCACCTGCCTGCACCGCACCCAGCGCCTGGCCCAGGGCGCCGGCCTCGCGGCCGTGACCGAGGAGATCCGTCAGGCGTTCCGCGTGCCCGTACGGCTGCTGCCCATGTCCCAGGATCCCTGCCCGACGATCGTGGAGCTCGAGGGGGGGCGACGCGTGCACTTCCAGGAGTACCTGGCCCGCGACGGCGCGCCCGACGAGGTGCGCGGCGTCGACCTCGCCGCGGCGCAGGACGCGCGCCCGGGACCCGGGGTGCTGGAGGCGCTGGACGCAGCGCGCGCCGTCCTGATCTGTCCCAGCAACCCCGTGGTCTCGATCGCGCCGATCCTGGCGGTGGCCGGCGTTCGCGAGGCCCTACGGCGCGCCGGGGCCCCGGTGGTGGCGATCTCGCCCATCGTGCGAGGCGCCCCGCTCAAGGGCCCCGCCGACCGCCTGTTGCGCGGCATCGGGGCCGAGGTGTCGGCGCCCGGCGTAGCCGCGCTCTACCGCGACCTGGCGCACGGCTTCGTGCTGGACGCGCAGGACGCAGACCGGGTCGCGCAGGTGGAGGCGCTCGGGCTCCGGGCGCTCGCCGTGGACACCATCATGCGCGACGCCGACGCCGCCGCGCGCCTGGCGGAGGCCACGCTCGAGTTCGCGCGACGCCTGGCATGATTCCGGCGCTCGTGCCCGTGAAGCGGCTGGCGCACGGCAAGTCCCGGCTCGCCGCGGGGCTGGGCCGGGAGGCGGCCGAGCGCCTGGCGCGCGCCATGCTGGAGGACGTGGTGGCGGCGCTGCGCGCGGTGCGGCGACTGGCGCCGGTGGCCGTCGTGACGCCCGACCGGGACGTGGCCGAGGCCGCGCGCGCAGCGGGAGCCACGGCGTTGCTGGGACCCGATCCGGGCCTGAACGAGTCGCTCGAGCGGGGCGCCAAGGAGATTGCCAGCGGCGCCCGGGCGCTGCTGGTGGTGCTGGGCGACGTGGCCGGGGCGCGGCCCTCGGAGCTCGCCGCGATGCTCGACGCCCTCGAGTCCCAGGGAGGCCGGGGCGTGGTGCTGGCGCCCGCGGACGACGGCGGCACGGCCGCCCTCTTGCGCGCGCCGCCGGACGCGATCCCGCCGTGCTTCGGCGTGGGGAGCGCCCGAGCCCACCGCGAAGCCGCCGCGCGGGCGGGCGCTCCCCTGCGCGAGCTGGCGCTCCCCTCCCTCGCCACGGACCTGGACGACGCGAGCGATCTCGGCGCCTTCGTCGCCGGCCCGGGGGCGGGGCCGCGCACGCGCGCCCTGCTGCGGGAGCTCGGGCTGGGGACGGATCCGTGACGGCAGGCGTGCGACTCGTCCCCCTGCCGGGGATCCCGCGCGTGCGCGCCGGCGACGACCTCGCCGAGCTGTGCGGCGCGGCAGCCCGTCGTGCCGGGGTGACGCTCGCGGACGGCGTGCTGGTGGTGTGCCAGAAGGTGGTCTCCAAGGCGGAGGGGCGCGTGGTAAGCCTGGCGGAGATCGCGCCCTCCGAGCCGGCGCAGCGCATCGCGCGCGAGGACGGCAAGGATCCGCGGCACGTGGAGGTGGTGCTGCGCGAGACCGCCCGCATCGTGCGGCGCGGCCACGGGGTGCTGATCTGCGAGACGCGGCACGGCTTCGTGTGTGCGAACGCGGGCGTGGATCTCTCCAACGCGCCCGAGCCCGACGCCGCGGTGCTGCTCCCCGAGGACCCGGACGCCTCGGCGCGACGGCTGCGTGAGGGGCTCGTGGCACGCGGCGCGCGCGGGATCGCGGTGGTGATCTCGGACAGCTTCGGGCGCCCCTGGCGCGAGGGACAGGTGGACCAGGCCCTGGGTTGCGCCGGCCTGGCCCCGATCAGCGACTGGAGCGGGCGCAGGGACCTCGAGGGCCGACCGCTCCAGGTGACCGCCCTTGCCACCGCCGACCAGCTGGCCGCGGCGGCCGGTCTGCTGATGCACAAGGACGCGGGCGTCCCGGCGGTCTGGGTCGAGGGGGTGACACCGGTCGGCGACGGCTCCGTGCGCGAGACGCTGCGCGCTCCCCACCTGGACCTGTTTCGCTAGACGTGCGCGGCGATGGCGCGCCACAGCGCGTCGATGCCCTCGCCGGTCTCGGCCGAGGTGGCGACGAGCAGCACCGGGGCCTGGCCGAGAGCGGCGGCCAGGGCGCGCACGCGCTCGGCGCGGCGCATGCGCTTGAGCTTGTCGATCTTGGTCACCGCGAGCAGCGCGGGAATCCCGCGCTCCGCGAGCCAGGCCAGCAGCAGGAGCTCGTCGTCGGAGAGGTCGCGGCGCACGTCCTGGAGCAGCACCGCGAGCCGCAGCGTCGGGCGCGCCTCCAGGTAGCCCTCCACGAGACCACGCCAGCGGGCGCGCTCCGTGCGGGAGACGCGCGCCCAGCCGTAGCCGGGAAGATCCACCAGCAGCAGCGGCCCGACGCGATCCTCGACCCGATAGAAGTGGACGAGGCGCGTCTTGCCCGGGGTGGCGCTGGTGCGCGCCAGCGTCTTCCGTCCCACCAGCCGGTTCAGCAGGCTCGACTTGCCCACGTTCGAGCGGCCCAGGAACGCCACCTCCGGCAGCCGCGGCGCCGGCAGATCCTCCACCCGGGCCGCGCTCGCCACGCGCTCCGCCCGGCGCCGGCTCACGAACCGAGCGCCGCGCCGAGCCGCTCCAAGGCCTCGTCGATGGCGTCCTCGGACGCCGAGAGGGAGAAGCGCAGCCAGCCCTCGCCGGCCGCCCCGAAGTCCACGCCCGGGCAGACCGCCACGTGGGCGCGCTCCAGCAGGTCGAAGGCCAGGCGTCGCGAGTCCGCGCCGAAGGCACGCGCGTCGGCGAAGACGTAGAAGGCGCCGCGCGGCGCTCCGGGGACGTCGAGCCCCAGCTTGCGCAGCCCCTCCACCATGCGTTCCGCCCGGCGGGCGTAGGCCTGGCGCATGGCCTCGAGCGTGGCGCCCCCGTGGCGGAGCGCCGCCACCCCCGCGCGCTGCACGAAGTGGTTGGCGGAGATGAAGAGGTTCTGCTGCATGACCTGGAGCGCGCGCAGGGCTCCCTCCGGCACGATCACGTAGCCCAGACGGAAGCCCGTCATGGCGTAGCGCTTGGAGAAGCCGTCCAGCACGAAGGCGTCCGGGGAGACGGCGAGCGCCGACGTGGCACGGACTCCGCCGTAGACGAGCCCGTCGTAGATCTCGTCCGAGACCAGGGGAAGCCCGAGGTCGGCGAGCTCGCGCAGGGTCTGCGCCTCCTGGACGGCGCCGGTCGGATTCGCCGGCGAAGCCACCACCACCGCCCGGGTGCGATCCGTGCGGGCGTCGGCGAGGGCCGCCACGTCCACCTGCCAGCCGCCGGCGGGATCCGAGCGCACGAACACGGGCGTCCCCCCGCAGAAGCGCGCGAAGTTCGGATAGCAGGGATAGTGCGGGGTCGGGATCAGCACCTCGTCACCCGGCTCGACCAGCAGGCCGAAGACCAGCAGCATGGCCGGGGACGTGCCCATGGTGACGAGGACGCGCTCCGGATCGACCTCGACGCCCGCGCGCCGGCTCTTGTCCGCGGCGATGGCCTCGCGCAGCTCGGGCAGCCCGCGGCTGTCGGTGTAGTGGGTCTCTCCGCCACGCAAGGCCCCGGCACACGCCTCCACCGCCTCGGGGGGCGGCGGGAAGTCGGGCTCGCCGATCTCCAGGTGGATCACGCGCACGCCCTCGCGCTCCAACGCGAAGGCCCGCTCCATCACCTCCATGGCGAGGAAGGGCTGGATGGCACCGGCGCGCGCCGTGAAGCGGAGGGTCATCGAGGTCGCGGGTAGCCATCACGCTCGGTCGTGTCAAGCCAAGCCTTCGATTTCCGTGGTGATTTTCCGCACGGGGGCGCTGCGGGGCGCACGCCGGGTTGCTAGCTTCCCTGCCGAATCCAGGGAGCGACCCCCCCGATGTCGAAGGGCCTCCAGATCGCCGTGGGCGCCATACTGGTTGCGGTCGTCCTCGGCTGGTACGCGGCCACCAACCTCGAGAGCCTGGGCAGCTTCACCTACTACCAGACGCTCGGGGAATTCCGCGCCTCGGCCGAGCCCGGCGCCCGCGTCCGCGTGCACGGCTGGGTGGAGCAGGGGTCGATCGTGCGTGACGTGGAGACGCGCACCGTGCGCTTCGCCGTGCGCGACGATCCGCCGCATGCGGGGGGACCCGCCGGCGATCTGCTTCCCGTCGTCTACGCCAGCCTCGAGACGCCGGACCTGTTCCAGGACGGCGCCGAGGTGGTGGTGGAGGGCGAGCTCAGCAGCCGCGGCGTCTCGGCCGTGTTCCGGGCGGACAACGTGCTGGCCAAGTGTCCGTCCAAGTTCCAGGCGGAGCAGGTGGAAGCCGCCTCCTTCTAGGAAGCGATCGAATTGTCGGAGCTCGGACACTACGCGCTGCGTCTCGCGCTCCTCGTGGCCGCCGTCGGTGTGGCGGCGGGCGCGGTCGGAGGACTGCGCGCGCGACCGGAGTGGACGCGGGTCTCCCGACGCGCGGTGGGCCTGACGCTCGCGCTGGTGACCCTGTCCATGGCCGCGCTCTGGTTCGCGCTCGTCACGCACGACTTCCAGCTCCGCTACGTCGCCCAGCACAGCGCCCGCAGCATGGCGCTTCCCTACCGCCTGGCGGCGCTCTGGGGCGGGCAGGCCGGATCGCTGCTGCTGTGGCTCTGGGTCTCGCTCCTGTACGCCGGAGCCGCGGTATGGGCGCTGCGACGCGTGCGGCTGCGCTCGCTCCCCTGGGCCCAGGCCACGCTGCTCGCCAACGCGATCTTCTTCCTGGTGCTGCTCAACTTCGTGACCAACCCCTTCGAGAAGCTTCCGCCCGCCGAGGTGCTCTCGGACGGCGCGGGCCTGAACCCGCTGCTGCAGCACCCGCTCATGACCATCCACCCGGTGATGCTCTACGCCGGCTTCACGGGCTTCTCGGTGCCCTTCGCCTTCGCGCTGGGCGCGCTGGCCGCCGGCGAGCTCGGGAGCACCTGGCTGCGCGTCACGCGCCGCTGGACGCTGATCCCCTGGTTCTTCCTCTCCATCGGGATCCTGCTGGGCGGTCGCTGGGCCTACGAGGTGCTCGGCTGGGGCGGCTACTGGGCGTGGGATCCGGTGGAGAACGCCTCCTTCATGCCGTGGCTCCCGGCCACCGCCTACCTGCACTCGGTGATCATCCAGGAAAAGCGCGACATGATGAAGCTCTGGAACCTGGTGCTGGTGGGCCTCACCTACTCGCTGTGCCTCTTCGGCACCTTCCTCACCCGCAGCGGCGTGATCTCCTCGGTGCACTCCTTCACGGCGGCGGGCTGGTTCGGCTTCATCTTCCTGGGCTACGTGCTGGTGGCCGCGGCCACCTTCTTCGGCGCGCTCTGGCTGCGGCGCGGGGCGCTGCGCAGCACGAACCGCCTGGAGTCGGTGCTCTCGCGCGAGGCGAGCTTCGTGCTCAACAACTGGGTGTTCATGGGGATCCTGGCCGTGGTGTTCTGGGGCACGCTGTTCCCGGTGGTCTCGGAGGCCGTGCGCGGAGTCAAGATCTCCGTGGGACCGCGCTTCTTCAACACCATGACCGGCCCGCTCGGCGTGATCCTGCTCGCGCTCACCGGGATCGGCCCCCTGGTCGCCTGGCGCCGCGCCTCGCCGGCGAGCCTGCGCCGCCAGTTCCGCCTGCCCCTGGCCGCAGGGCTCCTCACCGCGGCGGTGCTGCTGGCGTGGTTCCGGTCCGCGATCACGCTCTATCCCCTGGTGTTCTGGTCCCTGGGCGGCTTCGTCGTCGGGACGATCGCGCAGGAGTACGGGCGCGCCGTGCGCGCGCGCATGCGCGGCAACGGCGAGTCCGCGCCGCGCGCTCTGGCCACGCTGCTGCGCAAGAACCAGCGTCGCTACGGCGGCTACGTGGTGCACCTGGGCGTGGTCTTCATCCTGATCGGGATCGCGGGCGCCGCCTTCAACGACGAGCGGCTCGAGAACCTCTCGCCGGGCGATCGTCTCGAGATGAACGGCTACACGCTGGAGTACCTGACCGCCAAGCCGCTTCCGCAGCGCCACTACGGCGGCGCCGTGGCGCGACTCGCGCTCTACGAGGACGGCACGGGGGTGGGCGTGCTGGCCCCCGAGAAGCGCATGTACTGGCTCGAACAGCAGCCCGCGTCGATTCCGGCCATCCGCTCCACGCTGCGCGAGGATCTCTACGTGATCCTCACCAACCTCGAGTCGGACGGCTCCGCCACGCTCAAGATCCATCGCAACCCGCTCGTGAACTGGATCTGGATCGGCGGCTACACGTTCGTGCTCGGCGCGCTGCTCGTGCTCTGGCCCCACCCGGAGCGCCGCACCGTCCGCGGCGAATGAAGCGCCTGGCGCCGGCGCTGCTCGGGCTGGCCCTGGCCGCGCCGGCACCGGCCCAGGAGACGCCGCCCGCCGTCTCCGACGTGCCGACGGGTGCGGCGCGGCTCCAGGGGCGCGTGGTGCGCGCCGAGAGCGGGACCCCGGTGCCGGATACCGAGGTGGCGCTCTATGCGCTGCCTCCGGGCGGTCCGCCCGGCGTGCGTCGCAGCGTGAGCGATGCCGAGGGCCGTTTCGCGTTCGAGTCCATCTCGGCGGATCCCGGCATCGCGTACCTCGTGGGCGCGCGGCACCGGGGCGTGCCCTTCCCGGGCGACCGGATCGCCTTCGAGCCCGGCCAGACCGAGCGCAGCGTCGAGATCCGGGTGACGGACCTCACCCGGGACGCGTCGTCCCTCGCGGTGAAGGAGACCAGCCTGCGCGTGGAGTGGGCCGGGGGCCGGCTTCGCGTCGCGGAGACGCACCTGCTGGAGAACGGGGGAGCGGACACGATCTACGTGCCTTCCGGGGCGCGCGGGAGCGCGCGGGCGCCCTTCGAGGCGCGGCTCCCGGCCGGCGCCGAGGACTTCCGCGCGCCGCTCGGCGTCGAGCCCGAGGGCCTCGAGCGCCGCGACGACGAGGTGCGCTTCTACGGCCCGCTCTATCCGGGGCCCCAGCAGCTCTCGTTCTCCTACACGCTGCCGGCCGCGCCGGGGCGGGCGGAGGTGAGCAAGACGCTGCCCTCGGGCGCCGGGCGCTTCGTGGTGCGTGCGCCCGAGGACGGGCCGCCGCTCCGGGGCGAGGCGCTGGTGACCGGCGAGCCCGTGGTCCTGGACGGCCGGCGCTTCGCCGAGCGCGTGGCCGAGGGGCTCGTGCCGGGCAGCCGCGTCGCCTTCGCGCTCGAGCTGCCGGCGGTGCGCGTGGACGCGGACGCCGTGGCGCTCGAGGAGGCGCGCATCTTCCTGGAGTACGACGACGCCGTGCTGCTGGTGCGAGAGGAGCACCGCTTCGAGGTGGCGGGCGACAGCCACCTGGCGGCACCGGCCGAGACGCCCCTGCTCCACGTCCCGCTTCCTGGCGATGCCGAGGCGGTGCGCTTCGCGAGCTCGGCCTTTGCCTGGGGCCTGTCGGCCGCCCCGGGCGGTGGCGCGGCGCTGCACGGACCGCTGCCGCCGGGTCCGTCGCTACTGGAGATCGCCTACCGCGTGCCCCTCGCCGAGGCGACCGCGCGCTTCGAGCGGCGCTTCACGAAGCCGCTCCCGTTGCTCTCCCTCTTCGTGGTGGACACCGGCCTTCGCGCCGAATCGGAACGTCTGCACCGGCGGCGTCCGGTGCGCAGCGGAGAGCAGACCTTCCTGCACCTGGAGGCGTTCCAGATCGAGCCGGACGAGTCGGTGCGCCTCACCCTCGCGCCTCTCCCGGCCCGCGGTGGCCTCTCCCGCCGCGCCGTGCTGGCGCTCGTCGCCGCGGTCGCCGTCCTTCTGGTGGCCGTCCTCACCGGACCGCTGCGCGGCGGCACGGCCGAGGCGGAGGACGAGACGCTGGCCACGGAGGTGGAGCGGCGGGAGCGCGACGCGCTCTACGAGGCCATGCGCGACCTGGAGCACGATCACGAGACGGGCAAGGTCTCCGACGAGGACCACGAGAGCATGCGGCGACAGCTGCGGGGGCGGGCGGTGGCGCTGCTGCGCGCCGAGCGTCGCGGCGAGGCCGAACGCCCGGTGGCCTCGCAGCCCGCGAGCTGCCCCTCCTGTGGCGCCGAGCCGCGCGCGGACGATCGCTTCTGCGCGCGCTGCGGGACGCAACTTCCGACGCCGGCCGGAGAACGCGAGGCCTCCGGGTGAGCGACGCCCCGGCGATCGTCGCCCGCGGCCTCACCAAGCAGTTCGGCCCGGTGGTGGCGCTCGCCGGCGTGGACCTGGAGGTGCCGGCGGGCACCGTGCTCGCCGTGCTGGGTCCCAACGGCGCCGGCAAGACGACGCTGCTGCGGCTGCTGGCCGGGCTGGCCCGTCCCTCCGCCGGAAGCGTCCGGGTGGACGGAGGAGACGCCGACCGCCGTCACCCACGCGGTCGCGTCGGATTCATCGGGCACCACACCATGCTGTATCCGGCGCTCACCGCGCGCGAGAACCTGGTCTTTGCCGCACGCCTCTACGGCGTGGCGGATCCCGGCGGCCGCGCCGAGCAGCTGCTGACCCGCAACGGGCTGGCTGCTTACGCGGACTGGCCCGCCGGCTCGTTCTCGCGTGGCATGGCGCAGCGGCTCGCCATCGCGCGCGGCCTGGTGCACGACCCGGCCGTGATGCTGCTCGACGAGCCCTTCACCGGCCTGGACGCGCCGGCGGCCGAGCGGCTGGTGGCGAGCCTGCGCGAGCTGCGCGAGGAGGGGCGGACCTGCGTGCTCGCCACGCACGACCTGGCCCGCGCCGGCGCCGTCGCCGACCGGGCGCTCGTGCTCTCGCGAGGACGCGTGACGCACGAGGCCCGCGGTGCCCCCCTGGCGGCCGAGTCCCTGGAGCGCGCCTATCGCGCGGCGGTGGGGGTGACGTGAGCGTGTTCCTCGCCATCCTCTGGAAGGACCTGGTCACGGAGTGGCGCAGCCGGGATCGCGTCGTGGCCATGGGACTCTTCGCGCTGCTGGTCGTGGTGGTGCTGCACTTCGCGCTGCCCGTGGCGCCGGGCGGGCGCGAGCTGGAGGCCTTCCTGCCAGGACTGCTCTGGGTGGCGTACGTCTTCGCGGCCCTGCTGGGCCTGAACCGCGCCTTCGCCCTGGAGCTCGAGAACGAGACGCTCTCGGCCCTGGCCCTGGCCCCGGCCGACCGGGGCTGGATCTTCCTGGGCAAGGCCGCGGCCAACTGGATCCTGCTCGGTCTGGTCCAGGCCGCCACCGCGGTGGCCTTCGTGCTGGCCTTCCAGGCTCCCTTCGGCGCGGTGGCGGCGCCGCTGGCGGGCATCGTGGCGCTCGGCTCGCTGGGGCTGTGCGCGGTCGGTACCCTGTTCGGCGCGATCTCGGTGCGGACGCGCTATCGGGAGGTGATGCTCCCGCTGCTGCTGCTGCCGCTGCTCGTCCCGGTGCTGCTCGGGGCGGTGCGCGCCACCGCCGAGCTGCTGCAGACGGGGCGCGTCTCCTTCGCTCCGCTGCAGCTCTTGATCGTGACCGACGTGGTGTTTCTGATAGCTTCCTTCCTGGGCTTCGAGTACGTCCTCGACGAATGAGCGCCAGCCATCCTCCCACTCCGACCGACCTCGCCGCCCGCCTGCGCGTGCCCACCGGGCTGCTGCTGCTGGTGCTGTTCACGCTCTGGATCACGAGCGTGATCCGTGCGCCGGACGACCAGATGCAGGGCGTCGTCCAGAAGATCCTCTACCTGCACGCGCCGTCGGCCTTCGCGGCCTACCTGGGCTTCTTCCTGACCGCCGTGGGTGGCGCGCTCTTCCTGTGGCGCGACGACGAGCGCTGGGACCGCCTGGCGCGCTGTGCGGCCGAGGTGGGCGTGCTGTTCTGCACGCTCGTCATCGTCACGGGCCCGTTCTGGGCGCGCGGGACGTGGGGCCGCTGGTGGTCCTGGGACCTGCGCCTCACGCTGACGCTGCTGCTCTGGTTCGTGTACCTGGCCTATCTGCTGCTGCGGGGCTTCACCGAGGGCAGCCACCGCGCGGCGCGTTTCGCCGGGGTCTACGGCCTCGTCGCGGTGCTCACGATTCCACTCAACTATCTGGCCGTGGATCTGGCCGGGGGGAGAACCCTGCATCCCGAGAACCTGGAGCGCGGCAGCCTGGGGGCGGGCATGGGCTGGCCGTTCGCCTTGGGCGTCGCCACGGCCGTGGCGGCGCTCCTCCACCTGCTGGTGCGACGGCTCGAGGTGGAGGGCCTGCGGGAGCAGCTCGCGCGGCGCCGGGCGGCGCCGGCGCAGGGCGGTTCGTGGGCTACCTGATCGCCGCCTACGCGCTCGGGGTGGGCGGCC
>JBFGJV010000098.1:0-11220 GCA_041577015.1 Myxococcota bacterium
GGCGCCCTGCTCTCGAACACCGGCCACTACGACTGCGAGATCAACCTGCCGGAGCTGGAGAAGCTGGCGGAGAGCAAGCGCGAGATCCGTCCGAATACCGAGGAGTACCGCCTGCGCAACGGACGCCGGCTCTACCTGCTCGCCCAGGGGCGCCTGGTGAACCTGGCCGCCGCGGAGGGCCACCCGAGCGAGGTCATGGACATGAGCTTCGCGAACCAGTTCCTGTCCCTGATCCGCCTGGCGAAGGAGGGGCGTGGCCTCTCCCCCGCGGTCCACGACATCCCCCGGGAGCAGGACGAGGAGATCGCGCGGGTGAAGCTCGCCACCATGGGCCTCGAGATCGACCGGCTCACGGACGAGCAGCGCGCCTACGAGACCGATTACGCCGCCGGCACCTAGGCCGCGGAACCCGACGCTTGCCGGCACGGCGGCTTCGTGCCATACCCAGGCTCGCCATGGCGGGAGCGGATGGACGAGCCCTCGCGCGGGGCGCGGGCGTCGTGCTCGCGCTGGCCATGGTGGCGCCTGCCGCGGCCCCGGCCGAGGCACCGCGGGTGCGCGTCCGGCTGCTTCACAGCGGGGCGCCGGTCACGGTCACCACGGGCTCCGTGCAGCAGACCGTGGCGCCCCACGCTTCGGGCCTGCGGGTGGATGGTCGGGTGGCTTCGGGTCGGCTGCGCCTCCCGCCGCCCGGACCCCATCGGCTGGCCGGGCGACGCTATCGGGGCGCAATCGAATTCATCCGCGTCGGCAGGGGCTTGGACGTCGTGAACGAGATTCCGCTGGAAGCCTACGTGGCGGGCACGCTGCTCCGGGAGGTGGACGGCACGTGGGGCGACGAGGCGTTGCGCGCCCAGGCGGTGGCGATCCGCAGCTACGCTCTGCACCGCCAGGCCCGCTCCCGCGGCGGCCACTTCGAGCTGGAGGCGGACACCACCGCCCAGGTCTACGGGGGGCTCGACGCGGAGGCGCCGCAGGCCTGGGCGGCGGTGGACGCCACCCGGGGCGTCTATCTGGCCTGGGGCGACGCGCCGATCCTGGCGGCCTTCCACGGCACGGCAGGCGGGCGCACGGCCAGCGCCGAGGAGGTGTGGGGCGAGCCGCTGCCGTACCTGGTGAGCCGCACCGTGCCGGGAGAGGAGGCGTCTCCCGACACCTACTGGCGCCTCCAGGTGGGCGCCGGGGAGCTGGCCGGGATCGCCGCCGCGCAGCGGAGCGTGGGCCCGATCGAGGCGGTGCGCGTCCTGGCCCACGCCCCGAGCGGGCGCGTGGCACGGCTGGCGCTGGTAGGCCGCGGCGGGTCCGTGGAGCTCTCCGGGCGCGAGCTGCGTCGGGCGCTGGGTGCCACCCGCCTGCGCAGCACGCTCTTCCGGGTGCGGACGGCGCCGGGGGGCTTCGTCTTCGTGGGCTCGGGCTACGGCCACGGCGTGGGCATGAGCCAGTGGGGGGCGCGCGCGCTGGGACGTCAGGGCGCCGACTATCGGCGCATCCTCGCAACCTTCTATCCGGGCGCGGAGCTGCGGCGGCTGCCGGGCACGGCCCGGGCGGCGAACTTCGCCGTGGAGGCGGGCGCGCGATGAGGGCGGGTGTCGTGGCCGTCCCGCTCCAGGCCGAGGCGCCGGCCCAGCCGTCCCCCTTCGGCTTCCTGTTCCCCATGGTGGTGATCTTCTTGATCTTCTACCTGCTGCTGATCCGCCCCCAGCAGCGTCGCCAGCGCGAGCACGAGCACATGCTCGCGGCGCTCCAGAAGGGCGATCGCGTGGTGACGGCCGGGGGGCTGCACGGCAGCGTGGTGGGTCTGGCCGACGACGTCGTCACGCTCGAGATCGCCAACCTGCGCGGCGACCGCGTGCGGGTGAAGGTGGACCGGGCGCGCGTGGAGCGGCGCATCGAGGCGGCGAAGGGAGGCGAGGAGAAGTGAATCGGGCCATGCGCTGGCGCGCGCTCGGCGTGGCGACCCTGGTGGTGCTGTTCGGCTACCTGGCGCTGGCCAACTTCCTGCCCGCCGAGACCCGGCGCGCCAGCGCGCTCCTGCCGGACCAGGGCGTGCGGCTGGGGCTCGACCTGCAGGGTGGGATCCACTGGGTGCTGGGTCCCGATCTCGAGGTGGCGGTCTCCCACGAGCTCGACGTGCTGCGCGGCACCGTCGAGGCGCGTCTGGAGGAGCTCGCCGTGAGCGGGGCGCGGCTGCTGGTGGACGACCAGCGCCTGAAGGCCGCAGCGGACGATCCGGACACCCGCGCCGAGCTGCGGCGCGTGATCCTCGAGACCGAGGTGCTGCGGGTGGCGCGCGAAGACGACGAGCAGTCCGAGTTCGCGCTCACTGCGGACTGGACCCGGGAGGTGCGCGAGCGCGGCATGCAGCAGGTCCTCGAGGTGCTGCGCCGGCGCATCGACGACCCCATCCAGGGCGTGCAGGACGCCGTGGTGACCCGCCAGGGCGCCGACCGCGTGCTGGTGCAGATCCCCGGTGGTCAGCTGGACCGCGAGCAGGCCCGCGCGCTGCTGCGCAAGACCGGCTTCCTCGAGTTCAAGATCGTGCAGGCCCGGGCGCCCACGGAGGAGCTGCTGCTCGCCCAGTACGAGCAGGGACTGCCCGAGGGGTTCGAGGTCGTGCTCGAGCGCGAGGCGGAGACCGACCGCGTGCTCCAGGCCTACCTGGTTCGCACGTCCCCCGACCTGACCGGCGAGCAGCTGAACGACGCGCGCTCCCGGCTCGACAACCGCTTCGGCTGGGTGGTGGACTTCTCGTTCAACGCGGACGGCGCCCGGCGTTTCGGCGATCTCACCAAGGAGAACGTGAACGAGCAGCTCGCCATCATCCTGGACGGCCAGGTGCACAGCGCGCCCAGCATCGAGCAGCGCATCGGCGGCGGGCGCGGCTTCATCCGCGGGCGCTTCACCTCCACCGAGGCTTCGCACCTGGCGGTGATCCTGCGCGCGGGCTCGCTGCCGATCCCGATCCAGATCGAGGAGGAGCGCACCGTGGGACCGGCGCTCGGGGCGGATTCGATCCGCCGGGGCGTGCGGGCCTCGATCCTGGGCCTGCTGCTGGTGGTGGCCTTCGCCATGGTCTACTACCGGCGCTCGGGGCTCTACGCGAGCCTGGCGCTCCTCGCCAACCTGCTGCTCCTGATCGGGATCATGTCCCTGGCCAAGGCGACGCTCACGCTGCCGGGCATCGCGGGCCTGGTGCTCACCGTGGGCATGGCCATCGACGCCAACGTCATCATCTTCGAGCGCATCCGTGAGGAGCTGCGCCAGGGCAAGACGCCGCGCGCGGCGGTGCGCACCGGCTTCAACAAGGCGCTCTGGACCATCCTGGACGCCAACATCACCACGTTGATCACGGCCATCGTGCTGTTCCAGTACGGGACCGGCCCCATCAAGGGCTTCGCGGTGACGCTCTCCATCGGCATCCTGACCAGCGTGTTCTCGGCGCTGGTGATCACGCGTCTGCTGTACGAAATCCACCCCGGCTCGCGCCCCGTGCGGGCGCTCTCGATCTAGGAGGTCGCGTCCGTGCCGTTCCAGATCGTTCCGCCGGGCACGAACTTCGACTTCATCGGGAAGTGGCGCCCCTTCGTGGCGTTGTCCCTGCTGATCGTCACCGTGGGCGTGGCCGCGGTCTTCGCCCGCGGCATCCGCTGGGGCATCGACTTCGCCGGTGGCACCGAGATCCAGGTGCGCTTCGAGAGCCGGGAGGACGCCAGCGTGGGCCGCATCCGCGAGGTGGTGCGCGGCGCCGGCGTGCCCGACGCCAGCGTGATCCGCTTCGGCGACGTAGAAGAGGGCGAGTTCCTGATCCGCTTCCGCGAGACTGCCGTCGAGGGCGGCGAGCAGGGCGAGATCGTGGACGCGCTGGAGGCGGAGCTGCGCCAGGCGATCGGCGCGCTCGAGGTCCAGCGGGTGGAGTTCGTGGGCCCGCGCGTGGGCGCCGAGCTGCGTCGGGACGGTCTCACGGCCCTTGGGCTGGCCTGCGTGCTGATCCTGCTCTACATCGGGTTCCGCTTCACGCCGCGCTTCGCGCCGGGAGCCGTGCTCGCGCTGTTGCACGACGTGCTGATCACCTCCGGCGTCTGGGTGCTGCTGGGTGAGGAGTTCAACCTCCAGGTGCTGGCGGCGCTGCTGGCCATCATCGGCTACAGCCTGAACGACACCATCATCGTCTACGACCGCATTCGCGAGAACATGGAGCTTCGCACCACCACCGACCTGCCCGAGGTGCTGAACCGGAGCGTCAACCAGACGCTCTCGCGCACGTTGCTCACGTCCGGCACCACGCTGCTCGCGGTGCTCTCGCTGCTGTTCCTGGGTGGCGAGGTGATCCGGCCCTTCGCGTTCGCCATGGCCATCGGCATCGTGGTGGGGACGTACTCGTCGGTCTACATCGCGGCGCCGACGCTGCTGGTGCTGGAGCGTCGCTTCGGCCCGAGCGCCGCCACGCCGAAGCGCCCGCGCCCGGCCCGGGCCTAGCTCGAGCCGTCCGACTCCATCAGGATCGCTCCGTTCAGGACGCCGCCCTCGGCCACCACCAGACGTGGGGCGCGCACGTCGCCCACGAGGACGCCGCTCGCCTGCACCTCCACGCGCTCGCTGGCCTCCACGTTGCCCTCGAGCCGACCCCGCACCACCACGCGGCGGGCGGCCACCTCGGCCTTGACGTGTCCCTTGGCTCCCACGGTGAGCTCGCCCCCGGGCAGCTCGATGCGCCCCTGCACGCTGCCCTCCACCAGCAGGTCCTCGTTGCCGCGCAGGTTGCCTTCCAGGGCGAGCGAAGCGCCGAGGTGCGCGGCCCCACCGCGGCTGGCGGCCGGGGGCGAGGCCACGTCTCCCGGCGCCGGCGGGTCTCCGCCCGCGTCCCTGCGTCGTCCGCCGAACAAGGCCATGCGCCCTCCGGGTGGCGCAGCCTAACGCAGCCGCCCGGCCTCCTCGACGGCGATGTTGCGTCGCGAGAGGATCGTCCCCTGGGCCCGGTCCACGGCGGTGACCGAGCCGTGGTAGACACGCTCGGCCTCGATCTTCTGGCTCTCGGCCTGGACCAGGTCCTCCTCCCGGTCCAGCACCTCGAAGGGCGTGGACTCGCCGTGCTCGAGCCTCACGCGCTCCGCGCGCAGCTGCTCGGCGGCGGCGACGCGTCGCCGCTCCGCCGCCTCGATGCCCTCCAGGGCCGAGCGCAGGTCGCGCGCCGCCCCACGGATCTCGAGCACGATGGTCTGCTCGAGGCGCAGCAGCTGGGTGCGAGAGCGGCGCAGCTCGAGCTCGCGGCGACGCACGTCGTGGCGCCCGCGCACGTTCCCGAGCGGGATCGAGAAGATGCCGCGCGCCGACCACTGGCGTGCGCCGTCATCGGAGAAGAAGTCGTCGTCGGCGGACGAGAAGCGGGACCCGACGTTGATGGGAGTGGGGGGAAACGGGCTGGGGACGTCGTTCTCGCGGCCCGAGAGCCCCTGGAAGCCGTAGCTACCCACCAGGTCCAGACGCGGCAGGCGCTGGTTGCGCGCGAAGCCGAGCTCGATCTCCTGACGCTCGATGTCCTGGCGCGCCGCAGCCAGCTCCGGGCGCCGTTCCAGCGCCTTGCCTAGCGCCTCCTCCACGTCCACGTCGCGGATCGTGACGGTCTGGGGATCGTCCGTGGGCTCGATCTCGAGCTGCGACATGGCGGTGAGGTGGGGCCCGAGCACGCGGTCGATCAGCACGTCCTGGGCGGTGCGGTAGGCGTTCTCCGCGCGGATGCGGGCCAGCTCGCGCTCCGCCACGCCCGCCTCCGCCTCGGTCACCTCCACCTTGGAGACCACGCCCACCTCGTACTGGGTCCGGGTCTGGTCGAGCAGGGCGCGGGCCGTCTCGAGGCTCTTCTCCGCCACCCTCAGCTGCTCGGAGGAGGCCACGAGCCCCCAGTAGGCGTCCTCGATCTCCTGGACCACGTCCATCAGGCTGCGGCGGAACTCCTCGTCGCTGGTGGTGACGCCGATGCGGGCCCGCTTCACGTTGGTCCAGGGCTCAGCCCAGAAGAGATCGCGCAGGAGCGGGAGCTGCAGAGTGGCGAGCAAACCGGCCTCGTATCGGGGCGAGAGCCGTTCGATGGCGAAGTTGGTCTCTGTCTTGTCGGCCGTGTATCCGAACTCGTAGGAGCCGCCCACCAAGGGGATCAGCCCCTTCAGCGCCGACTCCGCATCCCAGGTGCGCTGGTCGATCGTGTTCCCTCCGGTCTGGAGGGCACTGGCGGTGGGGGTCTCCGTGTCCGTCATCCCGAACTCCGACGCCAGCTCCGGATCGTAGGCTCCCCACGCCACGCCCAGGTCCTCCCGAGCGATGAGGGGCGCGTGGCGCTCGATCTCCACGTCGAGGTTGTTCTCGATGCCCATGGCCAGGGCCTCGCCCAGGGCCAGACGCAGCTCGCCGTGGAGCGTGGGCGTTGTGCCACCGGGCGGATCGGTTGCCGGCTCCTCCCCGACCCCGACTCGGGGCGCGAGAATCACGAGCAAGAGCGCGACCGCGCAGGCTGCCGACCCGACACGCAGACTTCCCATGGCACGTCCCTCCCGCGAGCACGGTAGCAGCGGGTTCCGAGCGGGCGAGCCGTTCGCGGAGGCCAGGGTCCGGATCGGCTATCTTGCGCGCCATGTCGCGCGTCGCCGCGCTGGTGCTCGCCGCGGGGCGGGGCGAGCGCCTCGGCGCCGACCGGCCCAAGGCATGGGTTTCCCTGGCTGGACGACCGCTGCTCGTCCACGCGGTCCGGGCGCTCTGCGCCTGCGAGGCCGTGGACCGCGTCCAGCCGGTGATCGGCGCCGACGACCGCAGACGCTGGCGCGAGGCCGCCCGGGAGCTGCCCCGCAGCCCCAAGCTGGCGGAGCCGGTGCTCGGCGGACCGGAGCGGCAGGACTCCGTGCGTGCCGGGATCGCCGCGCTGCCACCCGAGCTGGAGTGGGTGGCGGTCCACGATGCGGCGCGTCCACTGGTGCGCGCCGAGGACGTGGCGAGGGTGGTCACCGCAGCGCGCCGCCACGGCGCGGCGCTGCTGGCCGTGCCGTGCCGGGACACGATCAAGCATGTGCGCGATGGCGTGGTGCGGGAGACGCCGAGCCGGGCCGAGTGCTGGGCGGCCCAGACGCCCCAGGTCTTCCGGGTGGAGCTGCTGCGGGAGGCGCTGGCCAAGGCCGAGGCCGCAGGCTTCGTGGGCACCGACGACGCCCAGCTCGTGGAGCGGCTCGGGGTCCCCGTGCACGTGGTCGAGGGCGATCCGGGAAACCTGAAGATCACCGACCCGGCCGATCTCGCCTGGGCCGAGGCGCGGCTGCGCGCCGTCGCGCGCGCGGAGGATGGGTGAGCCGCGGGGGAACACCGCGCGTCGGGCACGGCTTCGACGCGCATCGCCTCGTGGCCGGCCGTCCGCTCGTGTTGGGCGGCGTGACGATCCCCCACGACCGCGGGCTCGCGGGGCACTCGGACGGGGACGTCCTGCTGCACGCGGTCGCGAGCGCCCTGCTCGGGGCGCTCGGGGCGGGCGATCTGGGCAGCCACTTTCCGTCCTCGGACCCGGCCTGGAAGGGCGTGGCGAGCGGCCGGCTCCTGGAGCGCGTGATGGGGCTCGTGCGCGAGGCCGGGCTGGCCGTCGGCAACGTGGACGCCACGGTCGTCGCCGGAGAGCCGAGGCTGGCCGAGTTCCGTCCGGCCATGCAGGCCAGCCTCGCGAAGCTCCTGGGGATCGAAGAGGCGGCGGTGAACGTGAAGATCACCAGCACGGACGGCCTGGGCGCGGTGGGGCGCGGCGAGGGCATCGCCGCGCAGGCCGTGGTGCTGCTGGCGCCGGAGGGCGGGGCGGCGCCGTGACCCTGGAGCTGCGGTTCTACGACACACGGACGCGCCGCAAGCAGCCCTTCACCCCGCTCGAGCCCGGCCACGCCCGCATGTACAGCTGCGGGCCCACGGTGTACGCGCCCCAGCACCTGGGAAACCTGCGCTCCCAGCTCTTCGCGGACCTGGTCAAGAGGGCGCTGCTCCACGCCGGCCTCCGCGTGACGCACGTCATCAACGTGACCGACGTGGGCCACCTGACGGACGATGCGGACGCTGGCGAGGACAAGATGGAGCTGGCCGCCGCCAAGCGGGGCGTGCGCGCCGCGGACATCGCCGCCGAGTACACCGCCCAGTGGCATCGCGACCGTGCCCGCGTGGGCTGTCTGGAGCCCGAGGTGCTGTGCCACGCCACCGACCACATCGCCGAGCAGATCGACCTGGCGCGCCGCCTCGAGGCGAACGGCTACACCTACGAGATCGACGACGGGCTCTACTTCGACACCTCGAAGTTCGACCGCTACGCGGAGTTCGCGGGTCTGGACCTCGCGGCCCAGGAGGGCGGGGCGCGCATCGGCGACGTGGCCGGCAAGCGCCACCCGGCGGACTTCGCGCTCTGGAAGTTCTCCCCTCCCGGCGTGCGGCGCCAGCAGGAGTGGGATTCACCCTGGGGACGTGGCTTCCCGGGCTGGCATCTGGAGTGCTCGGCCATGGCGGTCAAGTACCTGGGACGTCGTTTCGACATCCACACCGGCGGGATCGACCACGTTTCCGTGCATCACACCAACGAGATCGCCCAGAGCGAGGGCGCCTACGACGTCCATCCCTGGGTGCGCTTCTGGATGCACTGCGAGTTCCTGATCTTCGAGCGGGAGAAGATGGCCAAGTCCACCGGCAACGTGCTGCTGCTGGACGACCTGGTGGAGAGCGGCCTCGAGCCCCTGGCCTATCGCTACTTCTTCCTCCAGGGCCACTACCGCCAGCAGCAGGCCTACGGCGACGAGGCCATGCAGGCGGCCGCCACCGGCTACCGGCGCCTGCTCGGGCACGCGCTCGAGGTGCGCGAGGCCATCGGGCTGGTGCGCGCGGAGCGGCTGGCGCCCCACCGCGAGCGCTTCTGGGCGGCCGTGGGCGACGACCTGAACGCCCCGCGCGCCCTGGCGGCGGCGTGGGAGGTGGCGCGCAGCGAGGCGCTGGCCGCGGCGGAGAAGCGGGAGCTCCTGCTCGAGTTCGACGCCTGGCTGGGCCTCGATCTGGCCAACGCAGTGCCCGCGGACCGGGTGTCGGAGTCCGATCCGCGCGTGGAGGCGCTGCTCGCCGAGCGGGAGGCCGCCCGCGGCCGCCGCGATTTCGCGGAAGCGGACCGCATCCGCGACCTGCTGGCGGCGGAGGGCATCCAGATCGAGGACACGCCCGCAGGTCCGCGCTGGAGACGCGCGCGGTGAAGGAGCGCTTCCGCCTGGTCTCGGAGTTCGAGCCCCAGGGCGACCAGCCGGCCGCCATCGAGGCGTTGGTGGCGGGCGTGCGTGGCGGGGCGAGGCACCAGGTGCTGCTCGGCGTCACCGGAAGCGGCAAGTCCTTCACCGTGGCCTGCGTGGTGGAGAAGCTCCAGCGGCCGACGCTGGTGATGGCGCCGAACAAGACGCTCGCCGCCCAGCTCTTCGCCGAGTTCAAGGGCCTGTTCCCGGAGAACGCCGTCGAGTACTTCGTCTCCTACTACGACTACTACCAGCCCGAGGCCTACATCCCGAGCACGGACACCTACATCGAGAAGGACGCCTCCATCAACGACGAGATCGACAAGCTGCGTCACTCCACCACACACTCGCTCCTCACGCGGCGCGACGTGCTGGTGGTGGCAAGCGTCTCGTGCATCTACGGCCTGGGCGCACCCGAGACCTACGGCCAGATGCACGCCTACGTGGAGGCCGGCATGCAGCTCAACCGGGACGAGCTGCTGCGGCGCCTGGTCGACATGCTCTACGAGCGCAGCGACCTGGACTTCCACCGCGGCACCTTCCGCGTGCGCGGCGACGTGGTGGAGATCTTCCCCCAGTACGAGCACGAGCGCGCCTTCCGGATCGAGTTCTTCGGCGACGAGGTGGAGAATCTGGCCGAGATCGACCCGCTGCGGGGCCGCGTGCTGGCGCGGCCGAAGCGGGTGCTGGTGTTCCCGGCCAGCCACTACGTGGCCACCGACCAGATCCTGAAGCGCGCCATCGAGGGCATTCGCGGCGAGCTTCAGGAGCGCCTGGCCTGGTTCCGTCAGGAGGAGAAGCTGCTGGAGGCCCAGCGCCTGGAGCAGCGCACGATGTACGACCTGGAGATGCTGGAGGAGATGGGCTTCTGCCACGGGGTCGAGAACTACTCGCGCTGGCTCGACGGGCGCGCCCCCGGCGCGTCCCCCTATACGCTCTTCGACTACTTCCCGGAGGACTTCCTGCTGGTGCTCGACGAGAGCCACATCACCGTGCCGCAGATCGGGGGCATGTACCGGGGCGACCGGGCCCGCAAGGAGACGCTGGTGGATTACGGCTGGCGGCTGCCCTCGGCGCTGGACAACCGGCCACTGCGCTTCGACGAATGGGAGGCGCGCGTGGGGCAGGCCCTCTACGTCTCGGCCACGCCGGGCGAGTGGGAGCTCGGCCAGGCCAAGGGCGTGGTGGTGGAGCAGATCATCCGGCCCACCGGGCTGATGGACCCGAAGCTCGAGGTCCGCCGGGCCGAGGGGCAGGTGGACGACCTGCTGGAGGAGATCCGGCGCCGGGTCGAGCGCGACGAGCGTGTGCTGGTCACGACCCTCACCAAGCGCATGGCCGAGGAGCTCACCGACTACTACGCGGACCACGGTGTGCGCGTCCGCTATCTGCACAGCGACATCAAGACCATCGAGCGCACCGAGATCATCCGCGAGCTGCGCGAAGGCCGCTTCGACGTGCTGGTGGGGATCAACCTGCTGCGCGAAGGCCTCGACATCCCGGAGGTCTCGCTGGTGGCGATCCTGGACGCCGACAAGGAGGGCTTCCTGCGCTCGACGCGCTCGCTGATCCAGACCATCGGGCGGGCGGCACGCAACGTGAACGGGAGCGTCCTGCTCTATGCGGACCAGCAGACCGCCTCCATCCGCGAGACGATCGCCGAGACCGAACGGCGCCGGGAGCTGCAGCGGCGCTACAACCAGGAGCACGGCATCACCCCGCGCACCGTGAGCAAGCGCATCTCGAGCCTGCGGGACTCGATCTGGGAGGCCGACTACGTCACCGTCCCCAGCGTGCGCGAGCGGGCGGAGGAGCCGGTGCCCGCCCACGAGGTACCCGCGCTCGTGGAGGGCCTGCGGCGGGAGATGCAGCAGGCGGCGCGTGGGCTCGACTTCGAGCGGGCGGCGGAGCTGCGGGACCGCATCCACGCCCTCGAGGAGGAGCA
>JBFGJV010000099.1:0-10802 GCA_041577015.1 Myxococcota bacterium
CGGGCCGCGGCCCGCGCGAAGTTCACGGGCCCGCCTCCTCGAGACAGCCGGCTTCCCGGAGCTGGGCCAGGAACGCGCCCAGGTCCACGCGCGCGCGCGCCTCGTCCACGTCGAAGCGCACCAGCACCTCGCGCACCAGGTCGTCCGGCGAGCGCGTCCCGTCCAGACGACTCCACAGGAAGGTCCCGACCTCGTTCAGGGTGAACAGACCCATGTCCTGGGCGCGCTGGCGCACCGGCACCAGCAGGGTCTCGCCCGCGATCTCCCGGGCCACCACGCCGCCTCGCTGCCGGGGCCCTGCGCTCACGCTGCGCCCCGCCGCACGACGTTCCCGGAAGACGCTCGCGCCGCGTGCCAGGCCGGCCCGGGACGCGCCGCCCAGGCGGCGGTCCGCGCCACGTCCCACCAGCTCTCGCCCAGCAGCAGCTTGGCGAGTCGAGCGGGGCGTCGGTCCGCGGGACGCGCCTGCGAGACTGCAAGCGTGCGGTGCAGAAGACGTCGGCGCACCGGCCCCGGGGACAGCCGCGCCAGCACCTCCTTGGGCACCGGCGTGCGGAACAGCTCCCGGGCCGCGGCCAGCCCCGCGTAGGCCGGCGCTCGCATGCGCCGCGCGCGCGCCTCGCTCACGAGCAGCGGCCAGTCCGGGCGGCGACGCGTCACCAGCAGGTGAAGATCCAGCAACCAGAGCCAGCGCTCCCAGGCGTGGCGGGCCCCGTGTACCGCCCCGAACAGCACGTGACCCAGCCAGGTGGGGGCCCGAGCGCCCCGCACGATGTCGGACCGCGCACACAGGTCGCGCAGGAACACGCCACCCGGGAGCGCATGGCCGCGCATCAGGCTCTCGGAGCCGGCCCACGCCCAGTGCAGCTCCACGAACACGTTCACGTCCGCGACGCGGCGGTGGAAGGCCACCTCGTGGCCACCCACGAGGGCAGCCCTGCCGCCGGTGGTGCGCGCAAAGCCGAGCCGGGCCAGGACGTGCATGGCGCGGGCCCGCCGCTCGCGCGGCACGATCAGGTCCAGGTCGTCCATGGGACGCACGCCGGGGTCGGGGTAGACGGGAGCCTTCGCGTCCACCAGGGCCCAGCCCTTCACGGGTGCGGCGGGAATGCCCGCGTCGGCCAGCGCCCGGAGCACCTGGCGTCCCGAGTCCAGCGCCACGACGTTCTTGCGCGCGGTCGCGTAGTAGAGCCGGCGACAGGCCTCCCGGAACGACTCGGGCAGGGGATCCGCGATGCGGCCGGTGGTCACGCCGCGGTGCAGCAGCGGCGCCAGACGATGGCGTCGAGCCTGCAGCATCACGCCCTTCGCGTCGAAGGGCAGCTCGTCGTCGAAGGGATCGCCGGCCCGGACGGAGCCGACGGCGGCGCGCGCCAGGTGGGCCAGCCAGCGCTCGGCCGGGTCGCTGCGACGGGACAGGACGATCACGAGTTCTCCGCGTTTGGGGGGAGCCGTGCCTCCGGGCCATCCCGGAGCTCGCCCTGCCTATCGGCGCCGCGGGCTCGCCGCTTGAGGCCGGCTTTCGGCCCCGGCGCCGGGCGCTTGCGAAGCCGCGCTGCCGGCCCGTGGAGACGCAGGGAGGGCCCCGCGGCTAGCCGGGGGCTCCCGCCGGCTGCGGGCGGCGGGGGAGCGCCGGCTGCGCGGCGGGGAGGGCCAGCTCCCGGTAGGCGTGCGCGATGCGCTCGAAGACGGCCCGCTCGTCGAAGCGGGCGAGCGCCCGCGCCCGGGCGGCGCGCCCGAGCGTGGCGGCCCGGACGGGATCGCCGAGGAGTGCCTCCAGGGCCCGGCGCAGGGCGTCCGGGCGCCGGGGCGGCACCAGCAGTCCCGTGTGCCGGTCGATCACCGCCTCGCGACAGCCGCGGATCGCGCTGGCGACGATGGGGCGGCCCAGGGCCGAGGCCTCGAGCAGGCTGCGCGGGAAGCCCTCCCGGTGGGAAGGCAGGGCCACCACGTCCGCCGCCGCGACGAAGGGAGCGGGATCCGGCTGGAGGCCGAGCCAGCGTACACCGCCCTGCCCCGCCAGCCGCGCCGGATCCAGGGCGTCCCGCTTCGCGCCGCGCTCGTCGGGACCCACCAGCCAGACGTGCAGCCCGCGGCGTCCGGCGGCGGCGGCCAGCAGCTCGGCCACGCCCTTCTCCCGCACCAGCCGCCCCACGAAGGCCACCACCCGCTCCCGCCGCGCCACACCGAGCCTCCGGCGCAGGGCCATCCGGTCGTCGCGGCTGAAGCGGTGCGGTGAGAAGCGCTCCAGGTCGACGCCGTTGCCGAGGGCGCGCAGCCGCTCGTCCGGGACGATGCGACGCCAGCGAGCGGTCCGGACGTCCTCCGCGCTCTGACACAGCACGAGATCCGCCATGCGTGCGGAGAGCGCCTCGAAGGCCCGCCACACTCCCCGTGCCAGCCGCCGCTGTCCCTCGTGAGAGTAGAGACCGTGCACGGTGGAGACCACGCGCGGCACGCCGGCCAGGCGCGCGCCGAGGGAGGCCAGGGCGTTCACCTTGGGATTGTGGGTGTGCACCACGTCGTAGGCCTGGCGCCGGAACAGCGTCACGTAGCGGGTCAACGTCCGGGCATCGGCGACGGGATCGATGCGCCGTGAGTTCGCGACGACGTGCACGGCCCAGCCTTCCCGGCGCAACGAGGCGACCAGCGGCCCCGGTCCGCACACCACGTGGACCTCGTGCCCCTGCTCGCGAAGCGCCCGCAGCTGGCTGCCCAGCAGGAAGGCGCAGAAATAGTCGGTATTCGCGACGTGGGCGATGCGCATGGAGACCTCACGAGACGGCGTGCCGGGCGGTCCAGTCGCACAGGGCGACGAGACCCCACAGGCGCCAGGCATGGTCGGCGCGGCGCTCGGCGTGCTCGCGTTGCAGGCTCGCCACCGCCACGGGATCGAGCCAGTCGGTGCGGCGCAGGCGCTCCGCCGCCAGCGTGTCGTGGACGAGCTCGCGCAGCGGACCCCGCATCCACTCGCCCACCGGCGCGTCGAAGCCGGCCTTGGCACGGCGGCGCACCACCCGCGGGAGCCGCGCCGCGAAGACGTCCACCAGCACGGGCTTGGCGTGCCGACCGCGCAGCTTGCACGACGCCGGTACGGCCAGAGCGTGCTCGACCACGCGATGATCGAGGAACGGGACCCGTACCTCGAGGCCGTGCGCCATGCTGGCCCGGTCCACCTTGACCAGCATGTCGTCGGGAAGCCCCAGGCAGAGGTCCACGCGCAGCTGCGCGTCGAGGGCGTCGGCGCCGCCCAGGCGGTCGCGCAGCGCGCGAAAGCAGGCGAAGCCCACGTCGAGCTCGGGCACGAGCGTCGGAGCCAGCCGACGCTTCTCGTGGGCCCGGAACAGCCGCCCCAGCGCGAAGACGCGCTCCGCCTCGCCGAGCCCATCAACCTCCAGCAGCTTGCGCGCGCGCCGCCCCAGCTCCCCCAGGCGGGTGCTGCGGTCCTCCGGAAGCCGTCGCAGCAGGCGAGCCGCCACGCGGGTGCGCAGGGGCTCCGGCAGGCGATGCCAGCGTCCGAGCCAGCGCGCCGCGCGGTAGCGCCGGTAGCCGCCGAAGAGCTCGTCGGCGCCGTCTCCGGAGAGGACCACGGTCACGCGTTCGCGGGCGGCGCGGGCGAGCAGGCTCACCGCCAACAGGGAGGAGTCCGCGATCGGCTCGTCCAGCCGCCCCAGCAGCTCCGGCGCCTGGCGCGCCGCCGCATCGCCCCGGATCGGGACCTCGTGATGGCGCGTCCCCAGGCTGCGTGCCGCCGCGCGCGCGAAGCGGCCCTCGTCCAGGTGGGGGAGCTCCGGAAAGCGAGCGGAGAAGGTGTCGAGGCCCCGTCGCTCCCGCATGGCGAGGGCGGCGACGAGCGTGGAGTCGATCCCGCCGGAGAGGAAGCTCCCCACCGGCACGTCGCTTCGGAGCTGGAGGCGCACCGCGTCCACGACCCGCGCGTAGAGACCCTCGCGCCAGCCTGGCGCCAGCGCCTGCGCCGGCCCGGGGAGCGACCACCAGCGTCTCACGCGGGCGGTGCCATCCTGCCAGGACAGCCAGCATCCGGGAGCCAGCTTGGCGACGCCCTGCACCAGGGTTCGCGGGGCCGGCGCGAAGCCGAAGTCGAGCCACGCGGAGAGCGCGCTCCGATCGAGCCGGCGCGGCGCATCCACGCCCGCGAGCAGCGCGCGCAGCTCCGAGGCGAAGGCCACGCCTTCGGGGGCCACCCGGTAGAAGAGCGGCTTCACGCCCAGGCGGTCACGCACCAGCCACAGGCGCGCCTCGCCCGGCTCCCAGATCGCCGCCGCGAACATCCCGTTGACGCGCGAGAAGACCGCGGGGCCCTCGGCCTCGAAGAGCTCGAGCAGCACCTCGGTGTCGGTTTGCGTGCGCCAGGGGAACCCGGGCAGGCGACGGCGCAGCTCCCGGTGATCGTAGATCTCGCCGTTCAGGAGCATGACGCTGCGCCGTGAACGGCTGGTCATGGGCTGCGCACCGGCCGGCGAGGGATCGAACACCGCCAGCCGCCGATGCACGAGCCCCGCCCACCAGCCCGTACCGTGCCCCGAAGCGGGCGGAAAGCGGCGTACGCCCTCCCCGTCCGGTCCGCGGTGGGCCAACGCCTCCGCCATGGCGCGCAGGCGCTTCTCCGTCGCCGGGGCACGCGTGACGATTCCCGCGATCCCGCACATGCTCAGGCGCTCGCCTCACGCCGGCGCCGCTCGCGCCAGCAGGCTCGGAGCCCGCGCCACTGATCGTGCAGGGCGCGACGCAGGTGGGGTCGCACCAGGGCCTGGAGCGACTTGACGCCCTGGAAGACCGCAAGGCCCGGCAGCTCCGCCAGCAGCTCCGCCGGACGCGCGTTGCGCAGGCTCACCCAGACGCGGTTGCGAACCAGGTGGTACTCGACGAAGGCCGAGGAGGCGCCCGAGCCACCCCGCACGTGCCAGGCGTGGGCCGCCGGGACGTAGCGGGTGCGCCAGCCGGCCCGACGCAGGCGCCAGGCCAGGTCCACGTCCTCGTAGTACATGAACAGCCGCTCCGCGAAGGGTGCCTCGCCGGGCACGCACACCGCACGCAGCGCGTCGGCCCGGTAGAGCGCCGCGGCGCCGCACGCGCCGAAGACGTCCTCTTCGCGGGCGAAGCGCTCTGGCGGTGCGCCACGGCCGCGGTCCACGAAGCGGGTCCAGGTGCGCACGATCCCTGCCGAGTCGATCCGCCGCGGACGACCGGGCGCCAGCAGGCACCCGGTGGCCGCACCCAGGGTCGGGTCGGCGTCCAGCACGCCGAGCAGGCGCTCCAGGTAGCCGCGCGCCGGGACCACGTCCGGATTCAGCGCCCAGAAGTGGCTCCCCCGCGCACGCGCGAAGTTGCGGTTGTGGGCCGCCGCGTAGCCGAGGTTGCGCTCGAGGGCCTCGACGCGCACCTGGGGATGTCGCGCACGCACGTGCACCGCGGTGCCATCCCGGGAGGCGTTGTCCACCAGGAGGATCTCCCGGATGCACGACCCCTGGGACCGCACGCCCTCGAGACACGCGTCGATCCAGCGCCGGCTCTGGTGGGTCACGAGACTGACGCTGACGCCCACGGTCGGACCCTCCCGGGAAGCAGCTCTTCGAGGCGACCCACCAGACGATCCATCTGGAGGTCCGCCCGCAGCGCGGAGCGCGCGACGGCGGGCATCGCGGACACGGCCCCGTCTCGCTCCACCTGCGCGTGGAGCGTGGTGAGGGTGGCCGCCAGGGCCGGCGGATCGACGGGCACCACCCGACCCAGCCCGAGACGGCTCACCAGGCGGGCCAGCGTCCCGGCTGGCGTCACCGCCAGCACCGCGCGGTTTGCGCCCACCGCGTCGAACAGCTTGCCGGGGATCGGATCGCCCCCACCCGGGCCGTCGGAGCCCAGGACCAGCGCCACGTGCGAGCGGCGCAGCACGCGCCCGACCTCGCCCCGCGGAACGCCGGGCTCGACGCGCACCCAGGCCTCGAGCCCGGCGGCGCGCACCCGCTCCCGGACCTCGCGCTCGGCGCCCACCAGACGCACGCGTGCAGCGTCGGGAACCCGTGCATCCCGCCGGCTCCAGAGCGCGAGGCCTGCCAGGACGCGCTCCAGCAGCTCCGAGCGATACATCAGCAGCTTGCCGGCGTAGGCGATCTCGAAGCGGTCGCGCGGGGGCTCGACCGCCTGCCACGGCTCGAACTCGGAGGGCTCGAAGCCGGTGAGGATCCAGTCGCTCCGCTCGCGCAGCTCGGGCAGGCGCGCGCAGTAGTGGTCTCGAACCGCCTCGGAGGCGAAGAAGACGCGGTCGGCGCGGCGCAGCACCGCTCGCTCCAGGCGCTGCTCCAGCGCGCGACGTCGCGCCGGAAGGCTGCGCCGCAACGGGTCGCAGGTCCATCCGTCGCGGAAGTCCGCGGCCCAGGGCACGCCGCAGGCACGCGCCGCGACACCCGCGGCGTTGGCGGAGTACGGCGGGCACGTGGTGTAGACCAGGTCCACGGAGCGGGTCGCCGCCAGGGCCGCCGCCACGGGCGTCGCCAGCGCGCTCCAGCCCACGTGGAGATCGGGAACCAGCCAGCGGTGCAGCCGGCCGGGTGTGCGCCGCTCGCGCCGCGGCCCGCCGCGTCGGGCCCAGCGCGCCAGCCGTCCCCAATCCGGATTGAGCAGACGGATGCTGCGGACCGTCGGCGGAATGCACGACGACGCCGCCGGGTCGCGCGTCCAGGCGGCGTCGTCCACGGTCAGGACGAGCGGCTGCCAGCCGGCGTCGGCCAGCTTGCGCACCACCTTGAGGGTGCGAGCCACGCCGCTCCCGCCCAGCGGAGGGAAGTAGTAGGCGACCACCAGAGCGCGGGGAGGGCGGCTCACGACGCGTCCATCCATCGCGCCAGCCGCTCCGCCGCCGCCTCCAGCCGGAAGCGACGTCGCGCCTCGGCGCGGGCCGCGCGTCCCAGCCGCGCGCGCGCTTCGGGCGCGGCGAGCAGCTCGGCAAGACAGCCTGCGAGCGCGTCGGGATCGCCCGGGGCGACCAGCCGCCCCGTGCGGCCGTCGGTCACGGCATCCGGAATGCCGCCCACGGGCGTGGTCACCACCGTGCACCCGGCCGCCATGGCCTCGAGCAGCGCCACCGGGAGTCCGTCGTGGCGGCCCCCCTCGAGGATCGTGCAGGGCAGCACGAAGAGCGTCGCCCGGCGCAACCGCCGGGCCACGTCCTCGCGCGAGGCATGACCGTCCACGTGAACCCAGCCACGCAGCCCGTGATGCGCGATGCGTCGCTCCAGCGCAGGACGCTCCGGCCCGTCCCCGAGCAGACGCAGCGAGACCCGGCGTCCCCCGGCATGCAGCCGGGCGACGGCCTCCACGAGCACGTGCAGGCCCTTGGTCGGACCGAGCCGGGCCACCGCGAGGAGCTCGGGCGTCGTCTGCGGAGGGTCCGCACCGGGCACGAAGCGCTCCACGTCCACGCCCAGATGCGACACGCGGATCCGATGGCGCGCGTCCGCGCTGGGAGCGGCGGCGTGCAGGCGCGCCGCGGTCTCCCGGGAGATCGCCCGTACGAAGGCCGCTTCGGACACCAGCCGCCCGAGCCAGGGCCGCGGCCGCTGCACGTCGTACGCGTGCCCGGTGAAGCTGAAGGCAATCCCGGCCAGCCGTGCCGCCGCCCAGGCGGTCCAGGCGGGATAGGTGGCGAAGCTTCCGTGGACGTGGGTCCAGCCCTCCCTACGGACGCGCCGTGCCAGCTCCGCGGCGAGCAGCACCAGACGCAGGGGCGCTCCTTCGCGGCGGGCGCGGCGCGCGAGCGGCAGCAGACGTCCGGCGTGGGAGCGGCCGCCCCGCCAGGCCGTCCGCGCCCAGGCGCGCGCGCCGCGCCGCGGATACAGCACGGGACCCCCGAAGTGCGTCTCCCAGCGTGCACGTGGATGGGGACGAAACACCGACGCCACCCGGACCCGAACGCCCGCGGCACGCAGCGCGGCGACCTCTTCGGTCACGAAGGGCGCCGCGTTCTCCACCAGGAGACCCACTCTCACGCCGGTTGCCTCCGTGGACGGGGAAGCGGCGCCGCCGCACGCCTGGAGAGCCGCGCCGCGAGACCCACGGCGCCGAACAGCAGCAGGAGCACCAGGACCTGCGCGCGATGTCGGTAGGCCGTGCCGAGGTTCGACTCCACGAGGGCGTAGGAGACGGTCAGGAACAGCGTCAGCGTCGCGATGGGAAGGGTTGCCGCGAAGCGGGTGCGCAGCGCATGCACGACGCCGAGGGCGACGGCAGGCAGCAGCGCGTACCAGGCCAGCATCTCGGGCAGGGTCAGCGCCTGTCGCGCGTTCCAGACCTGCCAGGGCGCGGGCGCGAGCAGGAAGTAGGCGAGACCCAGGGGCAGGAAGCGGAGCGCCTTGGCCGGTGAGGAGACGTCCGCCTCGCCGTGATAGGCCGAGCCACCCAGGGCGAGATCGCGCCGGGCGCGATCCAGCGACGCGAAGTTCACGTCCTCGCCCAGCTCGGCCACGGAGCCCAACGTGGGAGCACCCAGGGAGCCGAGCGCGAGCAGCGCCACGACGAGCACCGGGGCTCCCGCGCCACGCAGACGCGGGAGCACCCACGCGACGGAGAGGGCTAGGCCGGCGACGAGAAGGAGGTAGGTTCGCAGCTGGCTCACGCCGAACAGGCCGATGGCGAGCTGCAAGCCCGCACCGAGGCTGGGGCGCTGCTGACAGCGCTGCGCACCGCGCAGCATCAGCAGGATCGAGAGCAGCACCAGCGCGTCCTTCAGGTTCAGGCTCGACCACAGCACGAGCGAGGGCCAGAAGGCCGCCAGGCACGCGGCCCAGCGCGCGGCGCGGGGACCTCCCACCGGGCGGGCGAGGGCGTGCACCAGCAGCACCGTGAGGCCACCCACCGCCGCATTGACCAGTGCCGGCACCAGACGATAGGGCCCGAAGCCGTGGAAGAGGGCCGCGTTCCAGACGTAGTAGCCGACCGGAGCGTGCAGCGTCGGCCGGGGCCCCTGCCCGGCCCAGTGGTTCGCCAGCTCCAGGCCGAGCAGCTCGTAGCGCCGATCGTCGAGGGCGAAGAAGCCGTCCGGCACCGCATAGCTGACGACGACGGCGAGCCCGGCCCGCACCGCCACGGCGCCCAGGAACAGGCCGAGCAGCATGTGACGTTCCGTCCCTCCTTCCGACGAGGCAATCGCCATGGCCACGGGCAGGACGATCACCAGCAGCGCCGTGAGCGCGGGCGGCAGCGCGGGCGGCAGCGCGGCCATGCCGGCAGCGAGGACGGCCCCGAGGCCGAGCCAGAACACCCATCCTCCCCGTGCGCGCCTCATGAAGCCCCCGGCGGCGCCTCCCTGGCGCTTCGGCGCACGGTGCCCATCTGCGCCAGCGCGTCCCTCAGGCGCGGCTCGTCCGGATGGCGCGCCAGACCGCGTCGCAGCAGTGCGACGGCCCGCTGCCGCGCACCCGCCCGCAGCCACGCCCGGCTCGCCTCGAGGCGGAGCACTACGTCGTCGGGCGCCAGGTGCAGCGCCCGCGAGAGCGAATCCGCCGCGGCGCGCGCGTGCCCGCGCCGGTGCAGCAGCCCGGCGGCCTGGCGCAGCAGCCGCTCGTCGGGCGGCACGGCGTGTTGGAGCAAGGCAGGATCCGCCGTGGCGCGCAGCAGCGCGTCGAAGAGCGGGGCCGAGACGATCTCGTGGCGTTCCACCACCGCGCGCACCGCGCGGGCGGCGTCACGCGGCCGCCCCGTCCGCAGCAGCAGGCGCGCCCGTCCCAGCCCGACCGCCGCAGAGCCGGGGTCCCGGCGACGCGCCTCGTCGAACGCGGCCAGCGCGGCGGGGAGGTTCCCCACACGCTCGTGGCTGCGGCCCAGGGCCGCCCAGAGCCTTGCATCCCGGGGACTGGCGCGCACCGCACGCCGGCGAGCGACGAGGGAACCTCGCCTCCCGTCTGTCCCGCCGGCTCCGATGCGCTCCGCCTGCTCGGCGGCGTCGGCCAGCAGCACCCAGAGCCGGGCGCGAGCCGGGCGCACCCGCAGCCCCCCACGAGCTGCCCCCTGCGCAGCCGCGAAGTCGCCTGCCGCGAGGGTGCGCTCCGCGCGCACCTCGGCACCCAGCGCCACCGAGCGCGTCCCCGACAGGATCAGCAGCGCGGCTCCGAGCCCTGCCAGCACGGCGCGCGTGGGGAGCGAACGCGCGGGCGCGTGCCTCTCCCCCGCCGCACGCCAGACGGCGCCCGCCAGCGCCGCCGACGCCAGCGCAATGGCGGGAACGTGGAGTGGGAAGTCGAGCAACGCGTGGCCTCCCACGGCGGCGAGCGCCACGACCGGTCCCCAGCTTCCGCTCGAGCCCCGGCCGGGGAGCCCGGTGCGTATCCGTGCGACGCCGGCGCTCGCCGTGAGGAGCACCAGCAGCAGGAAGGGCATGCCCAGCTCGAAGGCACCGTGCAGGGGCTCGCTGTGGGCGAACTCCACGCGATACGGGATTTCCGCCGGTCGATGCGCCTGGAAGGCGGGAGCGAAGGCCCCGATTCCCACGCCGAGGACTCCCTGCTGCGTCGACGCGCGCGCCACGGCCCCGTACAGGGTCCAGCGCATCCCGGCCGAAGACTCGCCGCCGTCTGCCTGCGCGGGCACGCCATCGGGTCTCCACGCCGCGCCCAGCGCCAGCGCCAACGCCAGCGCCAACCAGGACGAGACCAGCAGCGGAACCGCCCGGCGCGGCCCGAGACGCGCCAGCAGCGCGAGCGAGGCGAGTCCGACCACCGCCGCCAGCGCGGCACCGCGGGAGCGACTCGCCGCGATCCCGGCCGTGACGAGCACGAGCAGGCCGAACC
>JBFGJV010000100.1:0-10762 GCA_041577015.1 Myxococcota bacterium
CGCCGCCGCGTCCGCGGGCGTGCGCGCAGGCGGACGCCGGTCGTCCCCTCCAGCCCCAGCTCGGGTCGCTCGAGCCCGGCGAGGCGTTGTGTCTCGCGCCGGGGACGTGGAGCGGCCCGCTGGCGCTCGGCGCGGGGACCACGCTCTGGGGCCCGCGCTCGGCGGTGGTGCGCGCGGAGGGCGCGGGCACGACCGTGCGCCTGGAGGCGGACGGGACGGCGCTCCTGGGCCTGACGGTGGACGGGAGCGGCGGGCGCTTCGATCGGCTGGACGCGGCGGTCCGCGTGGAGGGCGACGACGTGCGCGTGGAGAGCGTGCGAGTCGAGAACGCCCTCTTCGGCATCCTCGTCGAGAAGTCGAACCGCGCTCTGCTGCGGGGCAACGAGGTGCAGGGCCCCGTGGGAAAGGCGCTGGGCCTGCGCGGGGACGGGATCCGGCTGTGGGAGACGCGCGATTCCCGCGTCGAGGCCAACGTGCTGCGCGACAGCCGGGATCTCGTGGTCTGGTACTCACCGCACAACCGCTTCGTGGGCAACGTCGTCGAGCGCAGCCGCTACGGCACCCACTTCATGTACAGCCACCACAACCTCGTCCAGGGGGCCCGCCATGTGGGAAACGTCGTGGGCGTCTTCGCCATGTACAGCCGGGAGCTGACCTTGCGGGGCAACCTCTTCGCGGAGTCGGGCGGCGCGGCCGGCGTGGGGCTCGGCTGCAAGGAGTCCGGCAACCTCCAGGTGCTGGACAACGCCTTCCTGGCCAATACCGTGGGCGTCTACCTGGACACCTGCCCGCTCTACCTGGAAGACCGCAACCGCTTCGCGGGCAATCGCTTCCAGTTCTCGGACGCCGCGGTGGTGCTGCACGGGAGCGAGAAGCGCAACGTCTTCCAGGACAACGGCTTCGCGTCCAACCGGAGCGCGGTGCGCATCGAGGGCCGCAGCCAGGGGGCAGGCGTGCGCTGGGAGCGCAACTGGTTCGACGGCTACCGCGGCTACGATCTGGACGGCGACGGATACGGCGACGTGGCCCACGAGGTGCGCAGCCTGGAGAGCGAGCTGGTGTCGCGCTGGCCGCAGCTCGCCTTCTTCCGGGGCACGGCGGCCATGGGACTGGTGGAGGCGGTGGGTCACTTCCTGCCGCTGTTCGAGCCCAGCACGCTGCTCCGGGACCCTCGGCCCCGCATGCGCGCGGGCGCCTGGCGGACGAGCGGTGCGGATTGAGGCGCACGCGGTGTCGAAGCGCTTCGGCCGCCTGCAGGCGCTCGACGCGGTGTCCTTCACGCTTCCGGCCGGCCGGCGCACGGCGCTGGTGGGGCCGAACGGCTCCGGGAAGTCCACGCTGAACCGCGCGCTGCTGGGCCTGATCGGGCACGAGGGCTCGATCCGTCTCGAGGGGGAGCCGGCCTCCGACCGGCGCGGTCGGTCCGCCCGCCTGGCCTACGTGCCGCAGACGCCCCCGGCCTTCGGTGCCCGCGTGCGGGACGTCATGGCGGCGGTGGCCCGCGTCCGGCGCGTGGAGCTCAAGCGACTCGAGAGCCTCACCGCCCGCCTGGAGCTCGACCTGTCCGAGGTGGCAAACGCGTCGTTTCGGACGCTCTCCGGCGGCATGCGCCAGAAGCTGCTGGTGGCCCTGGCGCTCGCCTCCGAGGCCTCGCTCCTGGTGCTGGACGAGCCCACCGCCAGCCTGGACGCGCGCTCCCGGGAGACCTTCTTCGAGCTGTGCGGAGAGCTGCCGCGCGAGACCTCGGTGCTGCTGTGCTCGCACCGCCTGGAGGAGATCCGTCCGCTGGTGGAGCACGTGCTCGCCCTGGAGGAGGGGCGCGTGGTCTACGACGGGTCGGCGGCGGGCTTCCTGGAGGCTTCGGCGATGAGCGCGATCGAGGTGCAGGTGGTCGGGGAGCGGGCGGAGGCCTGGCTGCGCGAGCAGGGTTTCCGGCCGGCCGCGGCGGACTGGTGGCTTCGGGTGGTGCCGCGCGCCGAGAAGCGCCGGCTCCTGGTGCGGCTCGGCGCCGAGCTGGGTGATGGACTCCGGGACGTGAACGTGCGCGAGCTCCAGGCGCTCGAGCTGCCCAATGCCGGCCGGCGTGGAGAGGGCCGGGATGGCTAGGGCGGGGCGCCTGGCGGCGCTGGTGGTGGCCGGGGTCGCCGTGGCCGTCCTGGGCTGGTGGCTGCTGCGCGAGCCGGTGCGGTCCGGGCCCGCGCCGGTGCCCTGGAATCGCGTGGCCTGCGCGCGCTGCGGCATGCTGGTGGGCGAGCCCGGCTTCGCCGCCCAGATCCAGGGCCGCAACGGCGAGCTGCTGCACTTCGACGATCCCGGCTGCCTGCTGCTGCACGAGGCCGCGCCGCATCCGCCGCGACACGCGGTATGGGTCCACCACCACGCCGAGGATCGCTGGCTGCGCCTGGAGGAGGCCGGCTTCGTGCCGGCTCCCGGGCCCACGCCCATGGGCTATGGGCTCGCCGCCGTGGCGCGCGAGGCGGTGCCCGACGCCCTCGGCGCGGAGGCGGCGCTGCGCCAGGTCCGGGCGCGCGACGCTGCCCGCGGCGGGGGCCCGCCGTGAGCGACGCCCTGGTGGCCGCCATGCGCATCGACCTGGGCGAGGTGCGCCGCTCGCGTTGGATCTGGCTCTGCGGGGCCGTCTACGCCGTGCTGGCCGCGCTCTTCGTGCTGGTGGGCCTGCGCGAGTCGAGCGTGCTCGGCTTCACGGGCGTCGGCCGGGTGCTCTTCTCCCTGTGCCACGCCTTCGTGCTGTGGCTACCGCTCCTGGCCCTGATCGGGACTGGCACCGCCGTGGCTCGCGCGCGCGAGGACGGCTCGCTCGAGTTCTGGCTGAGCCAGCCCATCTCGCGCCTGGCCTGGCTCGCCGGCGTGACGGGCGTCCGCTTCGGGGCGCTGGCCCTGCCGCTCGTAGCGGTGTGGCTCGGCGTGGCGCTCTGGGCCTGGCTCGCCCTGCGCGAGCCCGTGCCCTGGAGCTTCCTGGCGCGCACGGGCGCCGTGAACCTCGCGCTGCTCTGGGCCTTCGTCGCGCTGGGCATCGCGACGTCCGTGCTGGCGCGCAGCGTGTCCCGGGCCACCACCGCGATCCTGCTGTTCTGGGCGCTCGGCATCGCGTTGCTGGACGTGGCGCTGATCGGGCTGCTGCTCCAGTGGCAGCTCCCCCCGCGCGCCATCTTCGTGCTGGCGGTGGCGAACCCGGTGGAGTCGGCGCGCCTGGCGCTGCTCTCCATGGCCGAGCCCGAGCTCGCCCTGCTGGGCCCGGTGGGCTTCTACCTGGCCAATCGGATCGGCTCGGCGGCGCTCTTCGCCCTGGGCACGCTGTGGCCGCTCGGGTTCGGGCTCGTCGCCTGGACGCTGGCCTGGCGGGCCTTCGAGCGCCGCGATGCCGTCTAGGAGGAGGGCAGCATGAGCGGGTTCTGGACGCGTTTCCACGAGATCCTGCACCGGCCCGTGGTCGGCTGGAGCCGTGCCCTGCTCGCCGTGTCGGTGGTGCTGCTGGTGCTCGCCTTCACGGCGCCGCTCTGGCACATCCACATGGTCGCCCCGCAGTATCCGCAGGGCCTCGACCTCCACGTCTACGCCCACACCATCGAGGGCGGGCGTGAGGGGCGCGACCTGAACGAGATCAATACGCTCAACCACTACATCGGCATGCGGGCGCTCGATCGCGCCGAGTTCACGGACCTCGACTGGATCCCCTTCGCGCTGGGCGCGCTGGTGCTGCTGACGCTGCGCGTCGCCGCGATCGGCGACGTGCGCGCGCTGGTGGACCTGGCCGTGATCGCGGTCTACTTCTCGCTCTTCTCGGCGGGACGCTTCGTGTACAAGCTCTGGGTCTACGGCCACAACCTCGACCCGCAGGCCCCCTTCGAGGTGGAGCCCTTCATGCCGCCGGTGCTCGGCACCCAGCAGCTGGCCAACTTCACCGTGACCAGCCTGCCCGGGCCGGCGACCTTCTGGCTGGGAGGGTTCGTGACGCTCGTGGTGCTGCTGGCCGCGGCGCACGTGCTCGTGCCGGGGCGCATCGGTGCCAGGAGCGCGTGAGCCGGGGCCTCAGGAGGGCTCGGACTCCTCCACCGGGAGGTCGTCCACCCGGGGCGGCTGGCTCCAACGGTCCTCCTCGTCGTCCCAGCGCCCACCGCGTCGCAGCGCGCAGTCCCAGCACAGCACGCTCTCGGCTCCGAAGGCGTAGGCCCGGTCCGGACCCACGGCCACGGATGTGCCGCAATCGCAGCAGGTGGCGAGCTGCGCGCTCTCCTCGCGGTGCATGGCAACCTCCCGGAGCGGGAGGGAAGCACACGCCGGACGCGGACGCGAGGGCGGACGGGCGTGCCGCGCCCCGCCGGCTCGGGCCCTTTGCCGCCGGCTGGGCGATGCTAGCCCCCGCGTGGTGAGGCCCGAGGAGGAGCGTGTCATGCCCGTGGGCGACTACTGCCGACGACCCGTCCAGACCGTGCGTCCGGACGAGAGCCTGCGCGAGGCGGCCCGGCGCATGCGGGAGGAGGGGGTGGGCGCGCTGGTGGTGGTCGAGCCCGACGACCGCGTGGCGGGCGTCGTCACGGATCGCGACCTGGCCCTGCGCGTGCTCCAGGATGGCGCGGACGCCGACGCCACGGAGGTGCGTGCGCTGCTCGAGCGCGAGCCGGTGCTCGTGCACGCGGACGCCCCCCTGGCCCTGGCGGCGGGCCTGATGCGCCGGCGCGCCGTGCGGCGACTCCCGGTGGTGGACCGTGACGAGCACCTGGTGGGGCTCGTGACCGCGGACGATCTGCTGCGGCTGCTGTCGCGGGGGCTCTCGGGCCTCGCGGGCGCGGTGGCGGCCCAGGCGCCGGTGGCCGGCGGCGTCGTCGGCTGGGACGAGACGGGCGACGACGCCGGCCCCGAGGTGGAGTGAGATGGAGCGCGCGGAGCACGTACGCGTGGAGGTGGAGCAGGCCCCGGAAGCGGCGTCGCTGCGGGAGCTCGTCGAGATCATGTCCCAATCGGCGGTGGGCTGCGTGGTGGTGGTGGACGCCTCCGAGCGACCCATCGGCATCGTCACGGACCGCGACCTCACCTGCCGCGTGATCGCCGAGGGGCGCGACCCGGCCGCCACCCGGGCCGGGGAGATCATGAGCAAGCCGCTGGTCGCGGTTTCGCCGGGCGACCGCCTGGAGCAGGTGATCGAACGCATGCGCGGGGCGGGCATACGTCGCACGCCGGTGGTGCGCGACGGGCGCCTGCTGGGGATCGTGACCCTCGACGACGTGCTGCTCACGCTGGCGCGGCAGCTCGACGATCTGGGCGAGGCCACGCGACGGGAGATCGTGGACGCCCGGGCGCGCGGGCGCCGCGAGCGGCGCCGGGCCGAGGCGCAGGAGAGCCTGCGCGAGCTGGGCGAGCTCCTCGAGCGCGCGGGCGAGAGCGCGCGCGAGGTGCTGGCGCGGGAGCTGGAGGCGCTGCGCGAGCGCCTGCGCCGACTGCTCGACTAGGCGTCCAGCAGTCGCGCGGCCGCCACCACCGCCTGGCCCGCCGCGAGGGCGCCGTCGTTGGGCGGGAGACGGCGCGGCTCGAGCGGCTCGAGGCCGGCGCTGCGCAGCCGCTGGCGCAGGGCCGCCGCCAGCAGGCGATTCTGCAGGCAGCCCCCGGTGACGATCACCTGGCGCAGCCCCACCCACCGGGCCGCGTCGGCGGCTGCGGCGGCGAGCCGTCCGGCCAGGCGCAGGTGGAAGCGGCGCGCCACGCGGGAGACCTCCTCACCCCGCACGCGTTCCTCCACCACGGCGCGCACGAGATCCGCGGCCGGGATCACGCCGGCGGTCCGGGAGCGGCGCGCCTGGCCGTCCCCGGCTTCCCCACGAGCGGCCTCGGCCAGGGACTCCAGCGCCAGCGCCGCCTCGCCCTCGTGGGTGACCCGGTCCGCCTGGTCCAGGAGCGACGCCACGGCGTCGAACAGGCGGCCGCACGACGAGCTGGGCGGGCTCGCGATGCCGCGTGCGGCCACGCGCTCGAGCCGGGCGAGCACCGCCGGGTCGCGGCGCGCGTGCCAGGGCAGGCGCGGCGCGCCCTCGGGAAAGGCGCGCGCGAGCCACACCGCCGCCATGCGCCACGGCTCGCGCGCCGCGGCGTCGCCGCCGGGCAGCGGCACCGTCTCCAGGTGGGCCAGGCGCTCGAAGCTCGCGAGCTCCACCCGCAGCAGCTCGCCGCCCCAGAAGGTGGCATCGTTTCCGAAGCCGGCACCGTCCAGCACCAGGGCCAGCGCCGGCCCGGTGATTCCGTGCTCGAGCAGCACCGCCGCGGCATGGGCGTGGTGGTGCTGCACCGGGAGCGTCGGCGGACCCAGCGTCGAGGCGAGCTGGGTGCCCAGGTACGCCGGGTGCAGGTCGTGGGCGATCGCCTCGGGCTTCGCACCCAGCAGCCGGACCAGATCCGCGACGCGCCGCTCCAGCGCGTCCGCGGCGTCCGCGTCGGACAGGTCGCCCACGTGCTCCGCCAGGTGCACCCGGCCGTTGATGAGCAGCGCCGGCGCGCACTTGAGGTCGCCGCCCAGCGCAAGGAGCGTGGGCGCCGGGGTCAGCGCTTCGGGGAGTGCCAGAGTCACGGGCGCGGTCGCACGCGAGAGGCGGACCGCTATGGGCCGCTCGGGCGCGCTCCGGACCACCGGGTCGTCGTTCGGCCGCGCGACGGCGCGGTCGTGGGTCAGGACCAGGTCGGCGAGGCCCACGAGCCCGCGCCGGGCCTCCGCGTCGTCCCAGAGCGTTGGCGCCTCGCTGCGGTTCGCGGAGGTGAAGACCAGCGCGGGAAAGCGCGCCGGGTCGCGGCCGGGCGCATCGCCCGGGCCGAAGAGCAGCAGCCAGTGGACCGGCGCCACGGGGAGGATCAGCCCGAGGTCCCGGGTGCGCGGCGCGACGCCTCCGGCCAGGCCCGGACGCGCCGTGGCCGCGCAGCGACGCGGCGCGATCACCACCGCACGCTCCGGTCCGGCCAGGAGCGCCTGGTCCGTGGGTTCCAGCGCCGCGAGCGCGTGCGCGGTGGCGAGGTCGGGCACCAGCACGGCGAAGGGCTTCACCGGTCGGCCCTTGCGCTGCCGGAGGCGCTCCACCGCGTCGTCGCGCGTGGCATCGGCGACCAGGTGGAAGCCGCCGTAGCCCTTCACCGCCACGATCGCGCCGTCGCCCAGCGCCGCGGCGGTCCGCTCGATGGGGTCGCCCGGGAGGACGCGACCGGTGGAGGGATCCAGCGCCGCGACGCGCGGACCGCAGGCGGGGCAGGCCACGGTCTGGGCGTGGTGGCGGCGGTCCTCCGGGTCCGCGTACTCGCGCCGGCACGCGGTGCAGGGCGGGAAGCCGGCAAGCGTGGTGCGCTCCCGGTCGTAGGGCAGGTCGCGCAGCACCGAGGCGCGCGGCCCGCAGCGGGCGCAGTGCGTGAAGGGATAGCGATGGCGGCGATCGTTCGGATCGAAGAGCTCGTCCCGACAGGGTGCGCACACGGCCACGTCCGGCGGGATGCGCGTACGCGGGCCCGCCTCGGCGGCGAGGCTGGTCTCGATGCGGAAGTCCGTGGCTCCCTCGGGCGCCGCGGTCCGTCTCGCCACGGACTCGATGCGCGCGCCGGGGGGCGGCTCGGCGCGAAGGGCGTCGAGCCACGCCTGCACCGCTTGCGGTGTCCCTTCCAGCGCGACCCGGACCCCGTCGGCCGTGTTGCGCACGGAGCCGGCCAGGCCCAGGGAGCGCGCGTGCCGGGCCGCCCAGGGGCGGAACCCCACCCCCTGCACCACGCCTCGGATCCAGAGCTCGCGGCGCAGCGTCGCCATCAGCAGATGCGGGGCAGGGGCTCGCCCGCCGGGAGCGGCAGCAGTCGCCGCGCGCCGAGCGCGGTGTGCACCACCACGCGGGCGCGTCCCGGGTTCACCGTGCCGATGCAAACGGCATCACCGCCCAGGGGATGACCGCGCAGCGCCGCGAGCGCCCGATCGCTGGCCGCCGCAGGCACGAAGGCCACGCAGCGCCCCTCGCAGGCCAGGAAGAGCGGGTCCAGACCGAGCAGCTCGCACGCCGCCCGCACGGGACCGGACACCGGAAGCCTCTCCTCCTCGAGCTCGAGCTCCGCGCCCGCCGCCGCAGCGATCTCGTGGAGCACCGCGCCGAGGCCGCCGCGCGTGGGATCGCGCAGGCAGCGGGTCTCGGGCACGGCCTCCAGCAGAGTCTCCACGAGATCGGTCAAGGGTGCGCTGTCGCTGGTGATTTCCGACTCGAAGCCGAGCCCTTCGCGGGCCGAGAGCACGGCCGCGCCGTGTGCGCCCAGGGAGCCCGAGACGAGCACGGCGTCGCCGGGCCGGACGCGCCTCGGGGCGAGCTCGCGCCCGGCCGGGATGCGCCCCACGCCCGTGGTGTTCACGAAGAGCCCGTCCCCCTTCCCGCGCTCCACCACCTTGGTGTCGCCCGTGACGACGGGAACGCCCGCCCGGCGCGCGGCGCCCGCCAGGGAGTCGAGCACCCGCTCCAGCGTCTCGAAGGGGAGCCCCTCCTCCAGCACCAGCGCGCAGGAGAGGGCCAGGGGGCGCGCCCCGCACATGGCCAGGTCGTTCAGAGTCCCGTGCACGGCCAGGCTGCCGATGTCGCCGCCCGGAAAGGCCAGCGGGCTCACCACGAAGGTGTCCGTGGTGAGGGCCAGACGCTCGGCGCCGAGCTCGAGGCAGGCGCCGTCGTGGCGCGCGGCCAGCGCGGCGTTCTCGAAGCGCGGCCAGAGCAGCTGCTCGAAGAGCCTGGCCGAGGCGCCGGCTCCGGCGCCGTGGGCGAGCGTCACGCGGTCGGGCTCCTCGGGGAGCGGACAGCTCGGGTTGGCCAGACGTTCCGGGTCGTAGGGAAGGCTCACGCGTGCTCCTCCAGGGGCGCGGCGGGGCGGTAGCTGAAGTAGGCCGCGCAGGCGCCCTCGGCCGAGACCATGGGCGCGCCGAGCGGATGCTCGGGCGTGCAGGTGCGCCCGAACTCGGGACACGCCGGTGGCCGCAGGGCTCCGCGCAGGACGTCGGCGGCGCGGCACGCGAGCGGCTCCTCGGCAGCCGGCGCGGTCAGGTCGGGGAAGGCCCGCTCCGCGTCCAGGTCGGCGTAGGCCGGCCGCAGACGCAGGCCGCCGTCGGGCAGGACGCCGATCCCCCGCCAGGGTCGATCCGCACTCTCGAAGACCTCGTGCACGAGCGCGCGTGCCGCCGGGTTGCCCTCCCGCCGCACGGCGCGGCGGTACTGGATCTCCACCCGCGACTCGCCGCGCTCGAGCTGCGCCACCGCGCGCGCCACGCCCTCGAGGATGTCCAGGGGCTCGAAGCCGGTCACCACGATCGGAATGCGATGGCGTCGCACCAGCGGCTCGTACTCGGCGGTGCCCATGACGGTGCAGACGTGGCCGGCGGCCAGGAAGGCCTGCACCCGGCAGCCGGGCGCGGCGAGGACGGCCTCGAGCGCCGGCGGCACGCGCACGTGCGAGACCAGCAGGTGGAAGTTGGCGAGGCCGCGCGTCCGGGCCCAGCGCGCCGCGGCCGCCACGGCGGGGGCGGTGGTCTCGAAGCCCACGGCGAGGAACACCACGCGTCGCCCGGGCTCGCGCTCGGCCAGGCGCGCGGCATCGAGCGGCGAGTAGACCACGCGCACGTCCGCCCCTCTGGCGCGCGCCGTCAGCAGGTCGCCCCGGCTGCCGGGGACGCGGAGCATGTCGCCGAAGCTGCACAGCACGACCTCCGGGCGCGCGGCCAGGGCGAGGGCGCGATCGAGCGTCGCGAGCGGCGTCACGCACACCGGGCAGCCGGGTCCGTGGAGCAGGCTCACCCGCTCGCCCAGCAGCTGGTCCAGGCCCGACTCCAGGATCGTGTGGGTCTGGCCGCCGCAGACCTCCATCAAGGTCCAGGGGCGGGTGGCCCGGGCGCGCACCGCGGCGGCCAGCTCGCGCACGGCCACGGGATCCCGGAAGGCGTCCACGAGGCTCATCCGCCGGACTCTCCCGAATCGACGCTTTCGAAGATTTCCAGGGCATTTGCGGCGGCTCCCTCGTCCAGCTTCTGAAGCGCGAACCCGGCGTGGACGAGCACCCAGTCGCCGGGCGCGGCGTCGGGCAGGGTCTCCAGGCAGATCTGCTTGCGGACCCCGCCGAAGTCCACCCGGGCCAGGCGCAGGCCCTGGGACTCCTCCACCGACTCGACACGTCCGGGCACGGCGAGGCACACGGCTCAACCCTCGCCCTTGTGCACCCAGTCGAGCCACGCGCCCAGACCCTCGCCGGTGCGCGCCGAGAGACGCAGCGTGACCAGGCCCGGGCGCAGGCGGCGCGCGGCACGCTCGCAGCGCTCGGGATCGAAGTCCACGTGGGGGAGCAGGTCGAGCTTGGAGACGACCAGCAGGTCCGCGCGCGCGAAGAGCGCCGGATACTTCTCGGGCTTGTCGTCGCCCTCCGCCACGGAGACGAGGGCGACGCGCCGGGACTCGCCGCACGGGAAGGGAGCGGGGCAGACCAGGTTGCCCACGTTCTCGATCCAGAGCCGCTCGACGCCGGCGAGGTCGAGCTCCGCGAGGGCGTGCTCCACCAGGTGTGCGTCCAGGTGGCAGAGCGAGCCCGTGGCCACCTGCACCACCCGGGCGCCGCGTGTGGCGATGCGGCGCGCGTCGTGGTCCGTGGCGCAGTCGCCCTCCACCACCGCCTGGGCGGCGGCGGCGGCGCCGAGGCGATCCAGGGTCGCCTCCAGCAGCGTGGTCTTGCCGGAGCCGGGGCCGCCCAGCAGAGCGACGCCCTCGATGCC
>JBFGJV010000101.1:0-10745 GCA_041577015.1 Myxococcota bacterium
GCTCGGGGGACGTGCTGACCGGGATCGTGGCGGCCCTGCTCGGCCAGGGCGTCGACCCGGTGGAGGCGGCGGCGCTCGCCGCCCTCCTGCACGGGCACGCCGCCGACCGGCTGGCGGCGCGGCGGGGCGCGTCGGGCGTGCTGGCGGGCGAGCTGGCGCGGGAGCTTCCGGAGGCGACCGAGGCGCTGCGCCGGGCCGCACGTCATCCCGGCCACCCCGAAGGCCTTGCGCTTCCCTTCCCGTAGCGAGGCGGAGACGCGAGCCGCGGCGCGTGCGCTCGCGGCGTGCATCGGGGCCGAGGGCCTGCTGATCGCCCTCGCCGGCCCCCTCGGCGCCGGCAAGACCGTCTTCGTCAAGGGACTAGCGGAGGGGCTCGGCGTCGACCCCGGCCTGGTGGCGAGCCCGAGCTTCGTGGTGGCGAGCGAGTACCCCGGACGTCGGGCGCTGGCGCACGTGGATCTCTACCGGGTGGCGAGCGAGACGGAGCTGGAGGACGCAGGGTTCCTGGATCTCCTGGAGCCCGGGCGCGTGGTGGCCGTGGAGTGGGCCGACCGCCTGCCCGGCGCCTTGCCGAAGGACCGCCTGGAGGTCACGATCGAGCGCGTGGCCGGCGACGACGGACGGACCGTCGTCGTCGTGGCGCGCGGGGCGCGGGCACGGGCTGCGGCCGCGTGCTGGGCGCGCAGCCTGGGCCTCGAGGCCCCGGCGGAGACGACGTGGCGCTGATCGTCCAGAAGTACGGCGGCACCAGCGTGGGGAGCGTGGAGCGCATCCGCCGCGTGGCGCGCCGCGTGGTCGCCACGAAGGAGGCCGGCAACCGCGTGGCGGTGGTGGTCTCGGCCATGGCGGGCGAGACGGACGCCCTGGTGGGGCTCGCCCACCAGGTGGGCGGCGACGAGCACGATCGGCGCGAGTACGACGTGCTGGTCTCCACCGGCGAGCAGAAGACGATCGCGCTGCTGGCCATGGCGATCCATCGGCTCGGCCACAAGGCGCGCTCCTTCACCGGCGCCCAGATCGGCCTGCGCACCGACGCCGCCCACGCCCGCGCCCGCATCCGGAGCATCGACACCGAGGGCATCCTCGCCACCCTGGCGGACGACACGGTGGCGGTGATCGCCGGGTTCCAGGGCGTGGACGACGACGGAAACATCACCACGCTGGGACGCGGCGGCTCCGACACCTCGGCGGTGGCCGTGGCCGCGGCCCTCGGTGCCGACACCTGCGAGATCCTGACCGACGTGGAGGGTGTCTACACCTCGGATCCCAACCTGGTGCCCGCGGCGCGCAAGCTGGCGCGCATCTCCTACGACGAGATGCTCGAGATGGCGAGCCTCGGCACCAAGGTGCTGCAGATCCGCTCGGTGAAGTTCGCCAAGCACTACGGCGTGCCGCTCCACGTGCGTTCGTCGCTGGTGGACACCGAAGGCACCTGGGTGGTACGCGAGGAGGACGTGATGGAGCAGCTCGTGGTCTCGGGCGTCACCTACAACCGCAACGAGGCCAAGATCCGCGTGCGCGGGCTGAAGGATCAGCCCGGCGTGGCGGCGCGGTTCTTCTCGCCCCTCGCGCAGGCCGACATCGTGATCGACATGATCGTCCAGAACCTGAGCCAGGATGGCAGCACGGACCTGACGTTCACGGTTCCCAAGACCGACTACGCCCGCGCCGTGGATCTCGCGCGGCGCGCGGGGCGCGAGATCGGCGCCGGCGAGGTGGAGGGCGACGACACGATCGCCAAGGTCTCGGTGGTGGGACTGGGCATGCGGGACCACGCCGGCGTGGCCTCCCGCATGTTCGAGGTGCTGGCGGAGGAAGGCATCAACATCCAGATGATCTCCACCAGCGAGATCAAGATCTCGGTCGTGATCGAGGAGAAGTACACCGAGCTCGCCGTGCGCGCGCTGCACGCCGCCTTCGTGGAGGCGGGGGCGGAGGAGCCGCGCGCGGAGGCCTAGCCCCGGCTCGCCCCTGCGGTCCCGGGAGGTCGCGGGTGCCCATCCCGCCCGGGCGGCCGAGCGCACGCGCGGACGCCGCGCTCGCGCTCGCCGCGCTCCTGCTGCTCCTCGCGCTACCCGCACCGCGGTCCCGCGTGGCGCCGTGCCCGGCGCCCGCGGTGGCGCGGCCCGATGGCGCGTCGCTGCCCGAGCTTCGCTGCCGGGCCGCCGGCCGGGCGGACGCGTTGGCGGGCGCGGCGCCCCTGCTCTTCGGACGACCTCTCGATCTCAACCGCGCGCCCCCCGAAGCCCTGGAAGCGCTCCCGGGCATCGGGCCCGTCCGGGCACGGGCCATCGCCGACGCGCGCCGCGAGCGCGCCTTCTGTGCGCCCGGCGACCTCCTGCGCGTGCGGGGCATCGGCGCACGCACGCTGGCACGCCTGGCCGATCGGGTGCACGCCACGTGCGGGCGCGAGCCCCGGGGCGGCGGGCCTTTACAGTCCCCCGCGGAACCCGTAAGCCTCACGCGGTGAGCACGTCCGTCTCGACCTGGCGGCGGCGCGTCACGCGCTTCTTGGATCGCGATCTCTGGCTGGGCGAGGGCGCCGCCAGCTCCGGTCCGCTCGGCCTGGCCCGCCGCCTGCTCCAGCTCGCGGTCCTGGTGGGTCAGCAGTTCGTGCGCGATCAGCTGCTGCTGCGCGCCAGCGCGCTCACCTACTACACCATCCTGGCCCTGATTCCGCTGCTGGCCATCGTGCTGGCCCTGGTCCAGGCCCTGGGCGTCCACGAGGACGTGGCGCAGATCATCGTCAAGCGGGTGGCGGCGGGCAGCCCGGAGGCGGGGGAGTGGATCCTGGAACGGGTCCGGGGCGTGGACTTCTCGGGGCTCGGGACCCTCGGCGCCGCGGTGCTGGTGCTGACCACCATCCTCGGCATCAGCAGCGTCGAGCGCGCCCTGAACGGCATCTGGGGCATCGCACGCCCGCGCTCCTGGGAGCGACGCGTGCCGGACTACCTGGCGGTGCTCATCGTGGCCCCGCTGCTCCTGGGCGTGGCGCTCTCGCTGGGCGCGACGCTGCGCAGCCAGACGGTCCTCCAGCGGCTGCTGGAGCTGCCGGGCTTCGGGAAGGCGTACGCGCTGGCGCTCCGCCAGGCACCCACGCTGTTCCTCACCTTCGGCTTCGCCTTCCTGTACTGGTTCATGCCCAATACGCGGGTGAAGGTCTCCTCGGCGCTGCTGGGCGGCGTCCTGGCGGCGGTGCTCTTCACCCTGGCCCAGGGCGCCTACGTGGGCTTCAACGTGGGCCTCGCGCGCTACAACGCGCTGTTCGGCAGCCTGGTGGCGCTTCCGCTGCTGCTGGTCTGGGTGTACGCGTCGTGGGTGATCGTGCTGTTCGGCGCCGAGGTGGCCTTCGCCCACCAGCACCTGGCCTTCTTCCGGCGTACGCGCCAGCACGCCACGCCGAGTCGCGCCGCCCAGGAGGCCATCGCGCTGGCGCTCACCGTGCGCATCGCCCGCGCGTTCCGGGACGGGGAGGGCGGCCTCGACCCGGACGGCCTGGCCGACGAGGTGGATGCGCCGGTGCGCACGGTCCGCGAGCTGCTGGCCGATCTCGAGCACGCAGGCATCGTGGCGCTGCGCGCGGGGACCGGCCGGGACGTGTTCCAGCTGGGCCGCTCCGCCGAGCGCATCCACGCCGCCGACGTGCTGCATGCGGTGCGCGGGGAGCGCGGGCTGCCCGGCAGGCTGGGGGTGACGTCCGGGGCGGTGAGCGAGCTGCTGGCCGACGCGGATCGCCGCAGCGACGAGAGGCTCGAAGCCGTCAGCCTGGCGGACCTGGTGACCCGCACCGAGCGGGAGGCCTGAGCACGCGGGCGGGGCCTCCCTCCCACGCGTATCCTGGCGTCGTGCGCATCTACCTGGACCACAATGCCACGACGCCGCCGCACCCCGAAGTGGTGGAGACGTGCTCGCGCGTGGCGCGAGATGTGTTCGGCAACGCGAGCAGCGTCCACGCCTGCGGCGCGGCGGCGCGCGCAGAGCTGGCGCGCGCGCGTGCGCGCGTGGCCGCCCTGTTCGGCGCGGAGCCCGAGGAGGTGATCTTCACGGCGGGGGCCACCGAGGCCAACAACCTGGCGCTCCGGGGCGGGGCGCACGCCCTGGCCGATCGGGGCCGGCACCTGGTCACGACCGCCGCCGAGCACCCCTCCGTCCTGGAGCCGGCCGCGGCCCTGGAGGCCGGGGGGTGGCGCGTGACGCGTGTCCCGGTGGACGCGGACGGCCTGGTGGACCCCGACGCCCTGGCCGAGGCCCTGGAGGACGACACGGCCCTGGTCTCGATCCTGTGGGCCAACAACGAGACCGGCGTCGTGCAGCCCCTGGAGCGGCTCGCCGAGCCGGTGAAGGCGCGCGGCATCCCGCTCCACGTGGATGCCACCCAGGCCCTCGGCAAGCTGCCGGTGGATCTGGCGCGCCTCCCGGTGGACCTGGTCTCCGCCTCGGCGCACAAGCTGAACGGTCCCAAGGGCACCGGCTGCCTGGTGCAGCGCCGGGGCACGCCCCTGGCGCCGTGGATCCGCGGCGGGCCCCAGGAGCGCCGCCTGCGCGGGGGCACCCACGACGTCCCGGGTGCCGCGGGCTTCGGCGTGGCCTGCGAGCTGGCGCGACGCGACCTCCGCTCGCGGGCGCTCGGGTACGCGGAGCTCCGCGATCGCCTGTGGGAGGGCCTGCGCGCCAAGATCCCGCGCGTGCGGCGCAACGGCTGCGCGGAGCGGGTGCTGCCCAACACGCTCAACGTGGAGTTGGAGGGGGCGGCGGGCGACGTCCTGCTTGAGGCCCTGGACGGCGAGGGGGTGAGCGTCTCCGCGGGCGCGGCGTGCGCCTCGGGCGCGGTGACGCCCTCCCACGTGCTCACCGCCATGGGACGCACGCCGCGGCAGGCGCGCGCCTCGCTGCGCTTCAGCGTGGGGCTCGGGAACGACGCGGCGCAGATCGACCACGTGCTCGGCGTCCTGCCAGATCTCGTGACCCGGGTGCGGGAGCTCGCGGCGCCGTGAGCGAGCGCGTGGTCGTCGCCATGTCCGGCGGTGTGGACTCCTCGGTGGCCGCCGCGCTCCTGGCGGAGCAGGGCTTCGACGTGGTGGGCGTGACGCTGCGCCTGGCCGGCGACGGCTCGCGCTGCTGCTCGCTGGAGGACGCCGAGGACGCCCGCCGCGTGGCCGAGCGCCTGGGCATCCGCTTCTACGTGGCCGACTATGCCGCGCGCTTCCGGAGCGAGGTGATCGAGGCCTTCGCGGACGACTACCTGGCCGGGCGCACGCCGATCCCCTGCGTGAGCTGCAACCAGCGCTTCAAGTTCCGCTACCTGCTGGACCGGGCCCGTGCGCTGGGGGCCGCCTCGGTGGCGACGGGACACTACGCCCGCGTGGCACGCGGCCCGAACGGACGCCTGCGCCTGCGGCGCGCCGTGGACCGGCACAAGGACCAGTCCTACTTCCTGTTCGACCTGGACCAGGAGCGCCTGGGACGCATCCGCTTCCCGCTCGGCGCGCTCGAGAAGCGCCACGTGCGCGCCCGGGCGCGAGCGCTGGGGCTCGCCACCGCCGACAAGCCCGAGAGCCAGGAGATCTGCTTCGTGCCGGACGGCGACTACGCTCGGGTGGTGGAGGAGGTTCGGCCCGAGCGACGTCCCGGCGCCGGGGAGATCGTGGACGAGGCGGGCCGGCTGCTGGGTCGCCATGCGGGCGTCCACCACTTCACGGTGGGCCAGCGGCGCGGGCTCGGCGTGGCGTCGGATCGGCGCCTCTACGTGACGCGAATCGACGCGGCGGCGAATCGCGTCGTGGTGGGGGATGCCGAGGCGGTGCGCTTCCGGGAGGCGCAGCTGGCCGGCGTGAGCTGGATCGCCGGCGCCGCCCCGGCGCGGCCCGTCCACGCGCGCGTGCACGTGCGCCATCGACACCCGGGGACGCCGGCGCGCGTGGAGCCGGGCTCGGACGGCCGCGCACGCGTCCGCTTCCAGGAGCCCGTCACCGCGGTGGCCCCGGGCCAGGCGGCCGTCTTCTACGCCGGAGACGAGCTGCTGGGCGGGGGATGGATCCAGGCGGCGCACCGCTGATGGACGAGACGGCGCGTCAGGCGCTGGAGAAGGCGCTCGAGCACCGCTTCGACGACCCGGGGCTCCTGGAGCTGGCCCTGACCCACCCCTCCCGGTCCCAGGAGGTGGATCGGACGCGCGGCAACGAGCGGCTGGAGTTCCTGGGCGACGCGGCGCTCGACCTGGCGGTGGCGCGCCTCCTCTACGAGTGCCACCCGGATTGGAGCGAGGGCGCGCTGACGCGGACCCGCTCGGCGCTGGTGAACACGCGATCGCTGGCCCGGCAGGCGCGCGTGCTGGAGCTGGGCGCCCACGTCCGACTCGGACGTACCGAGGTGCGCACTGGCGGCGAGGAGAAGCACACGATCCTCGCCAACGTGTTCGAGGCGACCGCGGGAGCCCTGTACCTGGACGGCGGGCTGGAGGCGGTCGTGCGACTGGCCCGGCGCCTGTTCGCCGACACGCTGGCTGCGGACGCGGAGCCGATCCGCGGGGATCCGAAGACGCGTCTCCAGGAGTGGGCGCATGCCTGCCAGGCACCCGCGCCACGCTACATCGTGGACGACCGAGGCAACGAGAACGACGAGGATCGCTTCGAGGCGGAGGTGCGCGTGGGCGAGGAGGCGTTGGGGCGCGGACGCGGTCGCACGAAGCAGGGCGCCCAGCAGGCCGCCGCCGCGGCTGCCCTGGACCGGGTGGAGCCGGCCGGGACCTGAGGCTCAGGCGAGGATGCCCCGGATCTCGCGGATCAGCTCCTCGGCATCCACCGGCTTCTCGAAGAAGCCGACCGCGCCTGCCTCGAGGGCGCGCTCCTTCACCTTCTCGTCCCAGGCGGTGACCACCACGATCGGGATGTGGCAGAGCTGCGTGTGGCGGTGGAGCCGCTCGAGGACGCTGAAGCCGTCGCCGCCCGGGAGACCCAGGTCCAGCAGGATCACGTCCGGCTCCTCCTTGCGCGCCTGGGTGACGGCACCCAGGCCGTCGTCCGCGAAGACGACCTGGAAACCCGCGCCGGCCAGCTTCTGGTTGAGCAGGCGCTGGAAACGACGGTCGTCGTCCACCACCAGGATCTTGTGTTCGTCCATGCCCCCTCCCTCGTCTCGCGCGCTCATTCGATCACGAGCTCGACGCGATCCGTGTACGCCTCCAGCTCGTCGAGCCAACGCCGCGCCTCGGCCGCGTCCTGGTTCTTCCCCGCCAGCTCCAGCCCCGCGCCGATCGTCGTGATCGGCGCGAAGCCATAGCTCTTGCCGGTCCCCTTCAGGTTGTGTCCCGTCTTGCGCACCGGCTCGAAGTGGCCCTCGGCGACGGCGTCGCGCAGCGCCCGGGCCTCCTCGCGGCATTCCGCCAGGTAGTCCGGAGCCAGGTCGGCCAGGTCGGGGTCCACGTGCACGCGGTGCCGTCGCGGACGCGCGTGCTCGCGGATCGCGAGAAGCAGCGTCCTCTTGTCCACGGGCTTCGCCACATGGGCGTCGCAGCCCGCCTCCAGGCAGCGGCGGATCTCCTCCGGAAAGGCGTAGGCGGTGAGCGCCACCACCGGGACGTGTCCGCCGTCGTCGGACTCCTGGGCCCGGATGCGACGGGTGGCTTCGTAGCCATCCACGACCGGCATCTGCATGTCCATCAGCACCAGGTCGAAGGTCCCGGTGGCGAGACGCTCCAGGGCCTCGGCGCCGTTCTCGGCGAACTCCACCGCGCAGTCGATCTTGCGCAGATAGGCGCGGATGATGAGGCGGCTCTGCTCGGAGTCCTCGGCCACCAGGATGCGCAGGCCCCGCAGCTCCTCGGGCAGCGCGTGGGAGGCGGCGGGGGCGTCGGAGCCCGACGCCGGCTTCGCATCGCCCCGGAGCGCGGCTCGGAGCGTGGAGGGACGCACCGGCTTGAGCAGCGGCACCGCCTCCAGCTCCCGACAGCGGGCGAAGTCGCCCACGCGATGGTTCATGGGCAGCATGGCGATGGTGCGCTCGGCCCGGCTCGGGTTCTCCCGCAGCCACTCCACCAGATCGAGGCCGCCCTGGGTGCGCATCCGGCAGCTCACCAGCACCACGTGCCAGGGCCGCCCCTCCGCCTCGAGGCGGCCGAGCCCCTCCTCGACCCCGTCCTCCTCCAGGACCTCGGCGCCCCAGCGCCGCAGCATCTCGGCGAGGATGCGCCGCTCGGCACCGGGATCGTCCACCAGGAGCACGCGACGGCCGCGGAGATCCACGGACTCCGGGGCGCGCGCGTCCGCAGGGGGCTCCGCCGCGGCCAGGGGCAACGCGAAGCTGAAGGTGCTGCCGCGCCCCAGCTCGCTCTCCACCTGGATGCGACCCCCCATCAGCTCCACCAGCTCACGGCACAGCGCGAGTCCCATGCCGCTCCCGCCGTGGCTGAGGGCCACGCTCGCGTCCGCCTGGACGAAGCGCTCGAAGATCCGCTCCCGCCGCGCCTCGGGGATTCCGCTGCCCGTGTCCTGCACCGAGAAGCGCACGCCGTCCGCGTCGGAGACGATGCGCACCAGGATCTCGCCCTGGCTGGTGAACTTGATGGCGTTCCCGATCAGGTTGGCGAGCACCTGGCGGATGCGTCCGGGATCGCCGCACAGCGCTTGCGGCACCTCGAGCGCCACGTCCCCGGCGATGCCCAGCCGCTTCTTGTGGGCGTCGAAGGCGAAGAGCTGGAGCGTCTCCTCCACCAGCTCGCGTGGGTCGAAGCTGCGCGCCTCGAGCTCCAGGCGCCCGGACTCGAGCTTGGCCAGCTCGAGCACGTTGTTCAGGAACACGAGCAGGGTCTTGCCCGCCTGCTGGAGCAGGCGGACGTACTCCTCCTGCTCGTGATTGAGCGGCGTGTCGAGCAGCAGATCCGCCATCCCCAGCACGGTGTTGAGGGGCGTGCGGATCTCGTGGCTCATGGAGGCCACGAAGGCGCTCTTGGCCCCGGTGTCGCCGGGCGATGCGCTGGGGTGTTCCGCCGGGGGGCGCCGCTCCATGGATCCTCCGCCCGCGCTTGCGCCGGGCTGCTGCCGGGCCATGCTGGCCCTCGGCGGGTATCGGAGAGCGCCGGGGTGACTTGAGGAGGGCTCGCGTGGGCGATGGCGGCGCTTCGAAGCCGGGTAAGGCTCCCGCGAGGCCCCACCGCGCGGGCGTCGTGGCGCTCCTGGGCCTCCCCAACGCCGGCAAGTCGAGCCTCCTCAACCGGCTGCTGGGTGAGAAGATCGCCATCGTGACCGCGAAGGCCCAGACCACCCGCAGCCGCATCCTGGGCATCCTGAGCCGACCCGGCGCACAGCTGCTGATCCACGACACCCCCGGGCTGCTGGAGGGCTCGCGGCCGCTGGATCGCGCCATGCAGCAGGCAATCCAGGAGGCGGCCGAGGACGCCGACGTGGTCGCGCTCCTGGTGGATCCGCGGCGGGGCTGGACGCGCCTCCACGAGCACTGGCTGGAGCGGCTGCACGCGGCCGGGCGGCCCGTGGTCCTGGTGGGCACCAAGCAGGACGCGCCCGAGGCGGCGCGGGCGCCCTGGCCGCCTCCGGGCGTCGAGCGGGCCGCGGCGGCGGTGCGGGTCTCGGCGCGCACCGGGGCGGGGGTGGAGGCGCTGCTCGACGCGCTGGTCGAACGGCTTCCCGTGGGTCCCGCGCTCTACCCGGAGGAGCAGCTCACCGACCGCAACCTGCGCTTCCTCGCCGCGGAGCTGGTGCGCGAGGCGGCCTTCGAGTGCCTGGGCGAGGAGGTTCCCTACGACCTCGCCGTGGAGGTGGTGGACTTCGACGAGTCCCGCCGGGACCTGGTGCGCATCCGCGCCAACCTGCTGGTGCGCCGCGTCTCCCAGAAGGCCATCGTGATCGGGGCGGGGGGCACGAAGGTGAAGGAGATCGGGACGCGAGCGCGCCGCGCCATCGAAGAGCTGCTGGCGCGGCGCGTCCACCTGGAGCTGTGGGCGAAGGTGGACCCGAAGTGGTCCGCGCGCCCCAAACGCTTGAAGTCACTGGGCTATCACTGACACGGCGCGACGCGTGTCGATTGACTCGAGCCCCCGGACTCGTGTAGCCTCGCGCGCTTGAGCGGTCGTCTGCCGCTCGTCCACCGCACGATCCAGAGGGAGATCCATGAGCCCCCAGTCCGCCCCGGACGTCGTCATCGCCAGCGCCGTCCGCACGCCCATCGGCAGCTTCCAAGGCGCCCTGGCGCCGCTCTCCGCGTCGGACCTCGGCGCCGTCGCCGTGAAGGAGGCCGTGAAGCGCGCCGGCGCGCGGCCCGAACACAACGAACGGGTCTACATGGGCTGCGTGCTGCCCGCGGGCATGGGCCAGGCGCCCGCCCGCCAGGCCGTGATCAAGGCCGGCCTTCCGGTCTCCACCGGGGCCATCACCGTGAACAAGGTGTGCGGCTCCGGCCTCCAGGCCGTGATGTTCGCGCGCCGGGAGATCCTGATCGGCGACGCCGAGGTGCTGGTAGCCGGCGGCATGGAATCCATGACCAACGCGCCCTACCTGCTTCCCAAGGCCCGGTCCGGCTACCGGATGGGCACCGGCGAGATCGTGGACTCCATGATCTACGACGGGCTCTGGGACCCCTACGACGACATGCACATGGGCAACTGCGGCGACCTGGTCGCCGAGAAGTACGGCTTCACCCGCGAGGACCAGGACCGCTTCGCGCGCACGAGCTACGAGCGAGCCCTGGCGGCCCAGAAGCAGGGGCGATTCAAGCAGGAGATCGTACCGGTGCCC
>JBFGJV010000102.1:0-10606 GCA_041577015.1 Myxococcota bacterium
AAAGCCTCAGTTGCCGCCCGACCCGGTTGCGCCCAATCCGGCCTCCTCGTAGAGTCGGAGGCTCAGCTGGAGCACCATCGACGCAAGGGACGGCGAAGGGGGGCAATGGCTGGGCCTCGATCGGGATCTGCACCCACGCCTTCTACGAAGCCATCCATCACGCTGCGCACCGCAAGCTCTACGGCATGCACGTTACCGACATGCCGCACGCGAAGCAGCTCTTCACCGACGCCTACGCGCGGCTGGTGGCCATGAAGCTGGTGGCCCTGCGCGCCGCCGACTACATGCGCTCCGCCAGCCCCGAGGACCGGCGCTACCTGCTCTACAACCCGGTGGTGAAGATGAAGGTCACGACGCAGGGCGAGAACGTGATCGACCACATGTGGGACGTGATCGCCGCCAAGGGCTTCGAAAAGAGCACCTACTTCGAGATGGCGGCGCGGGACATCCGGGCGCTGCCGAAGCTCGAGGGCACGGTGCACGTGAACATCGCCCTGATCGTGAAGTTCATGGCCAACTACTTCTTCCAGCCCACGGAGCTGCCCCACGTTCCGCAGCGGAGCGACCCGAGCAACGACGACTTCCTGTTCGACCAGGGGCCCACGCGGGGGCTCGGGAAGATCCGCTTCCACGACTACGGGCCGGTCTTCGAGCGCTGGGACCTGCCCAACGTGCGGATCTTCCGCGAGCAGACCGAGGTCTTCAAGGAGATGCTGGCCAGGGCCACGCCCGGTGCGGAGCAGCAGAAGGACGTGGACTTCCTGCTCGCGCTGGGCGAGATCTTCACCGGCGTGGTCTACGCCCAGCTGCTGCTGGAGAACGCCGAGATCTACGAGGTCGATCCGGCGCTGGTGGACCAGATCTTCGACGTGCTGGTGCGGGACTTCTCCCGCTTCGCGGTCCAGCTCCACGGCAAGCCGCGCAGCAGCGAGGCCCAGCAGGCGTTCTGCCTGCGCATGATCCGCAAGCCCGCGGTGGACGAGGCGCGCTACGACCAGGTCTGGCGCGAGTACGTCCATGCGCTGCGCGACGCCTACGAGATGAATCCCTAGGCCAGGGCCGACCTTGGAGGAGCGCGTCAGCCTCGAGACGACGGGCGAGGCGGCCTTCGCCTCCGACGCGCACGGTCGGATCGTGGGCTGGAACGCCGCCGCCGAGCGTCTGCTGGGCTACGAGCGCGAGCGGGTGTTGGGCCATCCGTGCCACGAGATCCTGGGCGGCCGGGACGTGTTCGGCAATCGCTACTGCCGGGAGCGCTGCAACGTGAAGGAGATGATCCGGTGTCGTGAACCGGTCCGCAGCTTCGACGTCGACGTGCGCAAGCGTTCGGGCGAGTTCGTCCGCGCCCAGCTTTCGGTCGTCGTGATCCCCGGCCGCGAACCCGACGCGTACACGGTGGTCCATCTGCTGGATCCCAGGCGCCGTGGCAACGCGGGCAACCACTTCCTGGAGAGGATGCGCACTGGCGCCCGGGCCAGCGCGGAGGAGAAGCGAGGGGCGGGCGCAGCTGCCCCCGCGGGAGCGTCCTTGCTCACCGCGCGGGAGATTGAAGTGCTGCGCCTGCTGGCCGGTGGCTCGGCGACGCCGGAGATCGCGCAGGCCCTCGGCATCAGCATCCACACCGTGCGAACCCACACCCGGAACATCCTGCGGAAGCTCGAGGTCCACAGCACGATCCAGGCCGTCTCCGTGGCGCTCCAGAAGCGGCTGATCTGACGGCCTCGTGTCTTTCCTACCGCATTGTCGGTAGGGAAACCCCCTTCCTGGGCGATCGACCCGCCCGGTGACGGGCGTAGCCTTGGATCCATGGACGTCTCGGCTCTGCTCGAGACCACCGCGGAGGCTGCGCTCGCCACCGACGAAAGCGGTTTGATCGTGGCCTGGAACGCTCCCGCGGAGCACCTGCTGGGTTTCGCCTCGGAGGAGGTGCTCGGGAGGCCGTGCGCCGAGGTGCTGGCAGGGCAGGACGCACTCGGTACGCCGCTCTGCCGGGACGACTGTCACGTTCGTTGCGCCACCCGCCAGAGCGAGCCGGTCCCGAGCGCGGTGATGGAGGTGAGGAGGAAGTCCGGGGAGCGGCTGCGCGCATGGGTCTCCGTGATGGTGGTGCGGGAAGGGCGGTCCCCGGGCTGGACGGCGATTCACTCCGTGCGGCCGGCCAAGCCCGCGGACGCCGTGGGCCACCTGGGCGAGCGCGAGGTCACGGTGCTCTTCACGGACATCCGCGGCTACACCCGCTACGCCGACACTCGACCGCCGAGGGACGTGTTCTCCCTGGTCGGCGGCTACGCGGAGCTGGTGTCCGGAATCGTGCAGCGCTTCGGTGGGAGCGTGGTCGAGTTCAGCGGCGACGGCTTGATGTCGGTCTTCGGCGCTCCGGACGAGCTCCTTCACAAGGAGAGCGCGGCGGTGCGTGCGGCGCGAGAAATCGTCGCGAGCATCGGGGGCCTCGATCGAGAGCGGCACCCACCGCTCGCCGTGGGTGCCGGGATCGCGACGGGTGTGGCCTTCGTGGGCGGTCTGCCGGCCCTGCAGGCAGGCACCTGGAGCGCCATCGGGAGCCCCACCAACCGGGCCGCGCGCCTCCAGACGCTGACCCGAGCTCTCGACGTCTCGATCGTCATCGACAGCGCGACCTGGAGACGGCTCGGACGCGAACGGGAGGACTTCCGTCGCCAGGCGAATACGCGGCTGCGGGGAAGCGACGCGAGCGAGAACGTCTACACGCTGGCTCTCACGGAGTAGGTCGCCGATTGCAATCCGGCGTCTCCGATGGCACGATGCCCGGTCATGAGCGTGCGCGCCCAGGAGCACTCCGAGCTGCCGATCCCCGACGGCTGGTTCGCCGTCGCCTGGAGCAAGGACCTGGTTCCGGGCGACGTGCGGCGCCTGCGCTACTTCGGCGAGGAGCTGGTGGTGTTCCGAACCCGAAGTGGGACGGCCCGGGTCCTCGATGCCTACTGCGCGCACCTGGGCGCACATCTCGGCGAGGGCGGCCGCGTCATGGGCGAGACGATCCGCTGCCCCTTCCACGGCTGGCAGTACGACGGGACGGGCACCTGCGTGGCAATCCCCTACTGCCAGAAGATTCCGCCCAAGGCCCGGGTGCGCATGTGGGACGTGGTCGAACGCAACCGCATGATCTTCGTGTGGCGCCACGCGGAGGGGAAGCCTCCCGACTGGGACGTCCCGGCCATGCCCGAGCTCGAGGACCCCGACTGGACCGAGCCGCGCACCTTCGAGCTCCGGGTACCCGTCCACATGCAGGACATGGCCGAGAATAACTGCGACCCGGTGCACTTCCAGTTCGTGCACAAGAGTCCCACGGTGCCCGCCTCGGAGATGCAGTACGGCGAGGGCGGCCGCTTCTTCCGCATCACGGGCCAGGCCCAGCAAGAGACCCCCTTCGGAACCTTCGACACGGAGCTCGAGCGCGACACCTGGGGCCTCGGTCTCTCGAGCGTTCGGCTCAAGGGGCTGGGGGACGCTGGCCTCCTGATGTTCTCCTCGACCTCGCCGATCGATCGCGGGAACACCCACTCGCGCTGGCTCTTCACCACCACCCGGAACATGGCCGACGTGGCCGGCGAGGAGTTCATCGACTGGCTCTCCACGGGCGTGCTCCAGGACATGCGCATCTGGGAGAACAAGATCCATCGGGCGCGCCCGGTGCTGTGCGAGGCGGACAAGTACCTGGCCGAGTTCCGCAAGTGGGCGCGGCAGTTCTACTCCGAGGGGAAGCGCTGATGGAGCGTCATCTGGTGATCTCGTCCGATTGTCACGCGGGGCTTCCGCCGGAGAGGTACCGCGACTACCTGGACCCGCAGCACCGCGAGATCTTCGACGCGGCGCTTCCGATCCAGATCGCGGAGACCAAGAAGGCGGCGGAGAAGTTCCTGGTGGCGGAGATCAACGCCGGGTGGCGGAAGGGCCGCGAGCGCGAGCTGAGCGGCGCCTGGGACTCCGACGAGCGGCTCAAGGTGCTGGACGCCGACGGCGTGGCGGGCGAGGTGATCTTCCCGGACGGGATCACGGAGCTGAACATGCCTCCCTTCGGCGCCGCGCTCTCGCTTCCCACCGAGGGGGTCGATCCCAAGCTCCAGTGGGCAGGTGCACGGGCGCACAACCGCTGGCTCGCAGAGTTCTGCCAGATGGCGCCGGAGCGCCGCGCCGGGGTGGCCATCACGCCGATCTGCTGGGACGTGGACGAGGCGGTGCAGGAGATCCAGTGGGCTCGGGAGCACGGCTTGCGCGGCATCCTGATCCCCTCCATGTGGGGCAAGCAGGATCCCTACCACCACCCGAGGTACGAGCCGGTCTGGTCGGCATGCGAGGACCTGGGCATGGTCGTGCACCTGCACTCGGGTGCGGCCCCCATGAGCGACTACGGCGACCACGTGGGGATGATGGGGATCTACATCTCCGAGGTGGTGTGGTGGTCGGTGCGGCCGATCTGGTTCCTGATCTGGGGCGGCGTCTTCGAGCGCCATCCGAAGCTGCGGCTCGCCATCACCGAATCCACCTGCGTGTGGGTGCCGGAAACGCTGGCGCTCCTGGACTTCCGCTACGCGGAGACGCCCTACGCCGCCAAGCTGGGCGACTATCGCAGCCACCTCAGCATGAAGCCGAGCGACTACTTCCACCGCAACGTCCTCCTGGGCGCTTCGTGCATGCCGCGGCGCGAGGTGGAGATGAGGCACCAGATCGGTCTGGACAACCTCATGTGGGGCACCGACTTCCCGCATCCGGAGGGGACCTGGCCCGAGACGCGCAAGCAGATGGTGGAGGCCTTCCACGGCGTGCCCCAGGACGAGCTGGCCGCGATGCTGGGCGGGAACGCGGCGCGCCTCTACGGCTTCGACCTGGAGAAGCTCGCCCCGCTCGCGGCCCGCATCGGGCCCGAGAAGCAGTGGTTCGAGTAGGAGGGTCGCATGGCACGCCTACGCTACGCGAAGACGTTGGAGCAGGTGAAGAAGGCCCGGGAGGCGAATCCCGAGTTCCTCCAGAGCACGGTGCAGTCGATCCGCTGCGTCTACGAGAGCGACGCGGCGCTGGTCGCCGCCGTGGTGCCGAAGCCGCTCGAACCCACCGAGCGGCCGGAGGTGTGCGTGACGCTCTCGCACGTGGCGATCCACCTGAACCCCGAGCTCACCATCGAGATCGGCTCGGGCGTCTTCGGCGTGAAGGTCCGCTACGACGGCGTCGAGGGCATCTATCTGATCACGATGCCCATGACCACCGAGCAGGCGGTGGTGCCGGGTCGGGAGACCTACGGCGAGCCCAAGAAGATCGCGCAGGTCGAGTTCCAGAAGGACACGGAGCGGGTCGAGGCGACGGTCACGCGCATGGGCATCCCCTACCTGGGCGCGCGGGGGAGGCTCGGCGCCTCCCTCGGACCGCGGGAGTTCACGGAGTACGGCTACTGCTACAAGGCGCTCCCCTCGTGCGAGAAGGAGCGCGACTTCGACGGGGAGCCGCTGCTGGTGCGCCTGGAGTGGAAGCACAGGCAGGAGACGGTGCACGAGCTCCAGGACGGAGAGGTGGTGCTGCGCGAGTCGCCCTTCGACCCGGTGGTGGACCTCCCGGTGCGACGGCTGGCGCGGATGGAGTACGAGCGCGGCGCCACCGAGAGCCACGGCAAGGTGCTGCGGAGCGTGCCCGGGGAGTGGCTGCTGCCCTTCCTGCACCAGCGCTACGACGACCCCATGGCGGAGGGAATCGAGATCCCCACGTCGTCCTCCTAGTCGGGACGCCGCGCCTTCGTCGCGCCGTCGATCTGCTCCAGCACGTGCTGGAACTCCGCGGCCCAGGTGTCGGTCTCCTGCCGCACGACGGCGCGCACCTGGACCAGGAACGTCCGGCAGCGGTCGAGCATGGCTTGAGCCGTCTCGGTGTCCTCGCCGCGCGCGTCCCAGGCGAGCTTGTGGCGCTCCCAGTCGATGCGGAAGGCGTCGAGGGCGACCGCAAGCTCCTGCGCGGCGAGCACGTAACGCACCCAGGCGCTGGTGCAGCCCCAGAAGCGGTCCAGCAGCACGAGGATGCCGGCCAGGGCCAGCAGGAAGGCCGCCCAGAGCGGATCCACCACCGGGCGGCCATCACGCTCGAAGAGCTCGGAGAGGATGGGCGTGACGCCTGCCACGCTGGTGGCGAGGATGGCCCCGAGGCGCAGCAGGCGCCCGGCCCGTTGCGCGCGGCGGCGCTTGCCGTCGTACCAGGCCATGGCGCGCTCCGCCTCGCCCACCGCGTAGCGGAACAGCGCGTCCAGCGACTTGGGCCAGGCCCCCGGCTCCCAGGCGAGCGCGGGGAAGTGGGCAGGCTCGAAGATGGTATGACGATCGGACATGGGCGCGGCGGCGAGCGCGCGGGCGCGCTGCCCTCCGGGCAGGAGGCTCCTTCTGCGGATCTCGACGCAACGGGGAGGCAGCTGCGTGATCTCGGTCACGCCGGGGCGCACTTGTGGCGCGGCGGAGTAGACTCCGAGCCCATCGCCTTCGAGGAGGACGACCGTCCCATGAAGAGACGAGGCAGGCTCGTCGTGCTGGTTGCCCTCGCGGGCGTGCTGGGAGGCGCCGTGGCCGAGTCCGAGAAGCCGAAGGACGTCCCGCTGCCCAAGCCGCGCCTGGAAGGCCCGCTCTCGGTGGAGCGGGCCTTGTTCGAGCGTCGCTCGCGGCGGCGTTTCGCGCGCGAGCCGCTGGTCCTGGCCGAGCTGGGGCAGCTCCTGTGGGCGGCCCAGGGCATCACCGGGAAGGAGGAGCGGCGTACCGCGCCCTCGGCGGGCGCGCTCTACCCGCTCGAAGTCTACGTGGTGGCGGGACGCGTAGAGGGCCTGCGGGCAGGCGTGTACCACTACCGGCCGCACGAGCACACGCTCGGCCTCGTGACACCCGACGATCGGCTTCCCGCCCTGACCGATGCCACCTGGGGCCAGGACTGGGTGAAGGACGCGCCCGCGGTGCTGGTGATCGCCGGTGTCCACGAGCGCACCACGCGGAAGTACGGCTCACGCGGCGACCGCTACGTGTACATGGAGGTGGGGCACGCGGCGCAGAACGTGTACCTGCAGGCCACCGCCGCGAACCTCGCCACCGTGATGGTGGGGGCCTTCGACGACCGACGCGTGAAGGCGGTGCTGGAGCTGCCGCGCGCGGAGCACGTGCTGGGGCTGATGCCGGTGGGCCATCGGCGATCCCGGTGAGATTGGTTCCGCGGGCGCGCCGTGGCGTGGTGCGCGACGACGACGGCCCGCTTCGCTTCGTAGCGGGCTGAGCGGGCTCAGGTGCGCCGCTTGTAGCGGCCCGCGGCCGCGAGCGTTCGGGCGCTGCGCACGTTCGCGGTGATGTGCTCGTGGAGCGTATGCCGCGTCCACCCGTACATGCCGTCGCTCGGCCGGGCGCCGGACGGCTTCGTGCAGGCGCGATCCGGCCGGCCCCACAGCAGGAGATAGGGCTTCTCCTCCTCGCGGGCGATGCGCAGCTCCGCACTCACGTGCGGCGAATCCTGGGTGTGCTCGCCGCAGATCACCACGACCTGGTCTACCTGGCGCATGCGTCGACGCACGCGCGCCTCCCAGGCGTCGTCCACCGCGCCGGTCTGGGAGCGAGCCGCGACCTCGAACCCGGACCCGTTCTGCCGGGATTCGGCCAGCAGGCGATCGTGAAGGTCACGATCGTGACCCAGGTCGTAGCTGGTGAAGATACGGGCCCGCATCGTCGCAAAGGGTACAACAAAAAGGGACGGGAGGCGGAAAGCCTCCCGTCCCTCGGGATTTCGGAACCTCGGCCTAGTAGCGGCCGCGGCCTCCACCGCCCCGCTGGCGCTCCTGCGCCTCGTTCACCCGGAGGTTGCGACCCCCGAGGTCCGTCCCATCGAGGGCGCGCTGGGCATCGTCCGCAGCGCTCGCCTCGTCCATCTCGACGAAGGCGAAACCGCGCGGGCGACCGGTCTCGCGATCCGTGATCACGTTCACCGAACCCACGGCACCGTGCCGCTCGAAGAGCTGGCGCAGCTCGTCCTCGGTGGTCGAGAAGGGAAGGTTTCCAACGTATAGCTTCTTGCTCAACTGACTCGTTTCCTGATCGGCGACGGGTACCGCGGGTCGGACTGTCCGAACGCGCGGGCTCCATCGCTTGGGTTGGAAAGGCAATGTCGATGGGATTCAGACACTGGCGGGTAAGGCCGGAAGCTGAGAACCGATCGGTTGGCCTCTCTGCCAGCGCAACATAGCAGGCGATCTTCAGGCGCGCGAGAGCGCCCGCACGTACGCCGCCAGGTGCTCGCCCACCGTCTCGACCGGCGCGACGCTGCGCTGGGTGCGCCCCATCAGCAGCGCACCCTCGAAGGCCGCCACGACCAGGGTGGCCAGGCCCTCACTGCGCGTGTTGCGCCCGAGCGCGTCCTCGAGCACCGCCACCACGTCGTCCTTCCAGCGGGCGTACGCTTCGACGCACGCCGCCTCGAGCGGCGGGAACTCCGGGATGCCCTCGAGGGTGAAGGCCGCCACCGGGCACCCCTCGGCGTAGTCCGTCTCCTCGAGCCAGCGCGCGAGCCCGCGCGCCAGCCTGCGCAGGAACTGGGCCGGGTCCCGGGCGCGCTCGCGCGCGGCGGTGACCAGGGCCTCGACGTCGCGGGTCGCCTCGCGCACCGCCTCGACCGCCAGCTCCGGCTTGCCCTGGGGGAAATGGAAGTAGAACGAGCCCCGGGGCGCCCCGCTCTCCTCCAGGATCTGGGCCAGGCCCGTCCCGTGATAGCCCTGGCGCTGGAAGAGACGGGCGGCGGAGCGGATCGCCCTCTCGCGGGCATCGGTGCGGCGGGGCATGGGGCGAAACGTAGCAGGTTGTATGACGGTCGGCCTATATGCTAATAATAAGTAGGCTGGTCATCATATTCAGAGGAGGACGCTCATGGACGACGCCGGCCTGCGCGCGCTGAAGCAGCGGGCCCAGCACGCCTGGAACGCCCAGGACGTGGACCGGGTGCTGGCCTGCTACACGGAGGATCTGGTCTACCGGGATCCCAACACCCGAGGCGAGCTACAGGGCTCCCCGGCCATGCGGCGCTACCTCGTCAAGCTCTTCGATGGCTGGCGCATGCACTGGACGCTGCGGGACGTATACCCCTTCGAGGGGCGCGGCGGCTGCGCCGTCACCTGGCATGCGAGCTTCCAGCGGCCCGGGGGCAGCCGCACCGTGGAGACCGACGGCATGGACCTGGTGCTGCTCCGGGACGGTCGCATCCAGCGCAACGAGGTCCATTTCGACCGCAGCGTGCTCGTGCCGCTGCTCTGAACGAGCGGAGAGCGCGGCGGTCTCAGTCCACGGCCCAGCGGATCTTGACGCGGCGACGGCCCCAGGCCCGGGCCGCCGCCACGTCCCGACCCATGTAGATGTCGACCTTCCGCGTCCAGCGGCGGGGCATGCGGTCGAGCACGGTGTACGTCCCGGGTAGCCCTTCGATGCGCACCCGCACACCACGCGTCAGGCCGAGCTCCTCGAGGTCCGACGAGACGGCGATCGCCTTCATGCCGGGAACGAGCTCGTCGCCCCACGCGCCCCGGGTGGGATCACCCTGCGTCTGTTCGGGCAGCGAGTTGTAGGCGGTCGCCGTCACGACGAGGGTGCGCTCGCCGGCATGGGTGCAGGACGATGTGACGAGCAGCAAGCCGAGCAGGAGCTTGCGCTCAGTCGAGAACACGATCCACCAGCCGCTCCACCAGCGCGCCGCCCATCCACGAGCCGAGCGGAATGCCGAGATACAGCGCGAAGCGCACCAGCGTCGAGACGTCGAAGGGCCACTCGCGTGCCGACTCGATCTGGCTCTGGTAGGCGATCCAGTCGGCCAAGCGGCCGCCCGGAGCCGCGCCCTGGCGCAGCGCCTGCTCTTCCTTACGGATGTTCTCGCGCACGGCGAGCAACGCGGCGCGCTTCTCCGCCTGGATCCGACGGCGCAGCCCGAGCACGGGCGTCACGAACCCGAAGGCCGCGAGCCCCCAGGCAAGCGCGAGGACGCCGACGGCCGGGCCGACCCAGGCCAGCCGCGCGGTCTCGAACAGCGCGGGGATGAGCAGGCTCACGCCCACGGCGAGGCCCAGGGCACGGCGCAATCCACGACGCGCGAAGGGCACGAGCCGCTCGACGGCCAGGAGATCGATCTGCGGCAGGAAGGCGAGCGCGCGCTCGATCACGCGATCCTGATGCAGCCGCACCGCGATCCCCCAGGCGACCACGGCGCCCGCCAGGGCCGTGTAGACCAAACCCGTGATGAAATCGTGCGGCAGGAGGCCTTCCCTCTTCGCTCCCGCCGCGGTGAAGGCGGAAGCCAGTGCGCCAAGCGCGGCCCCGACCGCCGTCAGACGCCGCGCGCCCGGACCCTCGGCCCGACGCAGGTCGCCGACCAGCGCCTCGAACTCCTCCTCCGAGCAGGAGAGGAGGGTCCTCAACTCCCGCAAGTCCCGCTGGGCTCCGGCGCGTTCGTAGCGATCGAAGACCAGGGCGGCGCCGACGAAGAGGGACAGGAAGAGCAGGATGCGCGAGCCCTCGTCCTGCCAGACCGGCTCGTCCTCCGCGGCGCCCCAGAACCACTCGTAGGGCCCGAGCACCCAGGCGTCGAC
>JBFGJV010000103.1:0-10516 GCA_041577015.1 Myxococcota bacterium
CAGCTGGTTCGTGGTGCCGAAGAGCGGCCACAGGATGAGCCCGCCCTTGCCCCCGGCCTGGGTCACCGCCAGCAGCAGCGCGAACCCGATCCCGACCGCCGCGGCGGCGTAGCGGTTGGTGAGGGGGCGGACGCCGTACGCTCCGGCCAGCTCGGCGATCACGAGCCGCTGGATGCGGGCCCCGGTGTCCAGCGACGTGGCCGCGAAGGCGATCACCATCACCGCGATGAAGGTCTTGGCGGTCTCCACGGGGACGCCCAGCGACGCCACGAAGACCGCGCCCCCGGAGACGAAGGCGTCGAGCTTGGGACCGAGACCGCTGGCCGCGCCCCAGCTGGCGTAGTGCGCCCACCACTCGTCGGCGGAGGCGAAGCCGGCGGTGGCCGCCAGCACCGCCAGCAGCCCGAGCGTGCCCTCGCCCAGCATGCCGCCGTAGCCGATCGGCCGCGCGTCGGTCATGCAGCCCACCTGCTTGCTGGTGGTGCCGGAGGAGACCAGCCCGTGGAACCCCGAGATGGCGCCGCACGCGATGGTGATGAAGAGGAACGGGATGAGCGGCGGCGCGCCCTGCGGCGAGAGGTTCAGCGCCGGCGCCTGGACCACGGGCTGGAGCACGAGCAGGCCGAGGGACAGCAGCGCCAGGCCGGTCAGGAGCTGGTGGGCGTTCAGGTAGTCGCGCGGCTGGAGCAGCAGCCAGACCGGCAGCACCGACGCCACGAAGGAATAGGCCAGCAGGATCCAGACCCAGGCCTCCACGGAGATCCGCGTCACCGCCGGCACCGCCGCCGCGAAGGCGTTGCCGTAGAAGACCGCCGCCAGGAGCAGCGCGTAGCCCACCAGCGAGGGGGCGAAGATGTCCACCCCGCGGCGGTAGACCAGCCAGCCCAGCGCCACCGCCACCACGATCTGCACGTTGATCGGGAAGATCGAGCCCGGGTACTGGACGAAGAGCGTCCCGATGATGAAGGCGAAGACGGCGAGCACGATCCAGATCAGGAAGCAGATGATGACGAGGAAGAGCGCGCGCACGCGCGGCCCGATCACGCGCCCGGCGATGTCGCCGATGGAGCGTCCCCGGTGGCGCAGGCTGATCACCAGGGCCGAGAAGTCGTGGACCGCGCCCATGAAGACCGTCCCGATCGCCACCCACAGGAGCGCCGGCACCCAGCCCCAGATCACGGCCAGCGCCGGCCCCACGATGGGGGCCGCTCCCGCGATGGAGGTGTAGTGGTGGCCCCAGAGCACGCTCTTGCGCGTGGGGACGTAGTCCACGCCGTCCTCGAGCTCGCGCGAGGGCACCGGCTCGTCCTCGCGCAGCGCGAAGACGCGCCGGGCCAGGAAGCGGGCGTAGAAGCGGTAGCCGAGCGCGAAGAGCGCGAAGACCAGAACGGCCAGGAGCGCGGCGTTCACGACCCCTCCCAGGCGGACGAGACTCTACCGGCCCCGGTCGCGCCTTCCCAGCGCACGCTCACGGCGCGGGGGGTGCGTACGCGAGCGGTCCGCCCGGGCCCAGCTCCAGCCCGAGCCCGATCCAGAGCGCCAGCAGCGCGGTCCACGTCACGAGGAGCGCCGCCGCGTAGGGCAGCATGAGCGCCACCAGCGTGCCCACGCCGGCGCGCGGGACGTAGCGCTGCATGAAGACCAGCACGATCACGACGTAGGGATTGAGGGGCGTGATCACGTTCGACACCGAGTCCCCCACCCGGTAGGCGGCCTGGGTCAGCTCCGGGCTGATCCCCACCTGCATGAACATCGGCACGAAGACCGGGGCGAAGAAGGCGTACTTCGCGGACATGGAGCCGATGAAGAGGTTCGCCACCGCCACCACGCCGACGAAGGCCGCCACCAGCCCGGTGGCCGGAAGCGCAAGCTCCGCCAGCCAGGCGCCGCCGGTGAGCGCCAGCATCTCGCCCAGGCGCGAGTGACGGAACAGCTCGATGAACTGCGCCGCGAAGAAGGCCAGCACCACGTAGGGGCCCATGGCTGCCATCGTCTCGCCCATCAGGCGCGCCACGTCCCGGTCGTTGCGCAGGCTCCCGGTGGCGAAGCCGTAGGCCGCGCCGGGCAGGGCGAAGCCCAGGAAGAGCAGCGGGACCACCACGGCCACCCAGCGCGGGAAGCGTCCGTCGAGCCCGTGAAGCGGGGCGCCCGGGATCCAGGCCGCCATCACGAAGAGGACCAGGGTCGCCACCAGCACGGCCAACCCCACGCCGAGACCGAAGCGCTCCTGCGGCGTGAGGGCCACGTCTCCTCCGTCGCCCGCCGCGGGCGGTCCGCCGGCCTCGGGCGGGCGCGCGCGCAGGCGCGGCTCCACGAAGGCGGCCGTCACGGCCCAGCCGACGCCCGTCACCAGGAACGTGGACGCGATCATGAACCACCAGTTGCAGGTCACCGCCACGACATAGGTCGGGTCCAGGAAGCGAGCCCCCGCCTCGCTGAAGCCGGCCAGGAGGGGATCGAGCCCGGTCAGGAAGAGGTTGGCGCTGAAGCCAGCGGAGACCCCGGCGAAGACCGCCGCCAGGCCCGCGAGCGGCGGACGTCCCACGGCGTGGAAGAGCGCAGCCGCCACGGGGGGTAGCACCACATAGCCGGCGTCCAGGGTCATCGAGGAGAGCACGCCCACCAGGAACACGGTGGGCGTGAGCAGCCACGCGGGCACGGCCAGCAGCGTGGCGCGCAGCAGCGCGGTCACGAAGCCAGTGCGCTCGGCGAGCCCGATCCCGAGCATCCCCACCAGCACGATCCCGAGCGGCGGGAAGCGCACGAAGTTCTCCACCAGGTGGCGCAGCACCCAGTAGAGCCCGTCCGGCTCGAGCATCCCCACCGGCTCGATGCGCTCCCGCACGCGCTCCTGGAGCGGGCGTCCCTGCTCGTCCACGGCGGCGACCGTGAGCGTCGCTCCGCTGGCGGGGTCCATCACCGGACGCCCGGCGGCGTCGGTCACCGCCACGCGTACGTCCCGGGTCACGGTCTTCTCGGCCGACCAGCCGCAGGAGACCGCCACCTGGGAGAGCATCATCACGGCCAGCGCGCCGATGGCGAACAGCGTGGTCGGATCGGGGAGCGCGTTGCCGAGCGCCTCCAGGCGATCGAGCAGCCCGCGCCGGCCGCTCATGGCGGGCCCGACCGGGTGCGCCGACGCGACGCCAGCAGCACGAAGCTTCCGGCGCCGGCCAGGCCGCCGGCCCCGTCGAGGCCCACGTCCCGGAGCGAGCCGGTGCGCTCGGTGGAGCGGGCCTGGCGGCCCTCGTCCAGGAAGGCCACCCCCAGCACCACGGCCAGCGCGCCAGCCACCTGGAGCAGCCGGCGCGTGCGGCGCGTCCGCCACAGGGCCCAGGCGGCGAGCGTGCCCAGCACCGCGTACTCCACGAAGTGCGCCCCCTTGCGCACCAGGAAGTGCGCGAGCTGACGGGTTCCCGCGTCCAGGTCGGGAAACAGCCAGGCGAGCAGCGGGCCGAGGATGCGCGAGGTCTGGGCCGCCGAGAGGTCGTCGCCGGAGAGTCGCAGGATCAGGACGGCCCAGAGCACCACGGCCACCCACGCCCGCCACACACGCGCTCGCTCGCCGCCGCTCACCCGCCCCCCCCCGAAGCTCGGCTCCATGCTGACTCACGGGACGCCGGCGCGCGATCGCGTCGACCCGGTATCCTCGTCCTGATGAAGCGCGCGCTCGCGGTGGGCCTCGTCTACGAGCTCCACGACACCTACCCGCCGCGGCCGGGGGACCCCCCGGACGCGCACGTGGAGTACGAGCTCGAGACGACGGTGGCCGCCCTGGAGGGCGCCCTGCGCCGCCTGGGGCATCGCGCGCATCGCCTGGGCTCGCCCCTGGCGCTGCTGGCCCGGGCGGGCGGGGCGGAGGTGCCCCCCAAGCTCGATGCGGCGCTCTCGATCGCGGAGGGACGCGGCACCCGCAACCGGGAGGCCTGGGGTCCCGTGCTGCTCGAAATGCTGGAGATTCCGCAGCTTGGCTCGGATGCCCTCACCCTGTCCCTCACCCTGGACAAGGCCTGGACGCGCGCCGTGGTGGCGGAGGCCGGGGTGCCGGTGGCACCCGGCCTGGTGCTGGGCTCGGCCGCCGAGGCCGAAGCCGCGACCCTGCCCGCGTTCCCGCTCTTCGTGAAGCCTCGCTGGGAGGGCACCGCCAAGGGCATCGGACCCTTCTCGCGCGTGGAGGGTCGCGACGCCCTCGCCGCGGCGGTGGAGCGCGTGACGGCGTGCTACCGGCAGCCCGCCCTGGTGGAGCGCTTCCTCCCGGGGCCGGAGTACACCGTGACGCTGATCGGGAACGACCCGCCCCGTGCCCTCCCGGTGCTCCAGCGCGCCCTCGAGGCGGCGAGCGGCATCGGCCTGCACGCGGTGGAGCCGCATCCCGCGCCGGCGCCGGAGGGGTGGTCGCACCGGCTGCCCGGCCGGCTCGAGCCGGGGCTCGAGAAGGAGCTCGCAGCGCTCGCCACGCGTGCCTGGAGCGCGCTCGCCTGCCATGACTTCGCGCGCGCCGACTTCAAGCTGGACGAGGCCGGGCGACCCTGCTTCCTGGAGATGAACCCGCTGCCCACGTTCGCGCCCGAGGGCTCCTTCGGCATCCTGGCGGAGCTGCTCGGCGTCGAGCACGAGGCGCTCCTGGCGGAGGTGCTGGAGGGCGGGCTGCGACGGCTGGGGCTCTCGTGAGCGTCCTACCGCGCGCGCGCCGCCCCGGGGACGTGGCGCCCCACGACTGGGCCGACTGGACCTGGCAGATGCGCCACCGCGTCCGCAGCGCGGAGGACCTGGCCCGCTGGGTCCGGCCGCACGACGACGAGCGCAAGGCCATCGACCTGCTGGCCCAGCGCTTCCGCTTCGTGATCACGCCCTACTACGCCTCGCTGATGGATCCGGACGATCCGGCCTGCCCGATCCGGCGCCAGGTGGTCCCGCGCACCGCGGAGCTGGGCGACCCCCGCGGCGTGGCCGACCCGCTGGACGAGGTGGCCCACTCGCCGGTCAAGAACGTGATCCGCGTCTACCCGGACCGCATCGCCTTCTGCGTCAACAACGAGTGCGCGCTCTACTGCCGCTTCTGTCTACGCAAGCGCATGGTGGGGGACGAGGACTGGGTGATGCGCAAGCGCGAGCTGGAGGAGGCGCTGGAGTGGATCCGCCGCACGCCGGCGATCCGCGACGTGCTCCTCACCGGGGGCGACCCCCTCGTCTTCTCGGACGACAGGCTCGAGTGGCTGCTCGGGGAGCTGCGCGCGATCCCGCACGTGGAGATCGTGCGGCTCGGCACGCGGCTCCCGGTGACGCTCCCCTTCCGGGTGACCGACGCGCTCTGCCGCATGCTGGAGCGGCACCACCCGGTCTGGATCAACGTGCACTTCAACCATCCCCGGGAGCTCACCGAGGAGGCTGCGGCCGCGTGCGATCGCCTCAGCCGCGCCGGCATCCCGCTGGGCAACCAGAGCGTGCTGCTGCGCGGCATCAACGACGACCCGGAGACGATGAAGGCGCTGGGCGAGGGCCTCGTCCGCATGCGGGTGCGCCCGTACTACTGCTACCAGGCCCAGCTGCTGGAGGGCACCGCCCACTTCCGCGTCCCGATCGAGCGCGGGATCGAGATCTTCCGAGCCCTGCGCGGGCGCACCAGCGGCTTCGCGATCCCGCTCTACGTGCTGGACACGCCCTACGGGAAGGTGCCGCTCACCCATCGCTACCTGCGCGGGCGCGACGGGGACGACGTGCTGGTGGAGAGCTGGGACGGCCGCATCTGGCGCGAGCACAACCCGGGCTGGTGAGCTTCGCTCGGCTTCCGTCTGGGTGAGCTTCGCTCGGCTGCACCTCGCTGCGCGCTCCGCTTGCGGGCTGCGCGCCAGCGCTCTGCGCCGGCTTGCCTTGAATTCAGCGGAGCCAGCCGGGGAGGCAGCCGGCGCGGCGGCACTCCTCGTGGATGCCCTCGGCTACGTACTGCCGCAGCTGCTCGAGGCGGGCGCCCTGGCTGGCGTGCCGGGCGCGCACCTGGTCGCAGTCCGCCTCGCGGTTCAGGCCCGCGTCGTTCTTGTAGAGCACCGTTCCCCCGCGGTTGCAGTGGGTGACCGCTCGCCGCATCTGCTCCACCTCGCCCTCCAGCCGATCGCGCTCCGACCGTGCGCGCTCGAGCTTCTGGCGCCAGGCCGCCCGCTGGCCGGTGTCCGGGGCGGCGGCGGCGCGCGCGGCCGGAGCGGCGGCGCCGCGTCGGGCGGGGGAGGGGCTGTCGAAGCGCTGGACCTGACCCGCCGGCTCGTGCTTCCGGGCGCCGGGGCAGGCGTGCGCGTCGTTGGTGAAGCGCACGCTACCGTCCGGGCCCACGCAGCGGAACAGTTCGGCGCCGGCGGGCGTTCCCGCCAGCAGGGCGATCGCCAGGACGAGCAGCGGCACGGTCTTCCTCCTCAGCGCCAGGCGTGGGGCACGCCGGCGCGATCGGCGCGGTCCTCGAGCTCCTGGAGCTGGCGGGTCAGCAGCGCCCGGTGCTCCGTCAGCTGGGTGTGTCGGACGGAGTGGGTCTCGGGGGTGCGCTCCGTGTAGGCGTCGAGCGCCTCCAGGGCCTCGCGAAGCTGCTGGAACTGCTGGCCCCACTGGACGCGGGTCAGGCCGCCCCGCACGGCTTCGTTCGGGACCAGGGTGATCGCTCCGGCCGCCACGTCCACCCGGTAGACGAAGTTGTTGAAGAAGGTTCCGCCCAGGAGCCCGAACTCCATGGTGGGATTCACGGTGGCGGGCAGGTGTTCCACGCGCGCGTCGCCGGCCTCCACGGAGTCGAGCGTGACCACCGGGCGGGCCACCACGCCGTTCGCGGTGCGCATGCGGATCCACTCCGTGTCCGGCCCCACGCGAAGGCCGAGCCGGTCGGCGACCCACTGCGGGATCGCGACGCCGCTGGCCCCGGTGTCCACGATGAAGGGTGCGGTGAGGGTGTCGTTGAGGCGCGCCTCGATGCGCATCACCGTGCCCTGGCGATCGAACGGGATCTGCAGCGTGCGACCCGGTGCCCGGGATCGGGCCTCCGGGGCATCCGGGCTTCGGAAGGTCTGGAGCCGGCCCGTGTCCTCCCGCTCGGAGGCTCTGCGGCGGGCATCGGCGCGCTGCTCCCGGGGAACCTGGCTCAGGTCCCCGGTGAAGTGCACGCGACCCTGGGCATCCGTCCAGCGGTAGATCTCGCCGGCGGCCGCGGGCGTCGCGAGCAGGCCGAGGAGGAGCGCCGCGGCGGCCCGCCGCGGGGGTCTGGACACGGGGGGGCGCATCAGGGTCTCGGATCGGCGCCTCGCGCCTCCTGCTTGAGGCGGGCGGCGGCGTGCGACCGATCGCCCATACTCCGCCGGCGGGGGGGACGGTGCAGCCCAGCCAGAAGCAGGCGGCCACCCTGGGGATGACCGCAGCCGCGGTGCTGCTGGCGGGGAGCGTGCTGCTCTCGCGCATGCTGGGCTTCGTGCGCGAGGCGGTGCTCGCCTACCGCGTGGGCGTGGGCCCCGAGGCGGACGCCTACGCCGCCGCCTTCCAGATCCCGGACTTGTTGAACTACCTGCTGGCTGGTGGCGCGCTCTCCATCGCCTTCGTGCCCCTCTACACCCGCGCCCGCGCGCGCGACGGCGAGGACGCAGCCGCGCGGCTGCTGGCCACCGTGCTCGGCACGCTCGGTGTCGTGGCGGTGCTGGCCACCGTCGTGCTCTGGGCGTTCGCGGGGCCGCTCACGGCGTTCGCCTTTCCGCGCTTCGATCCCGAGCGTCACGCCCTCACGGTGCGCCTCACGCGCATCGTCCTGCCGGCGCAGATCTTCTTCGTGGTGGGGGGCATCGTTCGCGCGGCGCTGATGGCCCACGGGCGCTTCGGCGCCCAGGCGGCGGCGCCGCTGGTCTACAACGCGATGATCATCGCCGGGGGCCTGTTCCTGGCGCCGGTGCTCGGCGTGGAGGGCTTCGCCTGGGGCGCGCTGGCGGGCGCGGTGCTGGGCCCCTTCGCCTGGGCGGTGTGGGACGCGCGGGGTCGCGTGCGTCTCGGCGTGCGCGTGGCGCCCGGGGATCGCACCTTCCTGAGCTACCTGCTGGTGGCCGCTCCCCTCATGCTGGGCGTCACGCTCCTCACCGTGGACGAGTGGTACGACCGCATCTTCGGCGGGCTGCTGGAGACGGGCACCATCGCCCAGCTCCGCTACGGGCGACAGCTCATGCTGGTGCCGGTGGCGGTGGTGGGCCAGGCGATCGCCACCGCGGCGCTGCCCACGCTCGCGCGCCTGTGGGAGGAGGGGCGGCACGCGGAGCTCGGGGAGACGGTGCTCGGCACCCTCCGCGCCGGGGTGACGCTGGCGGTGCTGTGCGGTGCCGCAATGCTGGCCCTGGCCGAGCCGGCGGTCACCGTCGTCTACGTGCGCGGCGCCTTCACGCCCGCGGACGCGGGACCGGTGGCGGGCGTCCTGGCGCTGTTCTGCCTGGCGGTGCCCGGCTGGGTGACCCAGCAGATCGCCGTGCGTCCCTTCTACGCGCGCGGCGACACCTGGCGCCCGATGCTGCTCGGCACCGGCGTCGCCCTGGCGGCGATCCCGCTCTACCTGGCCCTCGGCCCCCGCTTCGGCGCCGCCGGGCTCGCCGCCGCCGGCGCCCTGGCCATCAGCGCCAACGCACTGCTCACCCTGCTCCTGGCCCGACGTCTGCACGGCGCGCCGGCGCTCGGGCCGCTCGCCTCCACGGTGGCTCGCGTCATGGTGGCGGCGGTCCCGGCCGCGCTGCTGGCGCGCATAGTGCGCTTCGAGATGGGCGGACTCACCGGAGCGCTCCTGGACGGCGCCGTGGGCGGCCTCGTCTTCGCGAGCGTGGCAGCCCTCGGCATCCTACTCCTGGGCGACGACGCCACGAAGCGGGCCGTGAGGGGACGTTCCTTGCCTTAGTTGCCTTTCGGGGGACCCCTCGGGCGACGCGCCCGCGCGCGTGCCAAGCTCGGGGCGGAGGCACACACGTTGCCCTGGGAGTTCTGGGTCGATCGGGGCGGGACCTTCACCGACGTGATCGGACGCGCGCCCGACGGCACGCTCCACACCGCGAAGCTCCTCTCCTCGGACCGGGCGCCGGTGGAGGGGATCCGCAGCATCCTGGAACGCAAGGGCGAGGTGGGCGCCGACGACCCGCTGCCGCGCTGCGAGGTGAAGCTCGGCACCACGGTCGCCACCAACGCGCTCCTGGAGCGGCGCGGGGCGCGCACGCTGCTGGTCACGAACCGCGGCCTGGGCGACGTCTTCGTGATCCGCACCCAGGAGCGCCCGGAGCTGTTCGCCCTGGCCATCCGCAAGCCGCCGCCGCTGCACGAGGACGTGCTCGAGGTGGCGGGCCGCACGGGCGTGGACGGCGAGCCGGTGGAGCCCCTGGACGAGGCCGCCGCGCGCGAGGCCCTGGCCGCCGCCCGCCGCGCCGGCGTCGAGTCGATCGCGATCGCGATGCTCCACGCCTACGCTCATCCGGAGCTGGAGGTCCGACTTGCCAAGCTCGCGCGCAGCCTGGGATTTCCCTTCGTCGGCGCCTCCCACGAGCTGGCCCGAGAGATGGGCTTCCTGGCCCGGGGCGAGACCAGCGTCGCCGACGCCTACCTGACCCCGCTGCTCCAGCGCTACGTGGCCGAAACCGAGGCCGCGCTGCCCGGCTCGCGGGTGCGCTTCATGCAGTCCTCCGGCGGCCTCACCGAGGGCGCCCGCTTCCGGGGCCCCGGGGCGCTCCTCTCGGGACCGGCGGGCGGGGTGGTGGGCGCCGCGCGCGTGGCGCGTGCGGCGGGCTTCGAGCGCGCCATCGGCTTCGACATGGGCGGCACCTCCACCGACGTCTCCCTGATCGTGAACGGCGAGGTGGAGCGCGCCTTCGAGACCGAGGTGGGCGGCATCAAGCTGCGCGCGCCCATGCTGCGCATCCACACCGTGGCGGCGGGCGGGGGCTCCCTGTGCCGCTTCGACGGCTTCCGGCTCACGGTGGGGCCCGAGAGCGGCGGCGCCGATCCCGGCCCGCTCTGTTACGGGCTGCGCGACGAGGCCGGGCGGCTGCGAGCGCGCGAGCTCGCTCTCACGGACGCCAACCTGCTGCTGGGTCGCCTGCAGCCGGACCGCTTCCCCTTCGCGCTGGAGCCCGGGCCGGTGCGCGAGGCCCTCGCGCGCCTGGCCGACGCGGTGCGTGCCGCGGGTCACGCGCGCAGCGACGAAGAGGTGGCGGCCGGCTTCGTGGACGTGGCCAACGCCAACATGGCGCGCGCCATCCAGGAAGTCTCGGTGGCACGCGGCGTGGACCCGCGCGACTGCCTGCTGGTGGGCTTCGGGGGCGCGGGCGGCCAGCACGTGTGCGCGGTGGCGCGCGCTCTCGGCATGGGGCGGATCCGCCTGCATCCGCTGGCGGGGCTGCTCTCGGCCTACGGCATCGGGACCGCGGACGTCTCCTGGGACGGCCAGCGGGACGCGGGACGCGTGGCGCTCGAGGCGGACGGCCACGCTCCCCCCGGAGTCGAGGAGATCCTGATGCCGCTCCAGCGCGCCGGG
>JBFGJV010000104.1:0-10484 GCA_041577015.1 Myxococcota bacterium
CGATCCGGCGGTCGCTGGCGAGCCAGCGAAACGCGTCGTTCCGCTGGGAGAGGTGCGCGAGCGTACGCGACGTCGTGGGCAGGTGCTCCATCGCGAAGACGGGCGTGACCAGGACCCCGGCCACCGCCAGCGTGGCCGCCAGGGCTGCGCGCGAAGGCATGAGGTGCGCCAGCAGCCCCGCCAGACCGGCCAGGGCGAGCGCGAAGCCCACCGAGGCGAACGGCGCGAACTCGTTTCCGAAGCGCGCCTGTGCGACCGCGAGTCCACCGAGCAGCGTGCTCCACGCTGCCAGCGCGAGCGCCGCGGCCCGGACCCGCCGCTCGCGGGCGCGCACCAGCGGTGCCAGGAGGGCGACGGGCAGCACCATGGCGAAGCCGCCATACGAGCGGAGGGCCCAGGCCACCCGCGCCCTGCCACGCGAGCACGTCCCTGCGGCCGGCCATCAGGCCCATCAGGAGCAGGGTGGCCTCCCCGAGCGCGAGGTAGAGCAGGCTGCCACTCCAGGAGAGCACGAGCGCGGCGCGCACCAGTGCCAGCGCCAGGCACGTGACGAGGCCTCGGCGCGCGCTCGAAGCCGCCGTCTGGCACAGGATCAGCGCCAGGTAGGAGGAGAGGAGGAGTGCCACCGCGGCGTGATGGTCCAGATCGCCCACGCTGGAGCGCCGGGTGCTGGCGGGCAGCATGGCGTAGAGGAGCGCGGCGCCGAGCCCGACCCATGGCCCGCCGACGAAGCGGCCGATCACGTAGACGGGCACCGCGGTGAGGGCACCGAGCACCGGGCTCGCCCATGCGGCCACGCGCTCGAAGAGTGCCGCCTCGTCCCCGAACAGGCGCGCCACCGCCGCGAGCGTCCAGTCGTAGAGAGGCGGCATCGGCACGGGCGCCCCGTCCGGATGCGCCAGGTAGGGATCGAAGTGGAGCACGGCGGGGAAGTTGACGAAGCTCCAGAGCGCGCGACGGGCGTGATACGCGGAGTCCGCCATGCGGAGGAAGACCTCGCCACCACCGGGGAAGACGTCGGGGAAGGCGAGCGCGCGGAGCAGGAAGGCGAGGACGAGGACGCCGCAGAGGGCGAGCGCGACCGGTGCGACCGGGCGTTCCACCCGCGTAGGATACCGCGCAGCCCGTCGAGCGCCGTGTCGTGGGTCGGCGCGCGCCTCTCGCGTCGGAGGTCGGGTAGGGTCTGGTACCATCGCACGCCTCGTGTCGGACACCTCGGAGACTGGGTCTTGGAAGCGTCGGTCGGTCGTATGAGCCCGCGTCGGGCGAAGTGCGTCTCGGTGATCGTCCCTCTCTTCAACGAGGAGGAGGTCGTGAGCCGCCTGCTCCAGCGACTCGCCGCCCTTGGGGAGCGGGAGAGCGGACATGCCTGGGAGTTCGTGCTGGTGGACGACGGCTCGCAGGACGGGACGCTGCCCGCCCTGCGCGAGGTGGCCCGCCGGGACGAGCGCTTCCGGGTGATCTCCCTCTCGCGGAACTTCGGGCACCAGCCCGCCATCACGGCGGGCCTCGACTTCTCGCGGGGCGACGTGGTGGCCGTGATCGACGGCGACCTCCAGGATCCGCCCGAGATGATCCCGGAGATGCTCAAGCTCTGGGAGCAGGGCGCGGACGTCGTCTACGCCGTCAAGCGGTCGCGCCAGGAGTCGGCGCTGCTGCGGGCGGCCTACAGGCTCTTCTACCGCCTGCTCCGCCGGGCCTCGAACATCGAGATGCCGCTCGACGCGGGGGACTGCTCGCTGATGGACCGCAGGGTGGTGGAGGTGCTGGCGTCGCTGCCCGACCGTTCCCGCTTCGTGCGGGGGCTGCGCGCCTGGGTCGGGTTCCGCCAGGTGCCCTACCTCTACGACCGCGACGTGCGCCAGGCCGGTCGGCCCAAGTACACCGTCCGCAAGCTCTTCGTGCTGGCCCTGGACGGCCTGGTGTCCTTCTCCGAGGCGCCGCTGCGTCTCGGCATGCTGCTGGGTGCTGCCCTGATCTCGTTGAGCCTGGTCTACGCGCTCGTCATGCTGGTCTGGTCGATCGCGACCTGGGAGACGCGGGCGCCCGGATTCGCGACCGTCCTCATGGTGATGAGCTTCCTGGGTGGGGTCCAGCTGCTGATCCTGAGCCTGCTGGCCGAGTACCTGCTGCGCATCTTCAGCGAGAGCAAGGGCCGACCGCTCTACGTCGTGAAGGAGCGGCTCAACGCCGCCGCGCCTTCCCGCGGCAGCGGGCTCGGCGTGGACGCCTCGCAGCCGCCGGAGGCCGGCTAGACGCGGCCCACCTTGCGGGCCAGCAGCAGCAACGAGGACCCGAGCGGCGGCCGGCCGAGGACCGCGCTCTCCAGCCTCATCGCGCCCTTGAGGAGCGCGTGGACGATCGCGCCCGGCGGCCGGAAACCGCGCTCGATCACCGCGTTCCTGGGATGGTGACGACGGGATACGAGCTTGCGCAGCAGCACCAGCGGAACCAGCGAAAGTCCCCAAAAGCGGATGTCGAGAATCTCCACGCCCGCGTCGCGGAACTCTGCCGCGAGCGAGACCCGATCGTAGCGACGCTGGTGGCCCGCAGCCTCGTCGTAGCGCCCGAACAGCCACGGGAGGGCGGGTACGTTCACCAGCAGATGCCCGCCGGGTCTCAGGTGATGGAGCAGCGCCTCCACGAAGGGGCCGGTGTCCGGCACGTGCTCGAGGACGTCGTACAGGATCATCAGGTCGTAGGCCTCGCGGAAGCGCTCGAGCCGATCGTGCAGGTCGTAGAAGAAGACGGCGCCGCGCCCGGCCGGCATGTGCTCGAGCGCGGCGTGGTCGAGATCCGCCCCGTCCACCGTCCAGGCCGTCTCGGCCTCGAGCTGGGCCCGTAGCACGCCGGTTCCGCAGCCGACCTCGAGCGCCCGGAGCGGCGCCGCGAGGGCGAGGTCGCTGCTGTCGCCGAGCAGGCGCCAGGTGGCGCGCATACGCCACTGGAACCAGAAGTGATCGGCGCTGGTGAGCTCGAACCACGCGTCCAGGAAGGGGCTCGAGGCCGCGTCCGAGAGCACCTCGACGCGACTCGCCGCCGCGGCCACCGGCGGCCCCGGACTCCCCCCTTCGGGATCGTCGCTCACGGCTCCCTCCGCGCAAAGACGCGAAACCGCTCGTTCGCAAAGGTCAGCTCGAAGCGCTCCGGATCGGGAGCGAGCCGGCGGTCCAGAGGGCCGGGACCGAGCACGATCAGGTCCAGCCGTAGATCGTCGTCCACCTCGAGGGCACGAGAGTAGGCCTCCCGCAGGCGCTCCGCCTCCGAGTCGGGCAGAGCCACGAGCCAGGAAGACAGCGGGGAGGAGCGAAGGAACGCTCTTCGGACCGCTGGAGGATAGTCGTCGAGGGGCGCGAAATGGTGCCCCCGCGACACCTGGTACTTGGCGCAGCCCAGGAAGAAGACCAGGACCGAGCGCTCGCGCACGAGGCGCATCATGTCGCGCTCGCTCGCGCCCAGGATGCGAAAGAAGCGCAGCAGTCGCGACTCGATCTCCTCGTCGCTGAGGTTGCTGGCGCACGGCTCGGGACAGAAGGCATGTCCTCCACCGAAGAGGGACCACCAGTCGAGCACCTGGATGTCGAGGGTGGCCAGTACCCGAGCCCGCGCGTGGCGCTCCGACGCGAGCTCCCGGGTCAGCTCGCGAAACGCCTCGCGGTAGCCGCGGACGCGATAGGCAGCGAAGTCCGCCCTCATGTGGTTCTCGCGAAGGATCCAGGGCCAATGGAGGCTCGCGCTCCCGACCAGGCAGCCTACGGCGACGATCGAGAGCAGGGCGACGCGCGGCCAGGAGGGCAGCCGACCGGTCCCGGGGAGGCGGCGCTGGAGCAGACTGGCGCCGACATCGAGGACGTGTCCCACACCGACGACGAGCAGCAGGGCCTTGAAGGTCCGCAGCTCGTGGCGGAAGTGGTAGGGCTGGATGGTCTCGCCCAGCACGACGATGCTCGCCGGCAGGGCCAGGGTCGAGAGCAGCAGGAGGAGCGTGAGACCCACGGTTGCGGCCATGCGGTCACGCGATCTCGGCGGGGTACTCCAAGCCAAGACCGCGGCGACGAGCACGGCGAAGAGCGACGCCCGGACGACCTCGCCGAGCGCTCCCTCGAGGAAGAAGGGCCGCAACCGCTCGACGGGGAACGCACCGAGCCGCGTGGGGACGTCGGGGTGCTCGAGCAGACGCTGGGCGGCGAAGGGGAGCGCGACCAAAACCGTGGTCGACGCGAAGCAGGCGAGCCCGCGCAGCGTGCGCACGGCGCTGCCCCCGTGGCGGAACGTCAGGAAGGGCGCGATCACCCCGATCGCGAGCCCCACGGTCGCGGCGGCGTAGTAGCGGCTCTGGAGCAGGAGGCCGAACCAGACCCCGAGCACCGCCCACTCGCGTGTCCCTTCTCTGCGCTCCACGACGATGCGCAGCCACGATCCCAGGCACAGCAGCAGAAACAGGTCGGTCAGGAAGGGCCTCGGGAAGCGGAACCCCCAGAGGTGCATCGCCGGGGCCCAGCCGAACCACTGCTGGAGATGGTGTCCGGGCCAGCCCAGCAGCCCGCAGGAGACCACGAGCGCGATGATCGCGGTCGTCAGGAAGGAGAGGCCGGAGGCCCGGAGGAAGCGTCGCGCGGCGAAATACACCAGGACGGCCACGAGAATGTCGGCCACGACGTACCCTGCGGCGTCGAAGAGGCCGAGCGCGATGCCGTGAATCGCGAGCGACGGGAACGGGAAGGAGCGGATTCCCTCGCCGAGCTGCTCGAGCACCAGCCACTCGCCCACCGTCAAGTGGGCCAGACCCGCGAGTGGGGGGAAGTAGTTGTAGTCGCCATGGCGGTAGATGGCGGCGACGGACAGGGACTCGCCCCTGACCAGCGAGAAGATCCAGTACTGCGCCACGGCGAGGGCGGGCACCAGCGCCAAGCCGAGACCTGCGGTCCTCTTGATCCGCTTCGAGATCTTCATGGCAATTGCTCTTCGCCCGGGTCGCGCGCTCCGGCGGTCATCCTACCCGACTAGGACGTCCGCTTGACCGGGTCCTCTTCTCCCCTGAGACTCGGTGGGATGCAGCGGCTTGGGCCTGGCGCCCTGCTCGTGGTCTCGATCCTCGCGGCTTGCGGCCGGTCTGGCGCCCCTCAGCCCTCGCCGGAGAGCCTGCTGCTCGTCACGGTGGATACCCTGCGCGCCGACCACGTGGGCGCCTACGGCGGGCCGGTGCCCACGCCCGCGATGGACGAGCTGGCGCGCGAGGGCGTCCTCGTCGAGGGGGCCTGCACGCCGACCCCGAGCACGGGCCCCGCGCACGTCTCGCTGCTGACCGGGCTGTATCCCTGGAAGCATGGGGTGCTCGCCAACGCCGTCCCCTTCGATGCGGCCGACCTGCCGAACCTCGCGGCGCTCGCGGACGACGCGGGCCTTGCCACCGCCGCCTTCGTGTCGAGCTACGTCCTCCACCGGCGCTGGGGCTTTGCGCGCGGCTTCGACACCTTCCACTTCGCACCCACGCATCCGTTCCTGCGCGAGGGACGGCTCGTCCCCTTCTGGAGTCGCGCCGAGAGGGCAACCGACGCGGCGCTGAGCTGGCTCGAGTCGCACCGGAGCGAGCGCTTCTTCGTGTGGGTCCACTACTTCGATCCCCACGATCCCTACCAGCCGCCGCGCGGCTATGCGCGTCCTCGGGACGAGCCGGTCGACCTCGAAGGCAAGTCGCTTCCGCCCGGAATACGCAGCCGGGCGCAGCTCGCCAACTTGAACCGACGCTATCGGGGCGAGATCGCCTACACGGATGCGCACGTGGGCCGGCTGCTGGAGGGCCTCCGCCGTCTGGGGCTGTACGAAAGGACGGCCGTGATCCTGACCTCGGATCACGGTGAGGGCATGGGCGATCACGGCCTCCTCGGCCACGGCCAGAATCTCTTCGACGAGCTGGTCCTGGTCCCGTTGCTGATCCGCGCGCCGAACATCGAGGGCGGCCGGAGGCTCGTAGGACCGGCGCAGCTCGAGGATCTGATGCCGACGGCGCTCTCGCTGCTCGGGCTGGCCGTGCCCGATGGTCTCGATGGGTACGACCTCTTGCCCTGGCTGCGTGGAGATACGGACCGCTCACCGCGGGACGCCGTCCTGGGCCAGCGGGCGCCCTTCCCGGACAAGCCCGGCCTGTACTTCGAGCGAGCCTGGCCCCGCAAGTGGATCGGTGAGCTGCCGAAGGGGGGCGAGACGTTCCGACTCGACGACGATCCGCGCGAAGTCCGGGGAACGCGGTCCACGCAGGTGCCCGCCGCGCTTCGCGAGGCCACGGGTGGGGAGGCGTCGACGGGGCGGCCGCAGGTTCTCGACGAGGAGTCCCGTCGCGCCCTCGAGGCGCTCGGATATCTGGAGGAGTAGCGCTCGCAAGGGGAATCTCGGCCGATTGGCCGCAGGCCCGGCACCCCCTAAACTCGTCGCCTTACTTCGGATCGCGGAACGCGTGGTGCTCGTCTGGCAAGCCTGGTCGCGTGTGGTTCGGAAGGCATGGCTCGCGGTCCTGGCGCTGGCCGCGGGCTGCGGCCCGCCGCCCGCGTCCGGGCCCGACCTGGTCCTGATCACCGTGGACACGCTTCGTCCCGACTGGCTGCCCTGCTACGGCGGCGCGGCGGATACGGGTGGCGCAATGTGTGGCGTGGTGGGCGTTTCCGGCGTCCGCTACGAGTGGGCCTTCTCCACTGCCCCCGCCACCGCGCCGTCGATCGGATCCGTACTCACGTCGAGCTATCCCTCCGAGCACCGTCTGTTCCAGGTGTCCGCGCGGCCGATCCGGGACGACATCCCGGCGCTGCCCGAGCTGCTGTCGCAGGCCGGCTACCGGACGGCTGCCTTCGTGTCGAATCCCGCGCTGGGGCGCGCCCGTGGTCTGCACCGCGGCTTCGATCTCTACGACGACGAGATGCCGCGGCGCGACCCCGACCGTCCGGGCCTGGCGGAGCGCGCCGCCTCCGATGCGACCGACGCCGCACTCGCCTGGATCCGCCGCACTCCCCCGCCCTGGTTCCTGTGGGTCCACTACCAGGATCCGCACGGCCCCTACGATCCTCCCGGCGACGAGCCACTCCCGGAGGACCCGCCCGGCGCGCCGCAACTCCCGGTGCTGCGGGACGCCTCGGGCTGGAAGGGCATCCCCAACTACCAGGCGTTGCCAGGGCTGCGGTCGGAGGCGTCCTACCGGGCGCGCTACGCCGCCGAGATCCGCTTCCTCGACCGTCAGGTCGCCCGGCTGCTCGACGGGGTGGCCGCCGCCTCGCCGCGACACGGGACGCTTCTGACGGCGGACCACGGCGAGGCCTTCGGGGAGGACGGCTACTACTTCGCCCACGGCCACTCCGTGGCCCTCGACCAGATCCGCGTTCCGCTGCTCTGGCGGCCGCCGGGGTTCGCGCGGATGGGCGTGGTCTCGACGCCGGTCAGCCTGATCGACGTGGCTCCGACCCTCCTCGCCGCCGCGGAGCTGCCGGCGCCCCCCGCCTTCCGCGGCCGCCCGCTTCCCCTGTCGGGCGGGGCTGCCGATGCGACCGGGCGACCGCTCTTCTCGGAGCACAGCGAGCGGCTCGCGGTGGTCTTCGACGGTCGCTACCTCGCCCGCGACCTGCGCAATCTGCGCGGGGTTCGGGACCGCAATTCGGGCGGGCTGCTCCACCCCCTGCCCCCGCGCACGGCCGAGCTCCGCGCGGGCGACGCATTCCCCGTCTATCAGCGGCCCGACGCCGGCGAGCGGGACGCCGGGCTCGTCGCGATGCTCGCGGCGTTTGCCCGCGATCGCGCTGCCCCTCCGGCACCCACGCCGCTCGACGAGGAGATGCGCGAGCGGCTGCGGGCGCTCGGCTACGTCGAGAACGACTCTTGAACGAGGCGCCCACCGCCGGTGCTCGCGACCGTCTCGCGTGGGCCGCGATCCTGCTGCTCGCCTCGTGTCTCGCGCTCTGGAATCTGGACGGCCAGCTGCTGTGGCAGGACGAGGCGCAGACGGCGCTGCTGGCGCGCAGCGTGCTCGAGTTCGGGACCCCCACCGGCTACGACGGGCGCAACCATCTCTCCCAGGAGTGGGGAGCCGAGTACGACGACGCCTTCCGCTGGCGCTGGCACACCTGGCTGCCCTTCTATCTGCTGGCGGGCTTCTTCGCCCTGCTGGGGGAGAGCACGCTCGCCGCGCGTCTGCCCTTCGCGCTGCTCGGTATCGCAGCGGTGGCCGCCTGCTTCGCGCTGGGACGCGCCCTCTGGGGAGAGCGGCGCGCCGCCTGGTTCTCGGCGTTCGCCCTCACGACCTCCGTGCCCTTTCTGCTGCTGACCCGCCAGTCGCGCTGGTACGCCGCGGCGGCGTGCTTCCTGGCGCTCGCGCTGCTGGGCTACGTGCGAACGCTGCAACGCGCGGCGTGGGGCGGGCCGCTGCTGGCCCTGGGCGTGCTGCTGCTCTTCCACGCCCACTACGTCTACGTGGCATCCCTCACGGTCGGCGCCCTGCTGCACACCGCGCTCTGGCACCGGGCACGCCTGGGCGCCGTCGTGGTTTGGCTCGGAACCGCCCTGGCCCTCTGCCTTCCCTGGCTCGTGTGGCTCGCGGGCCTCGGCTACCGCCGCGCCTTCGGCGACGCGGTCCTGGCGCCGGACGTAACCTGGCGGCACCTGGGGGCCTACGCCGTGGCGCTCTGGGACCACGCCTTCCCGGGCTGGCTGCTGCTGGTGCCGGCGGCCGTCCTGCTCCTGCGCTGGCGACGGTCCGAGCGTCCGTTCGTGGGGCGGGAGGCGGCGGGTGCGGCGGGGCTCCTGCTCCTGGTCGGGGCGGGGACGCTCCTGGTGCTCGCCGCAGTGAGCCCGGCGCCCTTCTTTCGCTACCTGGCCCCGCTTCTCCCGCTGGTCGCCCTCGCCGTCGGGGGCATCGCGACGCTCGCCGCACGAGGACACCCGCTGCTCGGGTGGCTCGTCGTGCTGCTGGTGGCCGCGCGCGGTCCGGTGGTCCCCTTCCTCCACGAGCTGACCCACGACCTCGACGGGCCGATCGAGGCGCTGGTCGACTACCTGGACGAGCATGCCGAGGCCGGAGACGTGGTGGCGATCACCTACGGCGACCTGCCCCTCAAGTTCTACACCGGCCTGCGAGTCGTGGGGGGCCTCACGGGCGAGGACCTGTCTCCCGCCCTCGACGCGGACTGGATCGTGCTCCGGCACCACGTGATCTCACCCGACATGGACGGCCGCGTGCGCCGTTTCCTGCTGCGCAACGTCGAGTGGGAACGCTACCGGCGCATCGAGCTCGACGTGGCCGACCTTCCCTTCGAGAACCGCGAGGAGCCGGCCCTGCACCGCTTCCGGAACGTGGAACGCGGACCCCGGCTGGTGCTGCACCGTCGCGTTTCGAACCACGATCCCGCTCAGGTCGGTGGGGACGCGCGTCGGTAGAGGAACAGGTTCCAGCCCGAGAGACCCGCGTGCGGCCACGTGCCCTCGAGCACGTATTCGTTGCCGAAGCGATCGCGCAGGCGCTCCTGTTCGGGCTGCGCCCTCTCGAAGCTGTGGTGGAAGAGCCAGGGCACGCCCGAACGCGGCCAGCGGCGCCGTCCGACGTGCTCCCAGCGCTTGTCGGTGGGCAGCCGCTCCGCGTAGTACTCGAGCACGATCGGCATGCGCTGGTCCTGGTCGGTGGCGTACGCGATCACGTCTCCCGGCGTGCGGTCGTAGACGAAGCGCACGGCGGCGCCGGGATCGCCCCGACCGAGCCGGGCGAGCTCCAGGCTGCGCACGCCGTTTCCCGCCAGGAACGCCAGGGCCAGCGCCGCCAGGGCGATCCGCGCGCGACCCGCCGTCCAGAAGTGGGCGGCCGTGAGGGCCGCCAGCAGCAGCCACAGGGCCAGGTTCAGCAGGAAGTAGCGCTCGAAGAGCAGCTGCGGACGCAGCACCGCCAGCAGCGTTGCCGGCGCGCCGAAGATCCCGACCGCGTAGAAGACCCAGGCATCGCTGCCGCGGCGGGCGAGCACGAGCAGGCCGGCAAGCCCCACTGCCGTCACGACGGCCAGCGCCAGGGCCCCCGCCGCCAGCGGCATCCCCGTCACCCAGGCCGCCGCGCTCTCGAGGATCTCCAGCAGCGGCTTCGCCGGCCCGCCGGCAACCTTCACGTGACGCACGAACCCCCACCAGTAACCCGCTGAAAAAACAAGGGGTATCGCGTGCCACCAGATCAGCTCGACGAGCGCGGTGACGAGGGGTCGCGTGCGCAGCAGGCGCACCGCCGTCCAGACCAGGACGGCCGCGAAGGCGTGCACGGCCAGGGGATGGGAGAGGAGCGCCAGCTCCACCGCGATCCAGTGGAGGAGCGCCCACTGGCTCAGGCGGCCTCCGATGCCGCGCTGCGCGGCGAAATAGCTGGCCAGGCCGAAGGCCAGTGCGAAGGAGTAGCCGCGCGCCTCGGGCCCGTAGTGGACCAGGAGGTGCGAGAAGCCGAGCGCGCCGGCGGCGAGGAGCGCCGCGGTGCG
>JBFGJV010000105.1:0-10480 GCA_041577015.1 Myxococcota bacterium
CCGGACCTGGGGGGAACGCCCGTGGGCGAGCACGCACTCGATCCGATCGTGCTGGCGCCTGGCTTCGATCCGGCTACCGGGAGCGCCGCGGAGCAGGCGCGCTGGAGCGAGATCGAGAACGCGGTCGATGCCTTTGCCCAGGTGGTGGCGACGGCCGTGGCACACGAGACCGGCCACCTCTTGGGCCTGGTGGCGCACGGGGCCACGCCGGATGGGCTCTTCGGCGGCACGAGCGGCGCCAACCAGGACCACAACGTGACCGCCGCCGGAGGGACCCCGGCCGGGAACTGGCTGATGAATGCCGGGGGAACCTTCGGCTTCGAGGAGATCACGGGCCGTGGTGGCTTTTCTCCCCCGGAGTTCCGGCCCCTCAATCACGCCTACCTGCGAGACCGGGTGATCCTGGACGCGTCCGTGACCGGCCTGTTTCCGGCGCCCACGTTCACGGCGGTGATCCCCTCGTGCTTCGTCTACCAGGGCGCTTCCCAGCCGCTCACGTTCCAGGGTACGAATTTCCTGGACACGCCCGGCGTCGATCTGCTGCCCCAGGGAAGCCCCGCGAGCATCCCGGTCGGTGGCGTGACGTTCGTGGATCCCCAGACCCTGACGGCGACGGTCTTCCAGGGCATCGTGACCCCGGACCTGTACGACGTGGTGCTTCGCAACCCCGATGGGCAGGAGGTCGTCCTCGAGGACGGGCTCGAGGTCCGGACGACGCCATGCCCGTGAGGCTTCTCGTCGCGCTGCTGACTGCGCTGCCGGCGATCCTGTCGCCCACGTGCGGCCCGGGAGGGCCGAGCGCGGGCCTCTCCCTGGCGCCCTCGACCACGAATCCGTCCGTTGGCTCCTTCTTCGACGTGGACCTCGTCGTCAGTGTGGGCGCGACGGGCCTGCAGGCGTTCGAAGTCGCGCTGGAGATCGACCCCCCGATCGCCGCGCCCTGGATCGCGTTCGAGCACGCGGAGTTCGACGACGACGGTGGTCTCTTCCTCACTCCGGACCTCGACCTGGTCGGAGGCACGGCCGAGCGCATCGTCGATCTGCGTCACGGCCCCACCGCCGTGACGGGCACCCGGCGCGTGGCGACCGTGCGCTTCCTGGCCTTCCAGGCCGGCGCCGCGACGCTTCGCTTCACCGGGAGCGTGCTCTCGACCTCGGCAGGTGAGGCCTTCACGACGCTGTCCCTCCCGGCGCAGATCGTGATCGGACCCTAGGGAGCCGTCACAGGTCCCAGAAGAAGTCCTTGTTGGTGAGCTCCGGCTCGGGCGCATCGTCGGCACGGGAGCGACGTCCCGAAGCGTCGTCGCCGCTCCCCACGTCCCCGCGCAGGCGCGCCACCTGCTCCTCCAGATCCCGCGTCTCCTTCTCCCAATACTCCGCGCTCCCGAAGTGCGGGAAGGTGGAGCGGAAGCTGGATTCCTCCCAGCGGCTGGCGATCCAGGACGTGATGCGCAGGAAGCGCACCGCCCGCAGCGGCTCCACCAGCTCGAGCCAGCGGGGGTCGAAGTCGTGGAACTGGCGGTAGCCCTCCAGGAGGAGCTCGCGCTGGCGCGCGCCCTCCGCGTCGCGGCCCGGTAGCAGCATCCAGACGTCGTGGACCGCCGGTCCCACCACGAAGTCGTCGAAGTCCAGGAAGAACCAGCCCTCCCGCCCCCGGAGCAGGTTGCCCAGGTGACAGTCCCCGTGGATGCGGTGCACGGGGACGTCGCGGCTGCGCTCGTCGTAGACGCGCGCCGCCTCCTCCACCGCCGCGCGGTAGCGCGGGGCCCAGGCCGCGGGCAGGACTCCGCCGGCCTCGAGGCGGGACAGGGGCTCGCGCAGGAAGCGGTCCGAGGAGAGCCGCGGACGGCCCGCCGCCTCCCGGGTGGCGCCGATGGCGTGGATGCGCGCCAGGAGGCGTCCCAGCACGGGGAGCTCGGCGTCCGACAGCTCGTCCGGCTCGCGACCGCCCGTGCGTGGCCAGACGCCGTAGAAGACACCCTCGATCTGGTGCAACGTCGCGCCCTCCGCGTCGGCGAGAGGAACGCACACGGGGATCTCCGCCCGGCGCAGATCGCGCAGGAAGCGATGCTCGTCCTCGAGCGCATGCCGGCTCCAGCGCTCCGGACGGTAGAACTTGACGATCACGTGGGAGTCGTCTTCCAGGCGGATGTCCCACACGCGGTTCTCCAGGAAGCGGAGCGGGGCGCACTGCCCGGTCGGACGCAGACCCAGGGCATCCACCGCATCCAGGGCCGCCTCGGGACCGAGGCGCAGGAAGAAGCTCTCGCGCACGGCGCGCAGCATACCGGACCCGCGGGCGCGGTGCGGTTTGCCGCCCCCTGGCGCTTTCGGTAGCTTCGACGCGGAGTTACACGAGGAGCCCATGCCTTCGGCCCGGCGCGACCGACCCTGGCTGTTCCGCACCTACTCGGGCCACACCTCGGCCCGGGCCAGCAACGAGCTCTACCGCCTCAACCTCTCCCGGGGGCAGACGGGCCTCTCCGTGGCCTTCGATCTCCCCACCCAGACGGGATACGACTCCGACCACCCGCTGGCGCGCGGCGAGGTGGGCAAGGTGGGCGTTCCGATCGGCCACGTGGAGGACATGCAGCGCCTGTTCGAGGAGATCCCCCTCGAACGCATGAACACCTCGATGACGATCAACGCGACCGCGGCCTGGCTGCTGTCGCTCTACGTGGCCGTGGCCGAGCGTCAGGGCGCCAAGCCCGAGGAGCTGCAGGGCACGACCCAGAACGACATCATCAAGGAGTACCTGTCGCGCGGCACCTACGTCTTCCCGCCCGAGCCCTCCATGCGGCTGATCAGCGACATGGTGGCGTACACGGTGGACGCGATTCCCAAGTGGAACCCGATCAACGTCTGCTCCTACCACCTGCAGGAGGCGGGCGCGACGCCGGTCCAGGAGATCGCCTACGCCATGGCCAACGCCCTGGCCGTGCTCGACGCGGTGCGGGCCCGGGACGACGTACCCAGGGGCGCGCTTCCCCGCGTGGTGGCGCGCATCTCCTTCTTCCTGAACGCGGGCATCCGCTTCGTGGAGGAGACCTGCAAGGTCCGCGCCATGACGGAGCTCTGGGACGAGATCACCCGCGAGCGGTACGGGGTGGAGGACGTTAAGGCCCGCCGCTTCCGGTACGGCGTGCAGGTGAACAGCCTGGGGCTCACCGAGGCGCAGCCCGAGAACAACGTGATCCGCATCGTGCTCGAGGCGCTCGGCGTGACGCTCTCCAAGAAGGCGCGCTGTCGGGCGCTCCAGCTCCCGGCCTGGAACGAGGCGCTGGGGCTGCCGCGTCCCTGGGACCAGCAGTGGTCGCTGCGCATCCAGCAGATCCTCGCCTACGAGACCGACCTGCTGGAGCACGACGACCTCTTCGACGGCTCTCCGGTGGTGGAGGGACGGACCCGGGAGCTCAAGGAGGCCGCACGTCAGGAGCTGGACCGCGTGCTGGCCCTGGGCGGCGCGGTGGCAGCGGTCGAGAACGGCTACATGAAGCAGCGGCTGGTGGAGTCGAACACCGAGCGCGTGCGGGCCATCGAGGGCGGCGAGGTGCAGGTGGTGGGCGTGAACGTCTTCACCGAGAGCGAGCCCTCGCCCCTTCTCGAAGCCGGCGGGGCCGCCATCCTCCAGGTGGACGAGTCGGCGGAGCAGGAGCAGATCGAGCGGCTGCGCGCGTTCCGCAGCCGCCGCAACGGCGACGAGGTCCGCGCCGCGCTCCGCAACCTGCGCGACGTCCTGGCCGGCGGCGGCAACGTGATGCCCGCCTCGATCCGCGCCGCGCATGCCGGCGTCACCACCGGGGAGTGGGCGGACGCCCTGCGGGAGCTCTTCGGAGAGTACCGCGCGCCCACGGGCGTGGTGGCGCGACCGTTCTCCCAGGCGGACGAGCGCGTCGAGGCGGTGCGTGGCCGCGTCCGGGAGCTGACGAACGTGCTGGGTCGCCCGCCCAAGATGCTGGTGGGCAAGCCGGGCCTGGATGGTCACAGCAACGGCGCGGAACAGATCGCCGTACGCGGCCGCGACGTGGGCCTCGAGGTGGTCTACGAGGGCATCCGCCTCACCCCCGAGGAGATCGTCCGCTCCGCCCGGGACGAGGGCGTGCACGTGATCGGCCTCTCGATCCTGTCCGGCTCGCACGGCGTGCTGGTGGTGGACGTGCTCGACCAGCTGCGCAAGGTCGGCCTGCACGAGGTACCCGTGGTGGTGGGCGGGATCATCCCCGAGGAGGACGCCGAGCGGCTGCGCGCGGCGGGGGTGCAACGCGTCTACACGCCCAAGGACTTCGACCTGACCCGCATCCTCGGCGAGATCGTGGATCTCGTGGCGGAGTCGGCTGCTGACCGCTCCTGATCTGGCACGACGCCTGCTGGACCGTGACCGGGACGCCGTGTCCGAGGCGCTGAACCTCGTGGACGACCGTCGGCCGGAGCGGCGCGAGGCCGCGCTGGCCCTGCTGGATGGGCTGGAGCGCCAGCGACCCGGTCCGGGCGCCCGCCGGGTGGGTCTCACCGGCTCTCCCGGGGCCGGCAAGTCCACGCTGCTCGACGCCCTGGTGCGCGCGGTGCGCCGGCGCGAGGAGACGGTGGGCGTCGTCGCCGTGGATCCCTCGAGCCGGGTCTCCGGCGGTGCGCTGCTCGGCGATCGGGTGCGCATGCGTGCGAGCGCCCGCGACCCCGGCGTGTTCGTGCGCTCCATGGCCGCGCGCGAGCGACTCGGTGGCGTGGCGGACGCCACGCGGGACAGCATCGTGGTCCTGAGCACGGTCTTCGACTGGGTGTTCGTGGAGACGGTGGGCGTCGGCCAGTCCGAGAGCGACGTGGCGGCGCTGGTGGACACGCTGGTCTTCGTGGTGCAGCCGGGCGCCGGCGACGCGCTGCAGTTCATGAAGGCGGGCGTGCTGGAGCATCCGGACGTCTTCGTGGTGAACAAGGCCGACCAGGGGCCCGCTGCCCAGCGCACCGCGAGCGAGCTGGAAGCCGGGCTCGGTCTGGGGCCGCGCCCGCTGGAGGGATGGACGCCGCCGGTGCTGCGCGTCTCGGCCCGGGACGGCGTCGGGATCGAGGCCCTGCTCGAGGCCCTGGACGCCCATCGCGAGCATCTGGAGCGCAGCGGGACGCTCACCGCGCGTCGGCGCCAGGGGCGCGACGCGCTGGTGCGCGACGCGCTGGCGCGGCGCTACGGCTCCTACGGCCTCGAGGGCCTGGGCGACGTCGAGGGGCTCGCCGCGCGTCTGCGCGCAGAGCCCGATGCCTCGCCCTACGCGCTGATCCTCGTCCTCGGTCGGGAGATCGAGGACGCGCTGCGCAAGCCCCGATGACGGCCTCGCTGGTTCGTCCCGCCCGCGTGCTGCGCCTGGCCGAGCGCACGCTCTCCCGGCCCACGGCGCCCTACCGGGAGGGCGCCGTGATCGCCTGGGTGCGCGAGTTCGTGGCGGCGCGTCCCCACCTGCAGCTGCGTGAGGACGCCGACGGCAATCTGGCCGTGCGCCGCCGGGGCGTGCCCCGGAGCGGAAGCCCACTGGTCTTCGCCGCCCACATGGACCATCCGGGCTTTCGCGCGCTGCGTTCGGCGCGGGTGGGCCGCAACGTGCGCGTCGAGGCGCTCTTCCTGGGCGGCGTGCGGCCGCAGTTCTTCCCCGGCGCCCGCGCCCGCTTCTTCGCCGACGGCGACGAGATCCCGGCACGGGTGCAGCGCGTCCGTCCCGATCCCCGCAGCGGCGAGCAGCGCTGCGTGCTGCGGGCGCGGTGGACGGTCCCGGCCGGAAGCTTCGGCATGTGGGATCTGCCCGCCTTCCGGCGCGCCGCGGGCGATCCGGACCTCCTCGAGACGCGCGCCGCCGACGACCTGGCGGGCGTCACCGCCACGCTGGCGCTCCTCGACGTCGTGGACGAGGTCGATCCGGCACGGCACGTGGACGTGGCCGGCCTCTTCACGCGGGCCGAAGAGGTAGGGTTCGTCGGCGCGCTCGCCGTCGCCCGGGGTCGGCGGCTTCCGGCTCGGACGCGCCTGGTGGCGATCGAGGCCAGCAAGGCGCTGCCGGACGCTCCCCAGGGCGCGGGGCCGATCCTGCGCGTGGGCGACCGCACCAGCATCTTCGACGACGGCCTCACGCGCTGGATCGCACGGGTGGGAGCGCAGCTCGCCGGGCCCCGCGGCAGGCGCTTCGCCTGGCAGCGCAAGCTGATGGACGGCGGCACCTGCGAGTCCACGGCCTACCAGCTCTACGGCCATCGCTGCGCGGCCATGTGCCTGCCGCTGGGCAACTACCACAACATGGGCGAAGACGGGCGCATCCGGGCGGAGTCGATCCGGCTCTCCGACCTGGTGGGCCTGGTGCGGTTCTTCGAGGGCATGGTGCGGAGGGACGGGGACAGCCCGCGCGCGGGTCGCATCGATCCCCTGCGCGAGCGGCTCGAGCGGCGCTTCCGACGCGGGCGCCGCGAGCTGGCCCGCGATCCCTTCGCCTGAGGGGGAGGACACCGTGGCTCGCTGGCTGCGCCGCTTTGGAATGGCGCTCCTGCTCTCCCTGCTGGTCGGGTTCGCAATCGGAACCTGGCTGCGCTGTGAGATGGAGCGTCCCGTGCAGTACCTGGGCGCGGCGCCGGCTCGAATCAGCTAACGGCGGGGCTTCCCTTCCCACTCCACGTCGGGCACGCCGGCGCGGCGGTTCTCCACGCGCGCCATCACGAACAGCGCGTCCGAGAGGCGGTTCAGCCAGCGCAGCAGCGCATCGTCCAGGGGCTCCGCCCGGTGGAGCGCCACGCATCGCCGCTCGGCCCGGCGGCAGACGGTGCGCGCCTCGTGGAAGGCGGCTGCCCCCGCGCTCCCACCCGGCAGGACGAAGCGGCGCAGCGGCGGCAGCTCCTCCTCCAGGGCGTCGATCCAGGACTCGAGGGCCGTCACGTCCGCGTCGCCGGGCGCGTCCATGCCGCCGCGCTCCCGCTGCCGCGCGTCGGGGCTGGCCAGGTGGGCGCCGAGCTGGAAGAGCTTCTCCTGGAGCTGGCGCACGCGATCCCGCTGGTCGTCGTGGCCCGTGGCCGCCGCACAGCGCCCGAGCACGGCGTTGAGCTCGTCCACGGTGCCGTAGGCCTCGACGCGCAGGTGGTCCTTGGAGACGCGCCCGCCCCCGAAGAGGTCGGTCTCGCCCCGGTCCCCCCGCCGCGTGTAGATCTTCACGGCGCGGAGTATACCGGCAGGCTCCTCAGCGCCCTTCCAGCTCCTGGTCCAGCAGGCGCTCGAGCTCCGGATCGACGGGTCCCACGCGCGCGCTCTCCGTCTCCGCGACCCGCTCGGCGGCACGCGTCTGTCGACGCAGGAACACCACGACCAGGGCACCACCCGCCAGCAGCGCGGCCGCCGGAATCAGGTACGCGGCGAGCCCGAAGCCGCGCGGGTCCGGAGCCTGACGGACCACGTCGCCGAAGCGGGCGTAGAGCTGCTCCTCCACCTCCTGGCGCGTGCGGCCCTGCGCCTCCTGGCCCTCGATCCAGGCGCGGAGCTCGGCGGCCTGGGCGCTGGGACAGTCCACGAGCGTGCGCCCGGGGCAGTAGGGGCTCATGAGCTGTGTCCCGAGCTCGTAGCTCCAGCCGGCCTCGTCCGCGGCGCTCGTCGCGCCCGCGAATGTCAGCACCAGCAGGGCCACGCCCATATGCAGACCAAGCGCGCTCACCAGCTCTCTCCTTCGGGCGGAGGCGGAACGAAGCTCGCCACGGCCACCGCCAGCTCGCGAAAGGCGGCGGCCGCAGGGGCATCGCGCTCGCCGGCGTCTCCAAAGGGCCGGCCGGCGTCCGCCGCGCTGGCCAGCGTCGGGTCGAAGGGAATGCGAGCCAGGACCGGCAGGTCGAGCTCGCGGGCGGCCTCCTCCAGATCCACCTCCCGAAACAACGGCGTCTCCCGGCCGCAGCTCGCGCAGACTGTGCGGCCGAGGTTCTCCACCAGACCGATCAGGGGCACCCGCGCCTCCCGGGCGCGGCGTAGCGAGCGCTCGACAGCGAGCATGGCCACGCGGGTGGGAATCGCCACTGCCACGGCGCCTCCCAGCGTAGGCAACAGACGCGCCAGGGCGGGAAGTCGGTCCGCGCCGGGGGCGAGGTCGATCACCAGGGCATCGAGTGCGCCCCAATCGGTCTCGCCCAAGAGGTCGGCCAACGCCGCGTCCTCGAGCGCGCTGCGCCAGGGAGCCCCCTCTCCCGCCGGCCCGTCCCAGTCCAGGGGCTGGGTGCCCTGGAGGAAGAAGTCCATGCCCTGGACCACGACGCCGTGGGGGCCCGACGCCGGGCGCAGTCCGGCCCCGGATGCGCGCACCGGCGCTCCGCGCAGTCCGAGCATCCGCGCCACGGTGGGGCTGTTCAGGTCGGCGTCCAGGAGACCCACGCGGCCGCCGTGCCGGGAGAGCGCCAGCGCCAGGTTCACGGCCACGGCGGTCTTGCCCACACCGCCCTTGCCGCTCATCACGGCCACGGTGCGGTCCACCTCCGCCAGCTGCTCGGCGATGCGGGCACGCACCACGGGCAGCTCGCGCAGGGCATGCGGCTGGGCCGCGGGCGTCACGCTTCAGATGTCCCAGTGGAGCTGGTCGGAGGCCTCCTCGCAGCCGGAATCGCGCTGCACCTGGAGGCGGGGCGGCTCCATCTGCACCTTGGAGCAGGGCGGAATCGAGTGGGTGAGCCACACGTTGCCGCCGATCACGCTGCCGCGGCCGATCACCGTCCGGCCGCCGAGGATGGTCGCCGCCGCGTAGATGGTGACGTCGTCCTCCAGGGTGGGATGGCGCTTGTGGCCGCGCAGCGCCTCCACCTGGTGGGTGGAGAGCGCCCCGAGCGTGACACCCTGGTAGAGCACCACGCGGTCGCCGATCTCCGTGGTCTCGCCGATCACCACCCCGGTTCCATGGTCGATGAAGAAGCGGCGGCCGATGCGCGCTCCCGGATGGATGTCGATGCCGGTGCGGGCGTGGGCGTGCTCGGTCATGATGCGGGGCACCATGGGCACGCCGAGGACGTGCAGCTCGTGGGCGAGGCGGTAGGTGCCGATGGCCCAGATTGCGGGGTACGCGGACACGATCTCCGCGTAGCTCTCGGCCGCGGGGTCGCGTTCGAAGGCGGCCTCCACGTCGTCTGCGATCAGCGCGCGCACCGCCGAGAGCCGTCGCAGGAAGCGAGCCACGACGCCATCCGGGTCGAAGCCGTGCGGCAGCGTCAGGGTGCCGAGAATCCCCCGCAGCCGACCCGCGAGCTGGGGCAGCTCGGCGCGCAGCGCCCGTACGTCCCGCTGGTGCAGCACCACGGACAGCAGGCGCTCGGACCAATCCACCACTTCCCGTCGGTCCGGGAAGCCCTCGCTCGCCGCCTTGGAGAGCGCGTCGTCCCCCGCCGCGGAGAGGGCGGCCAGGGCGGTCTCGACGCTGGCGTCCGTGCGGTCGGCAGGCATGGCTCGCACTCCTCGGAAGGCCCCCGCTCTTCCAGCTTAGCTCGCGAGACCCGGCGCCGGGAGCGGGTGGCCCTGGCGGTGCTCCGCCGTCTATACTGGGCTACCCGCTGCGCCTCCCCCGCCCAGCATCGGGCCCCGAACGAGTCCTCCGCGCGCCGGCCGCGTCCGGCGGGGAGACACTTGGCCCGGATCTGGAGCCATTCACGACTGGCCTGCTTCGAGAACTGTCCCAAGCAGTTCCACTTCCGCTACGTGCTCCGCCTCCCCGTGGACACGGAGTCCATCGAGGCCTTCCTGGGCAAGCAGGTGCACGCGGTGCTGGAGCGACTGCACCGCTTCGTCGTCCGAGGGCGCGTTCCGGGGCTTCCCGGCGTGCTGAGCCGCTTCGAGCAGAACTGGCAGGAGCACTTCGATGCGGACCGCATCCGCATCGCACGCAGCGAGCAGCCCGTCTCCTCCTACCAGGAGAGCGGCGCGCGTTGCCTGCGTAACTACTACCGACGTCACTATCCCTTCGACGCCGAGGAGACGCTCGGGGTGGAGGAGAAGGTCAGCTTCCAGCTGGACGCCGGGGGTCGCTATCCGGTGCGCGGCGTCATCGACCGGCTGGCGCGCGCACCCGACGGCGCCGTCGAGATCCAGGACTACAAGACGGGCCAGCGACTGCCGCCCCAGCGCGTGCTTGACGAGGATCGTCAGCTCGCCCTCTACCAGCTCGGCCTGAACGGCCGCTTCGGCCCCGAGACCCCGGTGCGCCTGGTCTGGCACTACCTGTGGTTCGATCAGGTGCGCGTCTCCACGCGCGACGCGGAGCAGCTCCGCAAGCTGGAGAGCCGCACCCGGGAGCTGATCGACCGCATCCAGGCCGAGGAGCGCTTCGAGCCCCGACCCAGCCCCCTGTGCCGGTGGTGCGAGTTCAACGACCGCTGCCCCGCAAGCGAAGCGCGCAGCGAGCCGAAGGCGAGCGAAGCTTCAGCAGCAAGCGAAGCGCGCAGCGAGCCGAAGGCGAGCGAAGCTTCAGCAGCAAGCGAAGCGCGCAGCGAGCCGAAG
>JBFGJV010000106.1:0-10376 GCA_041577015.1 Myxococcota bacterium
CCCAGCGGCTTGCCCGCCGCGTCCTCCAGCAGACGCACGGCGATGCGCAGGCGCAGCGAGAGGCTTCCCAGCGCCAGGTCCACCTCCTCGAAGCGCGCGTCGCCCTGGCGTCCGGCGCTCAGCTCCTCGGCCGCGCTGCGCACCCGCTCGAGGCGGGTCGCCGCCAGCACCTCGTCCAGCGAGAGGCCCCGTGGATCCTTCTCGAGGCCGAGCCATTCGCGCACGGCGCGGTTGGCCGCCTGGACCACCCCCTCCGAGTCCACCACGAGCGCACCCATGTGGATCTCGTCCATCGCGGCGGCCAGGAACACGTTCGCGCTACGGAGATCGTCCAGCAGCCGCTGGTTCTCCAGCAGCAACCGGTGGTGGTCCACCGCCCGCCGGACCAGCTGCTTCAGCTCCTCGGGCTCCCAGGGCTTGGCCACGTAGGCGTACACGTGACCCTCGTTGATCGCCTGCACGATGGCGTCCATGTCGGCAAAGCCGGTCAGGATGATCCTCGTGGTGGTCGGATGGCGCTCGCAGACGCGGGCCAGGAACTCCACGCCGGTCATCTCGGGCATGCGCTGATCCGTGATCACCGCCGCCACTGGCGCGTACGTGTCGAGCAGGTCGAGGGCCTTGCGCGCCTCCAGGGCGGTCAGCACCTCGTACTCGCCCTCGAACGTGAAGACCATCGTCTCGAGGATGGCCTCCTCGTCGTCCACGACCAGGATTCGCGGCAGCGCTGCAGAGTTCATGACGGCCGGGTCGCCCGACCCGCGTCTACCACCAGGCGGACGGGCGCTCGCGTTTGCGCTGATCGACCTCGCCGCGGATCTTCTGGCGATACGCCTCCAGACGGCGCGGAAGCCGCTGCCGCGCCACCGGCGTCCACGGCCGCTGCTCGGCTCCGGCGCGGAACTTGCGGAACTTGCGGTAGCCCCAGAGCTCGTGCCGGAACTCGTTCTCGAGCAGCTTGATCATGATGGCGTCGTCCAGGAAGCCGAGACCCGGAATCTCGTCGGGAATCAGATCCTGGGGATCGGCGAAGTAGGACAGCGCACCCGCCACCTCGTTGGCCACGCGCTTGGGAAGGGCGTAGTCGTCGTCCTCGAGCATCTGGATCAGGTCGTCGAGGGTCGTGGCCGCTTCCTGGACGATGGAGGGCGTCTTCTTCTGCGCCCGCACGCGGGTCGTCAGCTCTCGGACCACCTTGATGATCTCGCTCGGGTCTCGATCCGCGGCCTCGCGGCGCGACTTTCGGAACAGGCTCCGGAAGAAGCCCAGGTCGGTCTCGTCCAAGGTGAAGTTGATCTTGAACTTCTGGGCCATCGGCAACCCTCCCGGAGACGCTCGGGCACTCTATCAGTAGCGGACGTGCTCGATCAAGCGCTCGGGCGCGCGGCCCCACTCCCCCTGCCAGCGTTCCACGAGCAGCTCGCCGGGGCTGCGCCCGTCGGCCATCCGGGCCTCGAGCGGCTCGAGGAAGGCGGCTTCGTCGCGCCCGGCCGCATCGAAGCAGGCGGCGCGGCGCAGGCCCTGGCGCGCCAGAGCCACCAGCTCCCGGGCGACCGGGAGCAGTGGCCCGTCGGGTGTCTTGGCCCGCAGCCCCTCGCGCGCCACCTCGGCGAGAAGCGCCTGGCGCTCGGCGGCGTCCCAGCGGCGCCCCAGAGCGCAGGCTGCCTCGCGCGCCTCCGCGTCGTAGAGCAGCCCCTTCCACAGCGCCGGCACGGCCCCCAGCAGCGTCGGCGGCACCGCGTCGGCGACGCGCAGCTCCAGGATCCGCTTGAGACGCACGTGCGGGAACAGCGTGGTCAGGTGCAGCTCGAAGTCGGCGAGGGTCGCGCGCTCCCCCTCGTGCCCCTCCTGCAGGAAGCGGCGGAAGGTCTTGCCGCCCAGACCGCGGTAGCGGCCCTCGCGCACCATGAAGAAGGCGGGCACGTCGAGGGCGTACTCGGCGTAGCGCCGGTAGCCGAAGTCGCGCTCGAATACGAAGGGCAGCATGCCGGTGCGATCCGGGTCCGTCCGCTCCCAGATGTGCAGCCGGCGGGAGACGAAGCCATTGGGCCGGCCCTCGCTCAGGCTGGCGTTGGCGAACAGGGCCGCCGCCACGGGCGTCGCCGCCAGGGCGGCCCGCATCTTCGCCACCATGTCGGCTTCGTCCTCGTAGTCGAGGCTCACCTGCACCGCGGCGGTGCAGTGCATCATCTCGAGCCCGAGCTCCCCGCGACCACCCAGGATCGAGCGCATGATGCGGTAGCGCTCCCGGGGCACGCGCGGCGCCCGATCCACGCCCGCGAACGGGTGCAGACCGATGCCGAGCCAGCGGATCCCGAGCGGGTCGCCCACGCTCCGCAGCCGGCGGACGTGCGCCTCCACCTCGGCCAGGGCCTCGTGCACGGTGCGGAGGGGCGCTCCGTCGAGCTCCACCTGGGCCCCCGGCTCCAGGGAGACGTGGTTCGGCTCCTTCTCGAGTGCGACCACACGGCCGTCCTCGTGCAGGGGCTTCCAGCCGTCGGCATCGGCCAGCCGCTGCAGCAGGACCTCGATCCCGTCTTCACCCTCGTAGGGAACCGGTTCCCCGGAGGCTCGCACCGCGAGCTTCTCGTGCTCGACGCCCACGAGCCAACGCTCCGCGGGCTTCTCGCCGGCCCGGAAGTAGCCGACGAGGTCTTCCACGGACTCGATGGGACGCTCGAGCTCTCGCGCCGCACGCCGGTCGAGACTCATCACCGGGAGGCTCGCACAAAGGGCGCAAGCCGGGTAGCGCGCTGGATGCGTCGCGGCTAGAGCGCCTCGTCGGTGACGACGAGGCGGGGCGGGCTCAGCGTGGTGAGCAGCTGGTTGCGGACGCGCTCGAAGTCGGCGCGCTGCGTGGGCGGGATCGGCTCGCCGGCCGGCGCCCGGAGCGCGGCGGGGTTCACGTAGCGACCGCCCCGGGCCACCCGGAAGCAGACGTGCGGACCGGTGGCCAGACCCGACTGCCCCACGTAGCCGATGACCTGTCGCTGCTGGACGATCTGGCCCACACGCAGGTCCTTGGCGAAGCGCGAGAGGTGCGCGTAGTAGGATACGTAGCCGTTGGTGTGTCGCACCTTCACCAGGCGCCCGAAGCCGCCCGCCCAGCCCTTGTAGATCACCTTGCCATCGCCCACGGACCAGACCGCGGTGCCCGAGGGCGCGGCGTAGTCGACGCCATGGTGAGGCCGGCTCACGCCCAGGATCGGGTGCAGCCGGGCGGGCGAGTAGCTGGAGCTGATGCGCGTATAGCTCACGGGCGCCGCGAGGAACTGGCGACGCACCGAGGAGCCGTCGGGCCGGAAGTAGCCGCCGCGCCCGGCCTCGGTCTCGTAGTAGACGGCCGACAGCTCGCCGATGCCACCCTGGTAGCGAGCCGCGAGGACGCGTCCGGGCCCTACGTAGAACTCCTCGCCGGTGAGCTCGTCGAGGACGTAGAGGCGCTCGTACAGCAGCCGGAACTCGTCGCCCAGCTGGACCGCGTGGGTGAAGTCCACATCCCACGCGAAGATCTCGGCCAGGTCGCTGGCGAGCTGCGGGCTCTCTCCGAGCTGCGCCACGGCGTCGTAGAGGCTGGTGGTCACGACGCCGGCCAGCCGGGCCTGGCGTCTTTCCAGGGGCACCTCCACGCGGTCCGCGACCCAGACGTCCTCCGCTTCGGCGCGCAGGCGATAGCGCTCCACGGGCGAGGTCCGGTAGTGGAAGGCGTGCAGCGAGCCGTCGGAGCGAAGCAGCAGGCGGTAGCGGTGGCCGGCACGAGCACGGCGGAAGTCGAAGACGGGCTTCATCTCCTCGCCGATGCGCTGGGCCAGGGCCGCCGGCACTCCCTGAGCCGCAAGCGAGGAGAAGAGCGTGCTGCGCTCCGAGACCTCGCCTTCGATCACCTGGAGCTCGGGTGCGAGCTCGGCGGCGGCAGGCTCCGCCTCGGCCGGCTCGGGCCGCTCGAGAGCGGGCTCGGGCTCCGGCGGGCCCATGGGCTCGGCGGACGCCCACGGCTCGGCGAGGAGCGGGGCCGGCGTCACCGGGGGTGCAGAGGCGGTGGCCACGCCGTCCGTCAGCCACGCGCAGAGGCCGAGACCCATGGCCAGCGCCGCGGCGGGGAGCGCGACGTCCGGTCGCGCCATCCAGCCCGTCCTGCGTCTTCGCTCGCTCCGCGGCAACCGTCCCGCCTCCAAGACCGCCTTATCGGGCGGCTATAGTTACCTCATTAGGCGGCAGAAGTGCACGACAAAGTTGCATGTCGAGGTTCCTTGGACTCGACCGCAAGCACGGTGACGGAGATCACGCTCTGACCCCCACGGGGCGCCCCAGGCGCCGCCTCGCCCTTCTCCTGGGCGTTGTGGGCCTGCTGTTGTGCGCGAGCGCCGCGCAGGCGCGCTGGCCCTTCGGCGACCGGGGGCGGCCCCGTCCCGGCGAGGACCTCGCCGGCGCGGCCACCGACCTGCTGGCGCGGGCCATCCGCATCCCGACCGTCAACCCCCCCGGCGACGAGCGCCCCCTGGCGGAGCTCCTGCTGGGCTTCCTGCGCCGCGAGGGCCTGGAGGCGAGGCTCGTGCCCACGCCGAGGGGCGCCTCGCGCCCGGGACGGGCGGCGGTCTGGGCGCGCGTGCGCGGCACCGGGGAGCGGCCGCCGGTCGTCCTGCTCTCGCACCTGGACGTGGTCCCGGCCGAGCCGGAGGAGTGGGCTTTCGACCCCTTCTCGGGGACGGTGACGGCCGGCTACGTGGTGGGGCGGGGGGCCCTCGACGCCAAGGGGGTCGCGGTGGTGCACAGCCTGGCGCTCACCCGGCTGGCCGCCCGGGACGGACCGCTCACGCGCGACGTGATCCTCCTGGCCACGCCGGACGAGGAGACGGGAGGCCGCCACGGAGCCGGCATCCTGGTGGAGCGACACCCCGAGCTCCTGGGCGGGGCCGAGTATCTGCTCACCGAGGGTGGCGGGATCCTGGCGGCGGAGGCCGGCCGACCCAACGTGTGGGGCGTGGCCGTGAGCGAGAAGGCGCCGTGCTGGATGCGACTCACCGCCCGCGGCGCTCCCGGCCACGCCTCCACCGCGGGCGAGGGCGGCGCGGTGCCTCGCCTGGTGGCGGCGCTCGATCGGGTGCGGCGGCTCGAGACCGAGGTCCGCGTGGTGCCCGAGGTGGCGCGCATGTTCGCGGCGCTGGCACCCCTGGCGGCGCCCGAGGACAGCGCGGGCCTGCGCCGGCTCGAGCAGAGCCTGGCCACGGACGCCGCGTTCCGGCAGCGCTTCCTCTCCGATCCGGCCCGCGCCGCCCTGGTGCGCGACACCGTGGCCATCTCCGTGCTGCGTGCCGGCACGCGACCCAACGTGATTCCGGCGCGCGCCTGGGCCGAGCTCGACGCGCGCCTGCTCCCGGGCGGGCGCTGCGAGGCCTTTCTCGAGCGCATCAGGCGGGTGGCCGGCGATCCCACGCTCGAGGTGGAGCCGATCCTCTCCTTCGAGAGCCGCGGCTCGCCGGTGGGGACGCCGCTGTTCCGCGCGATCCGCGCCGTGGCGGCCGACGTGGACCCGGAGGCGGCCGTCGTGCCGCGCGTCATCGCCGGCTTCACCGACGCCCACTGGTTTCGCCGCCAGGGGGTGATCGCCTACGGCTTCGTGCCGCGCTGGCTGCCTCCGGCCGAGAGCCGGGGCATCCACGGGCCGAACGAGCGCATCTCGGTGGAGAACCTGGCGCGGGGCGTGCTCACGCTGGTGCGCGTTCTCGAGCGGCTGGACGCCCTGGACCGGCAGGCCGGACCCGCCTGAGGCGCGCGGCTCAGCGCAGCTCGCCCACCGCCCGGTGCAGCGTCTGGAAGAGCGGCTCGATCTCGTCCAGCTCCAGGCAGGAGAACGCGACGCGCACGTCCGTCGGGCTCGTGGCCACGAGCCCGATGCCGTGATGGTCGAGCAGGTGCACGCGGAGCCGCTCGGCATCCACGCCCTTCACCCGGACGCACATGAAGTAGCCGCTGTTGAAGGGATAGGGCTCGAAGCTCTCCCGGAACTCGGAGCGGCTCACCACCTCGTGCACCTTCGCGGCGCGGGCCCGCAGCACCTCCGCCTTCTGCTTGCGCTCCTCGTCGATGGAGGACGACGCGAGCGCCTGCTCCACCAGCGTCTGCGAGAGGTGGGGACTGTTCGAGATGGCGCCCCGGATCGCGCCGCGGGCCTTCGCGTCCAGCACCTCCGTCACCTCCTCCGCGCTCTCGGCCCGGCCCGGTCCCACGGTGAGGAAGCCGCAGCGCAGGCCCCAGACGAAGAGCTCCTTGGTGGCTCCGTCCAGCTTCACCGCCAGCAGGTTCGGGTGGCGGTTCGCCAGCATCCCGAACAGGGACTCCGTCATGGACGGCCCGTCCAGGTGGTAGAAGAGACCGAAGTAGGCGTCGTCCGTCACCACGACGAGGCGCGTGCCACGCTCGGCCTGCTCCACGAGCGCGCCCGCGATCGCCTGTCCCTCGGCCGCTGTGGGCATGTAGCCGGTCGGGTTGTTGGGGAAGTTCAGGAGTACCACGAGCTTGTCGCGGCCCCGCCCGTGCTCGGCCAGTGCCTTCGCGAAGGCCTCGGTGGCGAATCCCGAGCCCGCGTAGAACGGGAAGGTCTCGATCCGGGCGCCGAGCCGCACCTCGAAGGTGAGCCGGTAGTTGCCCCACAGCTTGTCCGGCAGCAGGATCCGGTCGCCCTCGTCCACGAAGAGGTCGCCGGCCAGGGCGAGCCCGTGCGTCAGCGCGCTGGTCGCGATGGGAAGGCCGAAGCGCTTGCCACGCAGCGAGGGATTCTCCGCCAACATCTTGTCGCGCCAACGCTCGCGCAGGCTCGGCCGGCCGGCGGGGGGCGCGTAGGTGTACGCGTCGGCGGGCGCCACGTGCGCCAGGTGCCGGTGCACCGAGGGCAGGAACATGGGGCCCTCGCCTTCCGTGGCGATCCCGATCGTCGCGTTGAAGCGCTTGGCCCGGGCCTTCGCCTCGGCGGTCTGGGAGAGAATGCCCTTCGGAAAGTACAGGCGCCGGCCGAGGCCCGAGAGCATGGCGAGCACCTCGGGAGCGGCCCGTTCCAGACGTTCGTTCAGCTCGCGGGCGAGCGGATTGAGCGCGGTGGGGCTCATGTCACGTCCTTGCGGTGATCGACGCGGAGCTTACAGCCGGCGGTGCAGCACGTCCACGAAGTCACCGAATCCCAGCGCGCGCCAGAACGCCTGCCCCACCGGGTTGCCGGTGGCGACCCGCGCCTCGACGCGCTCGACGCCACGCCCGCGCATCCAGTCCAGCGCGGCGCCCACCAGGGCCCGTCCGACGCCCCGACGACGCGTGTCGGGCCGCACGAAGAGATCCTCCACCTCGCCGCGGCAGGGCTCGACGGCCAGCTCGGGAGCCCTTCGGACCCGCGCGATACAGAGCCCGGCGAGCTCGCCCTCGCGCTCGAAGACCCAGAGCCCGGCGTCCTCCGCCTCGAGGCCGCGCCGGAAGCTCCGTTCCAGACGCTCTCCGCCCCCTTCGCGGAGGCCGAAGGCGGGATCCACCGCGGCGTGTCCGGCCACGAGCGCCTTCCACAGCCCGATCATGGCCTCCAGATCGCCGGGCGTGGCGCGCCGCACGCGGCCGCCTGGCCCCGGCGGCGGGCTCACAGGGCGAGCTCCCCCGCCTCGATCATGCGCCGGATCTCCGCCAGGGTCTTGCCCTCCTCCACCAGCAGGCGCTCGATCTCGCGCGTGAGCTGGTCGATCCGCGGTCGCAGCGTGCGCGGATCCTCGCCCTGGGCGCGCACCTGCTCCTCGAGGGCGGCCTCGATCTCCCGCCGGATCTCGTCGCGCAGGGGCTCGGGGGGCGCGCCCCGGCCCGAGCGTTCCAGCAGCGCGCGAAGCGCCTCGCGGTCCTCGATGCGGATTCCCGCCTGGCTCAGCATGACCTGCATGACGCGCTCGCTCTGGGTGAGTCCGCTGCCCTTCACGGTGGACACCAGCCCCGCGCGCCGCATCACGAAGGTTCCGCTTCGGGTGCCGTCCCGGTCGTAGCGCCCGCGCAGCACGTCTCCGCCCGCCTCGACCTGCTCGGTGCGGTACTCCGTGCGGCCCTCCATGCCCTCGGCGCGGGCAGAGGAGAGCACGTCCTCCCGCGCGAAGACGGGTCGATCCCCGAGACCCTCGGCGGACCACGTCTCCGAGTAGGTGATCACCGAGGCCGAACGGGCTCGCGCCGCAGCACCCGAGCTCCAGCCCCGGGCGTCCGAGCCGGTGAGGGTCTTGCGCTTGGAGCCGCGCGTGTTGATCTCGAGCCCCTTCGCGATCTGCTCCAGCTGCTCGGCGTTGGGCTCCCAGAAGTGCAGCTCCCGGGCCGCGCGATTGCCGCCCAGGGATCGGAAGCGCCCCGTCTCGTCCTGGAACACCACGATCGGATACTCGATCCAGACCAGCCGGCTTCCCTCGCGCTCGAACACCCAGACGCGGTCCTCCCAGCGCTCGCGCTCCGGGTGGGCCGCCTCCGCGTCCTTGTAGTGCACGAGAACGTGCCAGGTGCCCTCGAGCTCCACGGCCGCGGCGGGCAGCGCGCCGAGCGCGAGCGTCACGGCCAGTAGCCACGCGCCGGGGGCGGCCGCGCGCATCAGATCCTCCGCTCCACCTCCGGGAAGGACCGCCACACGGGGATGCCGCAGAAGTGGCTTCCCTCGGTACAGCGGGGTCGGGCGAGCCGGTTGCGCACCACGCAGGGCGGCCCCACGTGGCGCATCAGTGCCGGGTGCACGGCGCCCACCTGCTCGATCTCGTCCATGGAGGCCTCCCAGATCTCGCGCTGGGCATTGAGGCAGGTGCGCATGGTCCACTTGTGGAGCAGGTGCAGCAGCGTCCCCGACTCCTCGAAACGCACCGCGGTCGCATTGGGTAGGACGTAGAGCGCGAGCTCGGGCTTCACGCCCAGGTCGAGCAGCCGCGCGCGCGCGTCCCAGGCCGCCTCCACGGCCTCCCGGAACAGCGCGTGCGCCCGCGGCTCCTCCCGGATCAGGGCCGGCTCCACGACGTCGGGCGTCGCGGGGGCGGTGCGCGACAGCAGCGGCCGGCTTCCCGGCACCATGCGGTGACGCTGGTCCTGGGAGTCGGCGGTGTGGGAGAGCTTCTTGCGGAAGGTGTAGTGCGCGTGCGCCAGGGCCCGCATCAGGGGCGCGTGCGTCGACACGTTGAGCGTCTCCAGCCGATAGCGATTGCGCGCCGGATCGAGGACGAGGGCGAGCGCCTCCGCGTCCTCGAGATCCGCCCGGCCCAGCAGGTGGCGGATCGCGTCCGCCACCACCTGCGGGGCGCGCGCTCCGTAGTCCACCAGGCGGGCGATGCGGCCGTCCAGCGACTTGTCGAAGGCCTCGAGCGCCGCGGCGTCGCCCAGGCCCGGCGGCATCGCCGCCTCCACGACCTCCTGCTGCGCAAGGGGCGTCTCCCCCACCTCGTGGAAGAAGGCCGGGTCCACGCGCTCCACCTCGGCCACCATGCGGTCCACCACGTCGCGGGCCTCGTCCGGCGTGTCGCAGGCCGCCGCCATGCGGCGCATGCGGTGGAGCACGATCCCCGAGACCGTGTAGACCATCGCGGTGTGACACGCGATCGGAATCACGTAGCGCGCGGTCTCGATCGCCTTCTTCTCCGCCTCCCGGGCGACGCTGCGACCGAACGCCTTCGACTGGCGCTGATCCAGGCGCCAGAGGTCCGCCAGGATGGCGTGCGTCACGGGCACGAGCACCCGGGTGAGCTCCGCATAGCTTCGCCACGCGCGCTCCACGGCCTCCAGGTAGATCGCGCGGGCGCGCCCCCCGAGCGCCGGCGGCACGTGCGCCTGGGCCTCGTCCAGCCGCACGTAGCGCTGGCTCTGCTGCTCGGTGTTGTAGAAGGGGAAGGCGTGCAGGAAGCCCCACACCAGCTGTCGGGACAGGCCGGAGAGCGCGAACTCGAAGGTCGCGTGCTGGTAGACGGTGTGGTGTCCGCCCTCGAAGGTGAGCGGCCCGATGCTGCGTCGCTGGCGGTCCGTCACCTCGTCCGGCTCGATCACGCGCGGCGAGTAGCAGGTGCGGGCCGCCGCGATGGCGTCGTCGTAGGGGCGGTCGAACCAGTTGCGCAGGCGGACCTCGGGTCCGCGATCGATCACGGCCACGCGGCGGACTCCGTCGGAGGAAGGGAAGCGTCTTAGAGGGTCGCAGACGCGCAGGTGCGCGGCAACGCTCCCGGGGGGCGGCAGCGGTTTTCCTACAATGGGCAACGCAAGGGCGTCGCCCCCCCTCGGAGCCGCGCGAATGCGTCGGGCCGGGCGCGCGCAACCTCCCGCCCCTCCGGCGCTTCGCGACGCTTCTGCGCTCGGGCTGCCGGCCGCGTGCCTCTGGCACGGCGTTTGCGGATCCGGGG
>JBFGJV010000107.1:0-10372 GCA_041577015.1 Myxococcota bacterium
CGTCGCCGGCATCCTGGTGGCGCTGCTGATCCCGTTCACCCACATGGGAAAGAACTATCTGCTGGAGTACGCGCTCGGCCGCGTGCTGGTGGACGTGCAGCAGGACCTCGCGCGCAAGCTGCTGGCCCTGCCGCTGGGCACGCACGTGGCCATGAGCCGCGGCGACGCGCTCTCGCGCACCTTCAACGACGTCGCGCGCGCGCACGGCGCCCTGCGTCTGCTGTTCGGGGACGTGATCCAGGGGATCCTTTCCATCCTGGTGGGCGCGGTGGTGCTGCTCCTGATCTCCTGGCAGCTCTCGCTGGTGATGCTCGCCATGGCCCCGGTCCTGGTGCTCGTGCTCACGATCTTCGGGCGGCGCATCCGCAAGACCGCTCGGCGCCGCCAGGAGAAGGTGGGCGACGTGACGGAGCGCCTGGTAGAGATCCTGGCGGGGATCAAGGTCATCAAGGCGTTTCGCGCCGAGTCGCACGAGGAGACGGCCTTCGGTCGGGAGAACCGCCGCCTGTTCCGGCGCACCATGAAGGTGGTGCGCAACCGGGTGCTCTCCCGCGGGCTGGTGGAAGGCCTGAACCAGTCCATGGGCATCGCCGTCCTGGCGCTGGGCATGGTGCTGGTGATGCGGGGGCAGTGGGGTCTCAGCGCGGGCGGGCTGGCGGCCTTCGTGCTCGTCATGGCCGGCACCTACAAGCCGGTGAAGAATCTGAGCAATGGCTGGGCCAACCTGATGGACGCGTTGCCCGCGGCGGAGCGCTTCTTCGAGCTGCTGGACCGCCCCGCCGAGCGTGCCGACCCTCCCGACGCCGTGTGTCTCGACGGGGTCCGCGATGCCATCCGCTTCGAGCACGTGTCGTTCTCGTACGGACGCGAGCCCGTGCTGCGCGACGTCTCCCTGGAGGTGCGTGCGGGCGAGATGGTGGCGATCGTCGGGCGCACCGGGACCGGCAAGACCACGCTGGTGGACCTGCTGCTGGGCTTCCACGAGCCCGACGCCGGCCACATCACCGTCGACGGCACCGACCTGCGCCGCATCGCGCGCGACTCGCTCCTGGCCCACGTGGCGGTGGTGGCCCAGGAGCCCTTCCTGTTCCACGGCACCATCGGCGAGAACGTCCGCTACGGGCGACCGGATGCCTCGGAGGCGGAGGTGCTGGCGGCCGCGCGCGCCGCCCACGTGGACGAGTTCGCCGAGCGGCTTCCCGAGGGCTACGACACGCCCGTGGGCGAGGGAGGCGTGGCGCTCTCCGGCGGCCAGCGCCAGCGGGTCACCATCGCCCGGGCGATCCTGAAGAACCCCGCCATCCTCGTCTTCGACGAGGCCACGAGCGCGCTCGACGCCAAGAGCGAGCGACTGGTCCAGGACGCCATCGAGGCGCTGCTCAAGGACCGCACCGTGTTCGTGATCGCACACCGGCTCTCCACCATCCGCAAGGCGGACAAGATCGTGGTGCTGGACGCGGGGCGCGTGGTTCGCGCGGGCACCCACGCGGAGCTGGTGAGCGAGCCGGGCCTGTACCGGGAGCTGGTGGACCTGCAGCGCGCCTAGCTCGTTCGCGGCGAGGAGCGACACTCCCGCTAGGTGCGAACGCGCTCCACCGAGAGCACGCCGCGCACCTTCTCGATCTGCTTGATCAAGGCGTTGAGGGCGCGGATCTCGGCCACCCACAGGTCGAAGTCCAACACCGCCTGACGGTCGGCGTTGGTGGCGACCTTGGCCGCGCCGATGTTGATGCCGGCCGCCGAGATCGACTTCGTGATCTTGGCCAGCATGCCCGGCTCGTCCACGCACATCACGCGGACGCGGATGCGACGGGGCTCCGCGGTGGTGGCCTCCCACTGCACGTCGATGCGCCGCTCCGGATCCATGGCGAAGGCCTTGCCGCATTCCTTCACGTGCACGGTGACGCCGCGCCCACGCGTCACGAAGCCGACGACCTCCTCGCCGGGCAGGGGATTGCAGCAGCCGCCGAAGCGCACGAGGACGTCCGGAAGCCCACTCACGCGGATCCCGCTGCGATCCGGCGCGCGGCGGAACAGGCGGCGCCGGAGCGTCGGCGCGGGCTCGGGCGCCGCCTCCCCCTCCGGACGCAGCCAGCCGACCACCGTGGCGGCCGGCAGCCGGCCGTAGCCCACGGCGGAGAAGAGCTCGTCCAGGGTGCGGTGGCGCTCCCGGCGCGCCGCCCCCTCCAGCCGACCGTCCTCGAGGAGGCGAGGCAGGGAGAGCCCCCCGCGGCGGAGCTCGCGCGCCAGGATCTCGCGTCCCAGCTCCCGGCTGCGCGCCCGCTCCGCCGCCCGGATGGCGTGGCGGATGCGGCTGCGCGCCTTGCCCGACACCACGAACTCGAGCCAGTCCTTGCGCGGGACCTGGGCCGGATTCGTCACGATCTCCACCGTGTCGCCGTCGTGCAGCCGGTAGCGCAGCGATACGAGCTTTCCGTTGACCCTTGCGCCCGCGCAGTGCTCCCCCACCTCGCTGTGGATGGCATAGGCGAAATCCACCGGCGTGGCGTCCTTGGGAAGGTTGATCACGTCGCCTCGGGGCGTGAAGACGAACACCTCGTCCGGGAACAGATCCACCTTGACGGTGTCCAGGAACTCGTGCGGGTCCGAGAGGTCGCGCTGCCACTCCATCAGCTGTCGTAGCCAGGCGAACTTGCGATGGTCCTCTTCCGAGCCCCCGACGCCCCCCTCCTTGTACTTCCAGTGCGCCGCGATGCCGAACTCCGCGGCGTCGTGCATCTCGCGGGTGCGGATCTGGATCTCCATGCGCTCGCCGTAGGGACCGATCACCGTGGTGTGGAGGCTCTGGTAGCCGTTCGGCTTGGGGAGGGCGACGTAGTCCTTGAAGCGACCGGGCGCCGGGCGCCAGGTGGCGTGGACGATGCCGAGGGCGCCGTAGACGGCCGCCTCCGCGTCGTCCAGCACGATGCGGAAGGCGATCACGTCGTAGATCTGGTCGAGCGTGAGCCCCTGCTGCTCCATCTTGTCGTGGATGGAGGCCAGGTCCTTGACGCGACCGGTGACCTCGGCCCTCAGGTTCGTCTGGGCGAGCTTGGCGGAGAGGATCCCGATCACCTCCTCCATGTACCGCTCGCGGGCCTTGCGCTGGCCCCGCAGCCGCTTCTCCAGGTCGCCCGCGATCTGGGGGCGGAGCACCCGGAAGGCCAGGTCCTGGAGCTCGCGGCGCATCCAGTCGATGCCGAGCCGGTGGGCCAGCGGGGCGTAGATGTCCAGGGTCTCCTGGGCGACGCGCCGTCGGGAGTCCTCGGCCATGTACTGGACGGTTCGCATGTTGTGGAGCCGGTCGGCCAGCTTGATCAGGAGGATGCGGATGTCCTTGGACATCGCCAGCAGCATCTTGCGGAAGTTCTCGGCCTGGCGGACTCGCGCCGAGCTGAACTCGATCTTGGCGATCTTGGTGAGCCCTTCGACCAGGAACGCGACCTCCTCGCCGAACAGGCGCCGGATCTCCTCCGGCTCCGCCAGGGTGTCTTCGATGGCGTCGTGGAGGAGGCCGGCGGCGACGGTCACCTCGTCCAACCGCATGTCCGCGAGGATGCCGCCCACTGCCAGGGGATGAACCAGGTAGGGCTCGCCCGAGAGGCGCTCCTGGCCCTCGTGGACCTTGGCCGAGAACACGTAGGCGCGCTGCAGCAGGCCCAGATCCGCCTCCGGATGGTACTCGAGGATGCGGTCGGCGATGTCGTTGAAGCGAAGCATGCGGATCTCGAGTGAGGATACCGGACGCCCGGGCGGGCCTTCAATCAGCCCCCGATGCGGCGGACCAGCTCGGGATCGAGGCGGGCGCGTGCGGCGTCGCGGCCGAAGCGGGAGACCACCTCGGCCACCGCTCCGTCACGGGAGGCACGCACGATGGCCAGCACCGACTCGATCGCGGTGTCGAGATCGTCGTTCACGACCCAGTAGTCGAACCAGCGCGCCGCCCGCAGCTCCCGGCTGGCCAGGGCCAGACGCTGCTCGATCACTTCCGGCGTGTCCGTACCGCGATCGCGGAGTCGCTGCTCCAGCGTCCCGAGCGAGGGCGGCAGCACGAAGACGAGCACCGCCTCGCCCAGGCGGGCGCGCACCTGCGCCGCGCCCTGGATCTCGATCTCGAGCAGCACGTCCAGACCCTCGGCGCGCGCCGCCTCGAGGCTGGCCCAGGACGTCCCGTACAGGCGGCCGCCGTACTCCGCGTGCTCCAGGAAGCCGCCCTCCTCCACCAGGCGCCGGAACACGCGCTCGTCCACGAAGTGGTAGTCGACGCCGTCGCGTTCGTTGGGCCGGCGCGGGCGCGTGGTGTGCGACACGGAGAAGACGATGCCGGGGTCGCGATCGACCACGCCGCGGCACACGGTGGTCTTGCCGGTGCCGGAGGGGGCCGAGACCACGAAGGGCAGCCCGCGGCGTGCGTTCATCCCCCGCGCTCCGCAGCCCCTCCGGAGTCCTCGGGCGCCAGGCGCGCCGCGATCGTCTCCGGGTTGATCGCGGAGAGGACGACGTGATCGCTGTCCAGGATCAGGATGGAGCGGGTGCGGCGGCCTTCGGTGGCGTCCACGAGCTTGCCGCGCTCGGACGCCTCCCGGCGCAGGCGCCGCATGGGAGACGACTGCGGGGAGACCACGGCCACGACGCGATCGGCCACGAGCAGATTGCCGTAGCCCACGTTCAGCAGCGGACGTCCGGGGCCGCCCTCGGTCTCGGCCGCCCCCGGCGCCGCCCGCGCCCCCGGGAGCGTCGCGCCCCGAGCGCGCGCCTCACTCAACGTTCTGCACCTGCTCGCGCAAGCGCTCGAGCTCGGTCTTGAGCTCGACGACCTCGTGGGCAAGGGCCGCGTCGGCGCCCTTGGAACCGATCGTGTTGGCCTCGCGACCCATCTCCTGGAGCAGGAACTCGAGCCGGCGGCCCACCGGCCGGCCGGGCCCGGCCTCGCCGACGATGGAGCGGAACTGCTCCACGTGGCTGCGCAGGCGCACCACCTCCTCGGTCACGTCCAGCCGGTCCGCGGCCAGCACGACCTCCTGGTGGAGACGCGCCTCGTCGAGGAGCCCGGTCTCCCGCGCCAGCTCCTGGGTGCGCTTGCGAAGCTTCTCGCGCACGACCTTCTGCACGGCGTCCGCGCGCGCGCCGAGGCCCTCGGCCAGAGCGTCCACGCGGCCCAGACGCTGCGCGAGCTCGCGTTCCAGCGCCGCGCCCTCCGCCTCGCGCATGGCCTCCAGCGCGTCCAGCGCTGCACCGACGCTGCGCGTCAGCGCTGCGCGCAGCGCCTCGGCGGAGAGCGAGCGCTCCACCACGCGCGCCACCCCGGGGAGCGAGAGCAGGTCCGCCACGCCCAGCGGGCCGGTCAGCCCGTGGCGCTCCTGGAGCTCGCGGGCAGCGCGCAGGTACTGCTCCGCCGCGGCCAGATCCAGGTTCACGGCGTCCGCCGGCGCCGCCCCGGGGGCCGCGCGCACCGAGAGGTCCACCTTCCCGCGCGCCAGCCGCTCGCGAATCAGCGCCCGCACCTCCGGCTCGAAGGCCGCAAGCCCGCGCGGCAGACGAACGCGGAAGTCCAGGTGCCGGTGGTTCACCGCTCTCAGCTCCACCTCGAAGGCCACGCCCTCCACGTCGAAGGCGGAGACGCCGAAGCCGGTCATGCTGCGGATCACGCTTCGCCTCCGGCCGCGACGATCGCCTCGGGGAGCCGCTCGCGCACCTCGTCGGGGCTGGCGGTGGCCGTGCCGATCTTCGCCACGACGACGCCGGCGGCGGCGTTGGCGATCACGGCCGCTTCGAGCAGCGAGCCCCCCGCCCGCAGCGCCAGCACCAGTGCCGCGATGGCCGTGTCGCCGGCGCCCTGCACGTCGAACACCTCGCGCGCCGACGTGGACACCTCGACGCCCGGCCCCTCACCCTCGAAGATCGTCATGCCCTCCCCGCCGCGCGTCACGACCACGTCTCCTCCCCCGATGGCGCGACGCAGCTTCGCCGCGGCGGTTGCCAGATCCTGGGGCGAGCGTACCCGGATGCCCGAGAGCTGCTCCGTCTCGCGCAGGTTGGGCTTGAGGAGCGACGCGCCGCGGTAGGCACGCAGGTTCTCCTTGGGATCCACGGCCACCGGGAGGCCGGCGTCGCGGAAGCGGCGCATCACCGCCACCAACACCTTCGGGGAGAGCACCCCCTTGCCGTAGTCCTCGAGAATCACGCCGTCGGCGCGGGCGAGCGACCCGTCGATGGCGCGTAGCAGGCCGCGCGCCGCGGCCGCGGAGATCGGCTCGACACTCTCCCGGTCGAAGCGCACCACCTGCTGGGAGCGGGCGATGACCCGCGTCTTGCGCGTAGTGGGGCGTCCCTCTTCGTGCACCAGCAGGCCGGCGTCGACGCCGAGCTGCTCCAGGTGCGCGATCACGCGTCGGCCGGCGCCGTCCTCGCCGACGACGGAGCAGAAGTCGCAGCGCGCGCCGAGCGCCACCACGTTGCGCACGACGTTTCCCGCGCCGCCGAGCACCTGCGATTCCCGATTCACGTGCACCACCGGCACCGGCGCCTCGGGACTCACGCGGTCCACGTCTCCCCACAAGTACTCGTCCAGGACCAGGTCGCCCACGACGAGCAGCCGAACGCGTCGGAAGGCGTCGACGAGCTTTTCGAGCCGGGTGCGGTCCAGGCGCATCTTCACCGCGCGAGCCCCCGGGCCTCGAGCTCGCGGCGCGCCTGCTCGACGCGGTCCTCGGGCTTCTGGGTGCGCAGCCAGGCGAGCAGCTCCCCGAGGCCCTCGGCAAGGGCCATCTTGGGTTCGTAGCCCAGCTCGCGCCGGATGCGCTCGATGTCGGCGAAGCAGTGGCGGACGTCCCCGGCACGGCACTGGCCGGGCAGCTCCGGGCGAACCCGCACGTCGAGCTCGCGCGCGAGCAGCTCGCCCACCTCGAGCACGGTGGTGGGAAGGCCGGTGCCCACGTTGTAGACCCGGCCCGGAGCGGCATCGTGCTCCAGGGCCAGCAGATTGGCCTGAACGACGTCGGAGACGTGGACGAAGTCGCGGCTCTGGAGACCGTCCTCGAAGACCAGGGGCGCGCGCCCGTTCAGGAGGCGCGACGAGAAGATGGCCATGACGCCCGTGTAGGGGTTCGAGAGCGCCTGGCGCGAGCCGTAGATGTTGAAGTAGCGCAGCGCCACGGTGGGGATCTCGTAGGCCGCCCCCACGGCGAGGAACAGCTCCTCGTGGTCGCGCTTGGTGATGGCGTAGACGGAGGTGGGGTGGAGCGGCTTCTCCTCGGGGGTGGGGAGCGGGGTGAGCCTCCCGCCCGCGGCATCCTCGAGCTCCCAGCGTCGGGCCTCGAGCTGCTGCGTGGGGCGCAGCCCGGGTGCCACGGAACGGCCTGCGGGGTCCTGATAGCCCCCCTCGCCGTACAAGGACATGGAGGAGGCCACGACCACTCTGCGCAGGTCCCGACGCCGCTCCACCAGCTCCTCGAGCAGGACGGCCCCACCCAGCGAGTTCACCTCGACGTAGCGGGCGATCTCGTACATCGACTGGCCGACGCCCACCGCGGCGGCCTGGTGGAACACGGCCTCGACACCCTCGAGGGCGCGACGTACGCACGCCCGCTCGCGCACGTCGCCCACGATCAGCTCCACAGCCGGGTTCAGATAGGCGGGACGGGCGCGGTCGGCCCCGTGCACCTGGGGCTCGAGGCTGTCGAGTACCCGCACCTCGTGACCGCGCGCCAGGAGCGCGTCTGCCAGGTGGGAGCCCACGAAGCCGGCTCCGCCCGTGACCAGGATCCTCACGGTCCCTCCGTGTCCGTCCCCGACGCGGGCCACGTGGACCCTGGAAGATAGGCGGGACCCCCGGGGGTCGCCGCGCTGGCTCGTATGGCGGCGGCGGCCTCCAGCACCTTCCAAGTGGCTTCCAGACAGCGGGCGCGCGAGTGGGACTCGGCGCTCGCGCGCAACGCGCCCAGGCTCTTCTCGCGGCGCCCCGGAGCGGTCCAGTCGAAGAGCGCCCGGGCCAGCGCTCCGGGCGGGAAGCGCGAGGGAAGCACCGCCCCGTGAACGCCGTCCTCCACCAGCTCCGCGGCCCCGGCGTCCTCGGTGGTCACGACCGGGATGCCGCTCGCGAAGGCCTCGAGCACGGTGTAGGCGAAGCTGTCGTAGCGCGTGGGCAGGACGTAGAGGTCCGCGGCGGCGTAGCAGCGCTCCGGATCGTCTCGCGAGCCCAGGAAGCTCACGCGGTCGGCGAGCCCGAGTCGCTGGGCCCGCCGGAAGAAGAGCCGCCAGCCCGAGTCGCGGCCCACGACCAGCAGCCGCGTGCGCGGCCGCCGGCGCACCAGAGCCGGAAGCGCATCCAGCACGCGGTCGAGGCCCTTGCGGCCGAAGCCCGAGCCCAGGAAGAGCAGCACGTCGTCCTCCGGGGCGCATCCCAGGGCTTCGCGCGCGGCGCGCCGCTCCTGCGGCGAAGCGGGGCGGAAGCGTTCCAGGTCGACCCCGTTCGGGATCACGTGGATCGCCGCGTCCGGCACCCCGTAGCGACGCATGACGTCGGCCTTCACCATGTGCGAGGGCACGATCACCGCCCGCGCGGCGCCGGGCGCGAGCGCCCGCCGCTCGATGGCGAGCGCGACGCGGTCCTTGGGCCAGCTCAGGGCCAGGGCCCGCTCCCAGCCGCGCTGGGTGGCCGCGTGGGCCCGCTCCAGGTAGGTGGCGTGGCAGCCACCGCCCAGGCGGATCACGTCGTGGGTCCAGGTCTTGCCCAGGGCGACCACGAGGTCGTAGGGCGTGCGCGCCACGTGGCGCTCCACGGCGCGGGCGAAGGCCCAGGTCCGCCAGGGCCGGCCCGGCGCGAAGCTTCGCAGCGGGACGAAGTGGACGCCCGGGTGGGACGGGTCCGCGTGGGTGCGGCACACGATGGCGACGTCGTGGCCGCACTCCGCGAGGAACGTCGCGAGCTGATCGAGATAGCGCTCCGCGCCGCCGATCGGTGCGTGGCGCATGTGCACGAGGGCGATTCGCATCAACGGGTCGTTCGCCGGGGGAGAGTCGGGGCGAGTCTAGCCGGATGAGCAAGCGGCCGCCCGAGGAAAGCGGCCTCCGCATCCGGAGCTCCGCGCTCCCCCCGTCAGCGGGGAGACCCGGGCTCAGGGCGGAGGCAGCTCGAAGACCCAGGCTTCCTGCCCGTCTCCCACCTGGTGGTGGATCAGGCGAACGCCTTCCGAGCGGAGCAGCCCGAGGCGGTCGAGGATGGCGGGGTCGTCTGCGACGACGTAGCGCGCACCGCGTTTGCGGAGCTCCGCAATCCGATCTGGGCTCCGCAGCGTGCGCAGCGAGACGAAGCGCGCGTGAGCGTACTCGACCACGCGGCGACGGTCGGCGGCCACGGCGCCCGGTCCCGGGGCGTTGGCGTGCAGCCAGTCGGCAGCACGTCGCTCGGCGAGCTTGTCGATGCGTTTGGGCTCGAGCTGACGGGTCAGCGGAATGACACTTACCAGCACCAGACCCAGCGTCGCGGCCGCGGCGGGCCCCGCGCGGACCCCCCATCGACGCGCGAGCACGAGCCCGCCCCGCCCGACCGCCTCCACGCCCAGGGCGACCCAGCCGAAGCCGACCACCAGCATCGGGAACACGTGCCGGCGGCTGACGTAGCCGTACTCGAAGACGAGGGCGTAGAGGAGCAGCGTGTAGACGCCCGTCACGACGAGGGCGAGGAGCGCCCGCTCGCCCGGCCTTCCGACGCTGAGGGCCAGGCCGACCAGCAGCGCGGCGAACATCTCGTAGCGCAGCGAGGTGATGGCCTCGTGCGCGATGCGCAGCGAGGCCCCGATGGCTCGCCTGAGGGCGGACCGCGGTGGACTCGGGGGAACGGCGGAGGCAGGCCCGACGGCTCCGGTCGCGGGAGGCCGCCCTGCGGGCGGGCGAGGCACGGCTGCTGGCGGCGGCGCGGCTCTCGCGGGGGGCGAGGCTGTCTTCGGCGGCGCGGCCTTCGGGCGGGGCGAGGCTGGCGGCGGCGGCGCCGCCTTCGGGCGCGGCGCGGCACCGGCGGAAGGCGCGGTCTCCCCGGGCACCGGGGCGGCGGGGCGAGGCGTGGCCTCCGGCGCCATGCGCACCATCTTCACCACCGACTTCTTCTTGCTCAGCATCCAGCTTCCGCTCTCGGCACGAAGCACCGTGGCGTAGGGCAGCACGCAGAGCACGACGCCGGCCGCGAGTGCGCAGGCCCAGCCCAACGTGGGCAAGGGTCGCCATCGCTCACGCAGGACGTACACCCCTGCCAGGATCCCGACCGCGACGGTTGCCACCAGCCCTTCGGGACGCGTCAGGTACGCGAGACCTGCGGCGACCCCGCTTCCTCCCGCCAGCCTCGCCGAGCGGCTGAGAAGAGCGCGCTGGCCCAGCA
>JBFGJV010000108.1:0-10017 GCA_041577015.1 Myxococcota bacterium
CTGAGAGCGCACCCCTTCCTGGCCAAGCTGGGCCCGGATGTGCTCGACCCCGCCCTGCGTCCCGCCCGGATCGTCCGCCGCCTGGCCAGCCCGCGCTTTCGCGGTCGCCGCCTGGGAGCGCTCCTGCTCGACCAGAGCTTCCTGGCTGGCCTGGGCAACTATCTGCGCTGCGAGATCCTCTTCGAGGCTCGCCTCCACCCGGCGCGTCGCCCGGCGGACTGTGACGCCGACGAGCTGCGCCGGCTGGCCCGGTCGACGCGCCGCATCGCGCGCCGTGCCTACGTGCAGAAGGGCGTCACGAATCCCCGAAAGCGGGTGCGCGCGCTTCGCGCGGCCGGACAGCCCCGGCGGGAGTGGCGCTTCGCGGTCTTTGCCCGCGCCGGTCGGCCCTGCTTCGCGTGCAGGACGACCATCCGTCGCGTGAGCGATGCGGGACGGCGTGCCTACCTGTGCCCCGGATGTCAGCCCGCGCGGTGAGCCCGGGCGGTTCCCTCGCGAGCGGACGGGTCGCCGGCTACGGAGCGGGCGGCTGCAGCGTCTGCTGCAACGGCGCGAGGTCGTAGCCCTGGGCCCGGATGCGAGCCAGCACCTCCTGATGGACGGCCTCGTCCAGCGTCGGCGTGCGGGAGAGGATCCAGAGGTACTTGCGCTCCGGGTGGCCGACCACGGCCCAGCGGTAGTCCGGATCGAGCTCGATGATCCAGTAGTGGCCCCAGAACGGCCAGAAAAATTGGACCCGCAGCCTCGCGTGGCTGGGGTCGCCTTGCTCCACCCGGGCCACGCCCTCGGCACGGCGCACGTCGCCGTCCAGGGTCCGGTCGCGGCACTCGTTCTCCACCCGGATCCGGCCGTCCTGGCGGCGGGAGTAGTGCGCCTGGGTCGCCACGCAGCCACGCTGGAAGTACTGCGGAAAGCTCGCGATCTCGTACCAGCGCCCGAGGTAGCGGTCCAGGTCCACGTGCTCCACGACCGTCACCGTGGAGGGAGTTGACTGGCAGCCGAGAAGGATGCCGACGAGCGCCAAGATCGCGAGCCGCTTCATGCAGGGACTATAGGAAATCGGGAGGTGCAGATTCTCGTTTGACACTGGCGCTCGACCGGCCATCCTCTCGCGGCCCAAGCAACGCCACGCAAGGAGACCGGAGATGGAAGCTCAGCACGAGGGTGCGCGATCGCAGGTCGGGCTGATTCCCGGAGTGAGCAAGCCGAAGGCGCTGTTCCTCCTGGCCGCTGGCCTCTCGTTCTTGATGTCCGTGTTCCTCTTCTTCACCGGGGACCACGAACGGGGGATCTTCGTCGGCATCTGGGTGCCGTCGATCCTGTCCCTCGGAACCCTGCTGCTCGGGAGGGAGAGCCGTGACTGATCTGGACCTGCTCGTCTTCGGCTGCGTGGTGAGCTTCGTGGCTGCTGCGGGCATCTACGTCTTCTTCCGGGAGAGGTACGAGGAGGAGACGCGTGACAAGCCGCGCGCACAGACCGCTCCCACCCGCCGCGAGGCGTGACGGCCCTCACGAGCGTGCGCCCTCCGCGCCCAACATGCGGCCGGCCAACGCCACGCCGCTGCGCCAGGCCGATTCGATGCGCTCGCCCCCGCACCAGTCGCCGCAGGCGCCCAGGCGGATTGCCACCGCGTAGAGGAAGCTTTCCGGGAGGGGTTCCGTCGCTCGTGCGTAGCGCCAGCGATGCCCGGTCCGGTTCGAGACGTCTGGCAGGGGGGCGTCGAGCGCCCTTCCGAGAGCGTCGATGAGCGCCGCAGCGAAGCGCTCCGGCAGCTCCTCGAGGTGTTGCCAGCTCCACTGCGGAGAGGCGTGCAGCACCCAGCGCTCTCCCGGCTCGCGCCCGGGCTTGCTCGCCTCGCGAGCGATCCAGGCCAGCGGCGAGCTCTCGACGAAGGCGGCATCGAATGCAGCACCGACCGGCGAGGCGAACTCCACCAGGGCGGCGAGGCACGGGGCCATTCGGACCTGCCCCGCCCGCGCCGCGAGCTCCGGCGCCGCCGCCAGCAGAGGAACCGCCTGCGCCGGGGGCGTGGCGACCGCAACCGCGCCGAAGACCCCGAGAGCGTGGCCATCCTCCGCGACGAGCCGCCAGCCGGCGCCGTCGGGCAGCACCGCGGCGACGCGCACACCACACGCCACGCGGAGGTCTGCGGCCAGGTGTCGCGCCAGCGCACTCATGCGAGGTACGGCCACGAAGCGCTCCGCGTCTCCCTGGGGTTCGAGGGCTTCTCCGGCGCGCAGCGTCGCGATGCGGCCGCGCCATGGGGCGACCAGACCGTCGTGTACCCAGGAGCGCACGTAGCGGACGAAGTGCGTCTCCCGCGCGGTGAAGTACTGGGCGCCGTGGTCGTAGCGACCCCGCTCGTTGCGGCGGGTCGTCGCCCGTCCGCCCGGCCCGCGTCCCTTGTCGAACACGCACACGGGGACGCCGTGGTCTGCGAGCGTGCGCGCGCAGACGAGGCCCGCAAGTCCCGCTCCCACGACCGCCACGCGCGGCGGCTTGGGCAGCGCCGCGCGGCCGGTCCGATCCGCGTAACGCGCTACGTCCAGACGGCGGGCGTGGGACGCGGTATCCCGCGTGCGAACGGCTCCGAGCACGGGCCGGACCGGCGCGAACGGTCGGTCGAACTGACCCAGACACCAGAGCAGACCTCCGTAGGAGGCGGGATCACGACCGTCCAGGGCGTAGCGGTGGTTCAGGTCCTCCATCACGCCGAGCGCCTCGCGGGCGTTGCGGGTCCAGCCGGGCAGCGCCTTTCCCCAGGTCATCCGCACGTTGTTGTGCAGCTCCCCGTGGACGAGAAGCGAGCGCTGCGCCGCGTCCCACAGTCGGTCCCCGGTGCGGCCCCGGGCCAGCGTCTCCCACGAGAGCAGTGCGGGACGCGGATCCGTCTCGTGCTCCGCAAGCGTCCGACGCGCCCACTCCGGCAGGGCCTCGATCGTGTCGTGGTGCCGGTGGCGGCAGAAGTACCAGGCGAGCTCGCGCCAGACGAGCAGCTCGTCGAGGAACTTGCGTGCCCCGTCCGATCCGTGGGCGGCCGCCTCCCGGGCGATCCGCAGCGGCGAGACGTGGCCATAGTGCAGATAGGGAGAGAGGCGGCTCGTGCCCGCGCGAAGGGGATCGTTCCGGCGCCTGTGGTACTCGCGAAGCCCCTGCTCCCGGAAGGCCTGCCAGCGCGCATAGCCCGCACGACTCCCGCCTCGGGTGTGGGGGACTGGAGCGACCCCGTGGTCGATCTCGCACCGGGCGACGAGTTCGGCGAGGTCGGCCGCGGCGAGGTCCACCGGCTCGAAGGGGAGCTCGGGCACGAAGACCGGCCGGTGACAGGGGGCCTCGGACCAGGAGCGTTCCACCCGCGCCGTCCGCAGGGCCTCGGTCGCGCGGCGGAAGGCGAAGGCGCGCTCGAAGGCCTGCGGCACCCGGGGCATCGGAACCACGCACGACGCGTCGACGGCCAGGACCGGCAGGCCAGAGCGCTCCGCCACCGCCCGCGTCCACCGTGACAGGAAGCCGACCGGGGCATCCTCGGTGACGAGCGCGGCGGCTCGTGCTGCGAGAGTAGTCAGGTGCGGGCCGCGGTGCCCGGGCCGCGCCAGGTGGAAGGCGTAGCCCACGCCGCGCGCGGCGAGCTCCTCCGAGACGTCCCGGGCGCCTTCGAGGATGAAGGTGTGGTGGCGGTCGGAGGCGAAAGGATAGCGCTCGTCGAGCGCGTGGTAGACGAACACGGGGAGGTCGAGGTCCGATCCGAGCACCAGAGCGGCGTCGAGTGCGGGGTTCTCGTGGCCCCGCGCCGCCACCCGCATCCACTCCAGCACGAACTCCCCGGCCGGGCCTGGCTCGCCTCCGCGAGGCAGGCTCACGCGCTCGCGCAGCGGCTCGCGCCAGGCCTCGATCCGCGATGCGAGAGGAGTAGCCGGCATCGACGCGGAGTGTCGAAACCGGGCCGGGATGCGTCAAGCGAGCTGGGGTGCTGCTAGTCGATCTGCTTGCTGGAGCGGTGGAAGCGGCGGACGACGTCGGGGTCGGGATGCAGGTTCGTGCCGGCCTCTTCCTTGCTCTCGTAGTCGAGGTGACTCAGCACGTAGCGCATGCTCTCGAGTCGCGCGCGCTTCTTCTTGTTCGCCTTGACGATGATCCAGGGGCTGAAGGTGGTATGGGTGCGGCTGAACATCTCTTCCTTGTACTTCGTGTAGAGCTCCCAGTGCTCCTGGGCCCTTTCGTCGACCGGGCTGATCTTCCATTGCTTGAGCGGGTTCACCTTGCGCGAGGCGAAGCGCCGCGCCTGCTCCTGCTTCGAGATGGAGAACCAGAACTTGATCAGCTCCACCCCGTCTTCGTAGAGCATGTGCTCGAATTCGGGAACCTGCTGCATGAACATCCGGTACTCGTTTTCGTTGCAGAAGCTCATGACCGGCTCGACCACGGCGCGGTTGTACCAGGAGCGGTCGAAGAAGCGGATCTCCCCCGGATTGGGAAGCTGGGCCGCGTAGCGCTGGAAGTACCACTGGCCCTGCTCCACCTCGGTGGGCTTGGGGAGCGCGACGACGCGGGCGGTGCGCGGATTGAGGTGCTCGATGAAGCGGCGGATCGTGCCGCCCTTGCCGGCCGCGTCCCGCCCCTCGAAGACGACAGCGACGCGGCGCCCCTCGAGCTGCACGCTGCGCTGCAGCCGCACCAGCTCGATCTGGAGCTTCTCGAGCTCCTCCTCGTAGCGCAGGGTGCCGAGGGCCCTGCTGGCGGAGAAGCCCTTCTGGCGCAGCAGGGTCAGCAGGCCGCGGTTGCTGGTGAGCTTCGCGAGATCCTCTTCGCGGAGACGATCCGGCACCGACTCATCTGCGTCGGCGCTGCGCAGCTTTACGTCGCCCGTTGCCTTCGAGATGCGTATGGTGCCCGGCTCGCTCATCACGTGCCCCGAGCTTCGCATCGGTCGATGAGCGGCGAACTGTAGGGGCCGCACCACCCCCGTCGTCACGATTGTGCTGCCAGCCCCTTCAGCACCAGCTGGTCGTAGGCGACGACGCCCTTGATCTCGTCGCCGTCGATCACGGGCGCGGCGGAGATTCCGAAGCGGTTGAAGAGCCGTGCACAGTATCGGATGTCCATGTCCGGCTTCACGGCAAGCGCCGGCTTGGACATGATCTCGTACACGTTGGTGCGCTCGGGTGAGCGATCGCGTGCCAACACCTGCTTGGCGATGTCGGCGACCATCACCACGCCGAACTCGTCGTCCGGGTGGCGTTTGGCGACGATCAGGAAGTGGGCGTTCTTCTCCCGCAGCAGTGCCAGCGCCTCCGCCACCGTGGCCACGCCATCGATGACCACATAGTCCCGCTCCATGACGTCGGCCACGCGTACCACGCTCCGATCCGTCACAGCTCCTCCTCCTCCAGGCTCGGTGTGATGCTCTCCACCTGGTGGGCCACGCCCACGGCATCCTCCACGTCGACCTGGAACGCGATGCCGGTGCCCGGAGTCTCGTCGAACTGCCCGGCTTGCCCCACGGTCTCCAGGATGTGACGCGCTCGATGCTCCTCGACCAGCAGCAGCACCATGTCCCGCTGCGTCTCCAGCGTCAGGCCGAGGAACGTCTTCTTCTTCTCGAGCCCCTGGCCGCGGGCGTTGGTGACCACGGTGCAGCCCGTGGCTCCTGCCTCCCGCGCGGCCTCGGTGACGGCCTTGGTCATGTGATCGTCCACGAAGGCGACCAGCAGCTTGAATCTCATGATGGATCCTCTTCGGAGGGTACCCGATCCGGCGTGGGCTCAGGCCTCCGCGAGCGGCTGCGCGCGGCGCGCCACTCCGAGGCCTGGGCGTACGCCATCACGGTGATGATCGGAAACAGGCTGGCGAAGGCGATCAGGCCGAAGCCGTCGATGAGGGGGCTTCGACCCGGCACCGACTCCGCAAGCCCGAGCCCCAGCCCGGCGACCAGGGGCACCGTCACGCAAGAGGTAGTGACGCCCCCCGAGTCGTAGGCGAGGGGCACGATGAGCTTCGGCGCGAAGAACGTCTGGATGACCACGACGACGTAGCCGACCATGATGAAGTAGTGCAGTGGAGCGCCGATGACGATTCGAAAGGCGCCCAGGCTGATGCCGATGGCGACGCCGAGCGCCACGGCGAGGCGCAGGCCCCAGGCGTCGATGGCGCCCGCCGAGAGCTCCTTGGCCTTGCGCGCCACGGCGATCAGCGCGGGCTCGGCCATCGTGGTGCTGAAGCCGATGGCGAAGCCGAAGAGGTAGACCCACAGGTAGGCCGACGGGTCCGGCGCGGCTGGCTCTTCTCCACCGACCGGCGCCAGGAAGTCCGGAGCGGTCAGCTGGGCCGCCATGGTCTTGCCCAGCGGGAAGATCGCCTCCTCCAGACCCAGGAGGAAGAGGACCAGCCCCACCAGTACGTAGATGAAGCCCAGCAGCAGCCGCCTCGGATCGGGCAGCGGCCGGCGCAGTACGAAGAGCTGGAACGTGGTGAGGACGGCCGCGATCGGCAGGACGTCTCGGAGCGTTGTGCCCAAGACCTTGAGAAGGTCGGCGATCCACGGCATCAGATCAGCATTCCGTACGCCATCACGAAGATCATCGGCGTGAGCGACGCGAATGCGATCAGGCCGAAGCCATCGACCACGGGATTGCGGCCTTCGATGGAGGAGGCCAGCCCGACGCCCAGGGCGGTCACCAGCGGCACGGTGACGGTCGAGGTCGTGATTCCGCCCGAGTCGTAGGCGATGCCGACGATCTCTTCGGGGGCGAAGGCCGTCATGACGACCACGAGCAAGTAACCGCCTGCGATCATGAGATGGAGGGGCCAACCGCTCAGAATCCGCCACACGCCGACCACGAGGGCGACGCCCACCGCCAGCGCCACCGTGAGACGCAGGCCGAGGGCGTAGCTCTCGCGGGCCGGGGCGGTGTCGGCGATGGCCCCGGCCTGGGCCGCGACCTCCCCGGCCTCCGCGGCAATCAGGATGAGCGCGGGCTCGGCGGCGGTGGTGCCGAAGCCCACGGCAAAGGCGAAGGCCAGCAGCCAGCCGAGCGACCCCTTGCGGGCGAAGGCATGCGCCATGCCCTCACCCAGAGGGAAGAGGCCCAGGTCGAGGCCCCGAACGAAGAGCGCGAGCCCCAGAAGCACCATGATCAGGCCGGCGAGAACCCGGCCCAGGTCCGGAAACGGCTGGCGCAGCACGGCCAGCTGGAAGAGGCCGATCACCAGGACGATGAACGCGAGGTCCCGGGCACTGCCCGAGACGAGGCGTAGCATCACTCCGAGCCAGGCCATGGGAGCAGCCGGGTCCCCTCACCGCCGGTTCGCGCCGGCGAGGATAACGGAAACGATCCGCAACGAGTTCGTCGTCTGGGCTTTCCGACTCGATGATGGGATGAAGGACAGGCCTCAGCTCCAGAAGCCAGCGATGCGCTCCAGGGTCCAGAACGTGGCCACACCGCCGATGGCGTACGCCGGCACCTCGACGAGCCATGCAGGGCCATGCCGAATCGGGCCCCGGATCAGGCCCCAGACGAGCAGGACCGCCGCCACGAAGCCGAGCTGCCCCAGCTCGACACCCACGTTGAAGGCGACGAGCGCCAGCGGGATCGCGTTCTGGGGCAGGCCGACCTCGGCGAGCGCGCCCGCGAAGCCCAGGCCGTGCAGCAGACCGAACGTGAAGGCCACGATCCAGGGCGCGCGCGCGGTCATACCCGCCTCACCCCGGCGGCCGTGCACGATCTCCGCGGCCACGAAGACGATGCTGAGCGCGACGGCTGCCTCCACCGGAGGCCCGGGGACGTGCACCCAGCCGAGGGTCGCCGCGGCCAGGGTGAGGCTGTGTGCCACGGTGAAGGCGGTGATCGTGGCGGCGAGCCGACCCCAGCTGCGGATCAGCAGCAGCAGCGCCAGCACGAAGAGCAGGTGATCGACACCGAGCAGGATGTGCTCGAAGCCGAGCAGGGTGTAGGTGCGAGCCACGTCGCGCGAGCTCGGCGCGGCCTCCACCACGAGCGTGGGCGAGGTGGGCTGGAGCCGTCCCACCTGGACGCTGCCGTCGAGCCGCTCGATCCGCACCAGGACGTCCGTGAGGGTGGCCGAGAGGCCGTCCACGCCCAGGGTCCGTCCCGCGAGGTCCCCCTCGCAACGCACCGAGGAGCGCGTGACGCGAGCACCCGGCAGCAGCTCGAAGCGGGGCGCCGCGCTCGGCGTGCAGACGCCGGGCAGCACGGGGGCGAGATCCAACGCGCGATCGCCCAACGTCGGCACCTTGAAGAGCACTTCGAAGCGGTCCGAGGCGGTCTGATGCAGCGCGAGGTACGCCGGGCGCACCTCGTGGGCGGCGGCCGAGCCCGCGAACAGCCCGGCCAGCACGAGGGCGGCGAGGAGCCGACTCACGGCGTGCCTCGCTCGAGCGCGGCGCGCGTGGGGGTACGCGGCGACCCGGTCTCCTGGATCACCACGTCGTAGCGCGCGAGGAGCCTCTCGAAGATCGCCTCGTTCAGGTCTCGACGCCGGGTCGCGCGCCATTCGTCGCGAACCCTCTGCTTCACCTCCTCCAGCTTCGGCAGCCTCGGCTCGCTGCGTTGGTGCACGAAGACCAGGTGCGCGCCGTAGGCCGATTCCACGGGTCCGTGCCAGGCGCCCGTCGGCAGCTCCGTCACGCGCTCCGCGAAGCCCGTGCCGAACAGACCCGTGATGGCGTCGCGGTCGACGTTCGTGAAGGTGCGTGCCAGTGGCAGGGCATCTCCGTGGGCGCCGGGGTCTCCGTCCGGCGAGATCTCTTGCAGCGTTGCCAGGATCCGCGCCGCGTCCGGCTCCGCCGCCTCCCCGTGGCGGTCGCGGCTCACGTACACGTGGCTGAAGGTCAGCCGGGCCGGCTCCCCGAAGCGATCCGGGTGCTGGGCCAGGTACGCCCGCAGCTCGTCCTCGCCGGGCTCCTCCCCACCGCCCAGGTCCTCGAACAGGAACTCCAGCTTCTGGGCGAGGCGGCGTCGGACGATGGTGTCGTCCCGGTCGAGCCCCAGGGCGAGCGCCTCGCGGTACAGCACCTCTTCCCGCACGCGGGCGTCCACCAGGCCGCGGAGCTCCCCGGGCGTCGGCGGCCGACCCCACCGCTTCGCCCAGACCTCCGTCATCTGCGCCACATCGGCCGCGCTGACGACGATGCGCCGGTCGGGAGCTCCGGCACCACCGCCGAGCCACGCGTAGAGCGCGAAGATCCCCACTCCGAGAAGCAGGAAGTGGTGCAGCGGCTCTGCAAGGATGCGCTTCAGCTGCGAAGGCAACGCTGGTGCCTGGCTTCCTCCGCTACCCCCGGCACTACGAATCGTAGACAAAGGCGGGATCCCGTGCATTGCCGTGTTTCTGTCGAACTCGAGAGCGAGGCAGGCACCGGTGGCTTCCAGGGCTCCTGGGTCCAAGAGGTGACGCGTCCCGACGGCGGCCGCTGCGTCCGGTCAACCGACCTCGCCGACGATCACGGCGTCCGAGCGCGTCGGGAGCTCCACCAGCAGGCCGTCATCGGCGAGGATCCAGTCGCTCGGCCGCACGTCGGCGACGCCGCGCACGTACACGCGCTCCAGCAGCGCGATCGGCGGGGGCGGCGTCAAGTGGTAGAAGACCAGCAGCTTGACGTCGGCCTCGTTGGCCACCTCGGCGGCTGCCACCGGCGTGGTGTGGTAGTCCGGGATGTCGCCCATGAGTTTGGTCACGCGCGGCCGCCCCGCCTTCTCCGCGGTCTCGCGGATCACGGCCACCACGTGATTGGCCTGCGCCTCGTGCACGAGCACGTCGGCGCCTCGCGCCGCCTCGATCAGGGACGCATCCTTCACCGTGTCGCCGCTCACCACCACGGAGCGGCCGCCGTAGTCGAAGCGGTAGCCGTAGGCCGGATCGATGGGCTCGTGGGTCACGCGGAAGGCGGTGATGGTGAGATCGCCCTCTTCGAGCACCACGCTCGGACCGCCACCGCGGGCGGGTCCCCCGACCGGGTGCGCCTCCATGCGGCCCGTCTCGGGCGGCAGGAACGCGGC
>JBFGJV010000109.1:0-9776 GCA_041577015.1 Myxococcota bacterium
GGATCGGGACGCTCGAGGCGACGCTCGGCGCCGCCACCGAGCGCTCCGCCGTGGTGTCGGCGGCGCTCGACCTGGCGGCCGAGTTCGCGCAGGCCGCCGCGCTGTTCCTGGTGCGGGGTCAGACCATCGAAGGCGTCGACGGCCGGGGCGAGAAGCTCGGGTCCCGGGTCGGGAGCGTGGTCCTGCCCCGGGAGGGGAGCAGCCGCTTCGCCGAGGCGACGGCCGGGCGCCAGCCGCTGCGCACGACGACGACGCCCGGGGGCGTGGATGCGCGCCTCCTCGCCGCCCTCGGCCGGGGGGATGCGCGCGAGTTCGCCCTGGTCCCCGTGGAGATCCGGGGTCGGGTGGTGAACCTCCTCTACGCGGACAACGGATCCGACTCCCTGGGCCCGGTGGCCTTCGCCGCGCTGCGGGCGCTCTCCCTGGAGCTGTCGGCCGCCTACGAGCGGCTCATCCTGGAGCAGAAGCGCCAGATCGGTTGAGCGGCGACCCGCGCACGGGCCGCGGGAGAAGGGAGCGACGGTGGGAGCCGACGGGCCGCTTCGCGACGTCCTCGCCCTGGCGCTCGTGGCCCTCTTCGGGCTGTGGGGCTGCTGGCGCGGCTGGCTCGCGAGCGCGTTCTCGCTGGTCACGCTGATCGCGGCCTGGGCGGCGGCCTGGCTCGCCGCCGTGCACCTGGGCGAAGCGGTCTCGGCGGCCACCTCGCTGCCTCCCCTGCTCGGTCCGCCCCTGGCCGGCACCGCGGCATTCTTCGCCACCGTCGCCCTCCTCGGCGTGATCGGTGGCGCGCTCGGAAGGCGCCAGGCCCGGCGACGCGGCGGCGCGCCTCGGCCCGTGGTGGACCGCCTGGGCGGCAGCCTGTTCGGAGCCCTGCGCGGCGGTCTCTTCGCGCTGCTGCTGGCGTGGCTGGCGCTCTGGCTGGACGCGGCCCGCGCCCTCCAGGACGAGGGTCCCCGTCCCGTCGAGCCCGCCTCGTCGGTCACCCGCGTGACGCGCGCCGCGGTGGAGGGCGGCGTGCGGGCTGTGCTCGGCGCCTCGAACCCGGCGGCCCGGGTGACGGCGCGCACCCTCGCCCGGCCGGCGGAGAGCCTGGAGGGGCTGCAGAGCCTGCTGGAGCATCCGCACGTCGGGAGGCTGGCCGACGACCGGCTCTTCTGGCGTCACGTGGAGGCGGGCTCCCTCGACGCGGCCTTGCAGCGCAGCAGCTTCGTGCAGCTGGCGCACGACGTGCCGCTGCGCCACGAGCTGGCCGAGCTCGGCCTGGTGGACGAGGAGGCGGTGACAGACGCCGGGGCGTTCCGCGACGCGGCCCGTGCCACGCTCGCCCAGGTGGGGCCACGGCTCGAGCGCCTGCGCAGCGATCCGGAGCTTCACGCGCTGGCGCAGGATCCGGAGGTGCGTCGCCTGGCCGAGCGGGGCGAGACCCTCGCCCTGCTGCGTCACCCACGCGTGCGTCGCCTGGTCGCGCGCGCCCTCTCCCAGGACGAGGACGCGCCCTGACTAGCCGCCGGTCGCCTGCTCCAGGCGCTTGCTCCATTCCACGAGCGCAGCCCGCTCCTCCAGCAGGCGCGCTGCCTCCGGCGTCGGTCCGGAGCGCAGCATGTGGAGCTGTCCGTAGACCGCGAGGTCCCCGGCGCTCGGTCGCTCCGCGAAGAAGAAGGGCCTGCCCCCCAGCAGCGCCACGAGATCGTCCAGGCGGGCGGCGAGCTCCCTCACCACGACCGCCTCGGGCAGCCGCCCCAACCCCTGCGTGCGCGCCATGCCGCCCAGCTGGCGCGCGATCACGCGGCGCATCACCGGCCGCAGCGGCACCGGCGCCGGCAGGTCCGAGACGATCTGGTCCGCGGAGGCCGCAGCGTGCCGCTTCGACCAGCGCAGCGCCATGGCGTGCCAGTAGAGCGACTCGTCGGACCAGTCCTCGAGCAGGCGCTGGCTCGCCGCCGTGCGCGGCTCCGCGGAGAAGAGCGGCGGGTCCGGCACCTCCCGCTCCAGGCGGCGCAGGATGAAGGTGGAGTCGTGGAGCCGCTCCCCCGCGAGCTCCAGCACCGGCATCTTTCCCGTCTGCGGATTCCACCGGCGGAAGTCGAGGGGGCTGCGCGGCGCCACCAGCTGGAAGTCGAGCTTCTTCAGGCCGAGAGCCCGTGCCACCTTCTCCACGAAGGGCGAGATGCGGCTGCCGAAGAGCCTGACCTCGTGCATGAGAGAACCCCTCTTCTCAGAGCGAGGCGAAGAACCTCGTCTCCTCGTCCACGCACGTCTTGAAGGAGGGCCGCGATAGGGTCGCGTCCGCCCAGCGCGCGAGCTTCGGCCAGCGGGCGGGGTCCACGTCCCGCTCGGCGTGGCGGAGGTTCTGGATCTGGCTGGCCACCGCGATGTCGGCCACGCAGAAGCGGCCCGCGACGAGCGTGTCGCCGTCGTCGAGCCTGCCCTCCAGATATTCGAAGCAGGCCGGCAGGATCGTCTCCCACGCCTCGGTGACCCGCGCCTGGTCCGGCTCCTGCTTGAAGAGCTTCGGCTTCACCACCAGATTGAAGAAGACGCCCCCGACGCCTTCGGCCATCCGCGAGTCGGCGAACTCCTCGTACCAGAGCGCGCGCGCGTAATCCTGGGGGTCCGCCGGATAGAGCGGCGGGTTGGGATGCGTGCGCTCCAGATACGCGCAGATCACCGAGGAGTCGGAGATGGCGAAGTCGCCGTCGCGGAGCGCCGGGATCTTGCCGAGCGGGCTCACGGCCCGGAACTCCGGTGTCGCGTTCTGGGGCGGAAAGGGAGCCACGGGCTCCAGGTCGTAGGGGATGCCCTTCTCGGCCATGAAGACGCGCACCTTGCGCACGAAGGGAGAGGGCGGGGCACCGAGCACGGTGGGCATGGCGGTCTCCTGGCACTGCGCCGCGGGGCGGCCGGCTTCAGTGTATCGCGAGAGCGTGCTATCCGGAACGCCACGGGAGGGCTCAGGCATGGGACGCTTCGACGGCAGGGCGGCGCTCGTCACCGGGGGTGGTAGCGGAATCGGGCTCGCCTGTGCGCGCGCGTTGGCCACCGAGGGCGCACGCGTGCTGCTGGCGGGCCGTCGGGACGCGGTGCTTTCGGAGGCGGCCCGGGAGCTGGGCGAAGGCGCGGCGTGGGCCGTCTGCGACGTCACCGACGAGGCGGCGGTGGAGGCGGCGGTGGCGACCGTGGAGGAGCGGCTCGGCCCCCTCACGCTGGCGGTCAATGCCGCCGGGACCGGTGCCATCGGGAGCGTGCTGAACGCGCCGACCTCCGACTTCCAGACCGTGATCGACACCAACCTGACCGGCGTCTACCGCTGCCTGCGCGCGGAGGCGCGCGCCATGAAGCGCGCCGGCGGGGGGTGCATCGTCAACGTGAGCTCCATCGCCGCGCTCCGCACCCATCGTTGGATGACGGCCTACTGCGCGTCCAAGGCGGGCGTGGACATGCTGACGCGCTGCGCCGCGGACGACCTCGGGGAGCACGGCATCCGGGTGAACGCGGTGCTCCCCGGCCTGGTGCCCACGCCCATGACCGAGCCCCTGGTCTCCAACGCGGACGCGACCGCCGAGTACCGGCGCCGCATGCCGCTGGCCCGTCTGGGGAAGCCCGAGGAGGTGGCGGCGCTGGTGAGCTTCCTGCTCTCGGACCAGGCGGCCTGGATCACCGGCCAGTGCGTGCCCATCGACGGAGGACACACGCTTCGCCAGGGTCCGGACCTGGTGCCGCTGTTCGCGACGATCCTTCCCGAGCAGCGCTGAGTCAGGCGCGGGAGCGCGGGGGCTCGCTCTCGATGCGGAGCAGCGGCGCAGCGGGCTCGAGCTGGAAGGTCGTGTGCGCGATCCCGAAGCTCCGCTCCGCCAGGTCCGAGAGCTGATGGAGCACGGCGTGACCGTCCGCGCTCTCGTCCACGTCCACGTGGGCGCTCATGGCGTGATAGCCCGACGTGAGCGTCCAGACGTGGAGATCGTGCAGGTCCCGCACGCCGGGCACCGCCCGGATCGAGCGCTCGAGCGACGCCAGGTCCACGTGGGCCGGGGTCGCCTCCATGAGCACGTCCACCGACTCCCGCACCAGGCTCCAAGCGGAGACCAGGATCAGCGCCGCGATGGCGAGCGCCACCACGGGGTCCGCCCAGGTCCAGTCCTTCCAGCGGATCGCGAGCGCGGCAACCACCGCCCCCACCGAACCCAGCGCGTCCCCGATCACGTGCAGGAACGCGCCGCGCACGTTCAGGCTGCGCGCGCGGCCGCGGTACAACACCGCCGCGCACACGAGGTTGGCGGCGAGACCCGCCAGGGCCACGGCCAGCATCAGGCCGCCCCGCACCTCGGGCGGCTCGCCCAGCCGCTCCAGGGCCTCCCTCGCCACCACGATGGCGATCAGCACCAGCACCACGCCGTTGGCCAGCGCGGCCAGGATCTCCGTGCGCTGGTATCCGAACGTCTTCTCCGGCGTCGGCGGTCGCTCGGCGACGTGCAGGGCGAAGAGGGCCAGGGCCAGGGCCGCCAGGTCGGTGGCCATGTGGCCGGCGTCCGCCAGCAGCGCGAGGCTTCCGGCCAGCAGGCCGCCGACCACCTCCACCACCAGGAAGCCGGCCACGATGGCGAGCGAGATGCGGAGCGAGCGGCGATCCTGACGGCGGATGTCGTGGTGGTAGCCGGCGTGCCCGGTCACGCGAACCAGCCGCGGCGGGCCTCGAGTCCCTGGCGGATCAGTCCCCGGATGGTCTTCTTGACCTGCTCCACCTTCTTGGTCACCTCCGCGTCCTCCTCGTTGGCGTCGCCCTCGAAGCGCATGGGCCGCCCGAAGCGGATGCGGAACTTGACCGGGAGCGGCAGGAACCCGAACAGCCCGAGCCACGGGAAGGTGGGCGTGATGGGGAAGGCCGGCGAGCCGATCCAGCGGCCCACCCAGCGCAGGTTCGCCAGCGCCGGGCTCTGCTCCTCCGAGCCCACGATGCCCACCGGCACGATGGGCGTCTCGGTCTCGAGCGCGAGCCGCATGAAGCCGAGCCCGAACTCCTGAAGCTTGTAACGCTGGGAGTAGGGCTTCACGAAGCCCCGCTGGCCCTCCGGAAACGCCATGATCGCCTCGCCCTGCTCCAGCAGCTGGACGCAGTTCTCGGGGGTCCCCACCACGGAGCCCATGCGGTGCATGAAGACGTTGAAGAAGGGCAGCTTCTGGAGGTAGTACTCGGCCATGCCCCGCACCACGCGCGGCGGGCTCGCCTCCAGCAGCGTGGCCATGCCCAGCATGGCGCCGTCGTAGGCGAAGGTGTTGCCCGCGTGGTTGCCGATCAGCAGCATGCGCCCCGCGGGCAGGTTCTCGATGCCGTGCGTCTCGACGCGGAACCAGTAGCGGTACAGGAACGCCGCGGGGACGAGCCAGGGCCGCGCGAAGGCCGGGTCGAAGCCGAACGGATCGACCCCGTACTCGTTGATGCGGGTGGGGACGGCAGCCAGCCGCTGCTCCAGCTCTTCGGCCAGCTCGCGCAACGGTCCCGGCAGGTAGCCCGGGGCACCCCGTCCGGAGCGCGGGCGGCCCACGGGGACCAGCGCGTCGTGACTCAACGCAGCTCCGCGCGGAAGAAGGCCAGCGTCTCCGCCCAGGCCCGGGCCGCGGCGTCGGCCTTGTAGACGTCCGGGCGCGTGTCGTTGAAGAACGCGTGGTCCACGCCCGGGTAGATCTCCACCTGCACGCGCTTGCCCGCGCCACGCAGGTCCGCCTCGAGCTTGCGCGCCACCTCCGGCGTGACGAAGCCATCGTTCTCGCCGAAGATGCCGAGCACGCCCGCCTCGAGGCCCGAGAGATCCAGCGTCACGTTCGGGTGCACGCCGTAGAAGTCCGCCACGGCACCGATCTTGGGATTGCGGGTGGCCGCGAACAGCGCCAGCTGACCGCCCATGCAGAAGCCGATCGCCCCCACCTTGGCGCCCTCGACGGCGTCGTGTCCCAGCAGCGCCTGGACCGCCGCGTCCAGGTCCTTCGCCGCGCGCGGGATCTCGAGACCCATCATCAGCCGGCCCGCCTCGTCGGGGTCGGCGGTGGATTCGCCCCGGTAGAGATCCGGTGCCAGCGCCACGAAGCCCTCCCGCGCGAAGCGGTCGCACACGTCGCGAATGTGGTCCACCAGCCCCCACCACTCCTGGATCACGACCACGCCCGGGCCGCGCCCGGAGGTGGGCACCGCGAGGTAGCCACGTGCGGTCTCACCGTTGCTCGCGAACTCGATGTCGCGCCCTGCACGCTTCGCCATGCTCGCCTCCCTCTCGTGGGAGGCCAAGCATAACAGGCCCGCCCGTGCGGGGGAGCACGCCGGGGCCGCGCCCGGCGGGAAGGCGGGAAGCGGGGGATGCTCGCGAGACAACCCGCCGGCCCGAACCCGCGTCGACGCCCGGGGGAGGCGTCGGGCCCTGCACGGCACGCGTCCCGGCGCCCCGAAATGCCGACGGTAGACTGACACGCATGGTTTCGCAGCCGAGCGCCTTCCCCGGCGCTACCGACGCCGTTCCGGCGCCCGTACGCGTCCTGCTGGCGCGGCTGCTGGCCGGCGGTCACGAGGCGGTGCTCGTCGGGGGCTGCGTGCGCGATCTCGTGCGCGGGGCTCGCGTCACCGACTTCGACGTGGCCACCTCTGCGCCGCCGGAGGCGGTGCTGGCGCTCTTCCCGCGCGCGATTCCGATCGGGCTGCACCACGGCACGGTGATGATCCCGACCGCGACGGGTCCCGTGGACGTCACGACCTACCGCGCCGGGCCGCGGCTCGACGACGACCTGGCGCATCGCGACTTCACGGTGAACGCCATGGCCTGGGATCCCGTGACCGAACGACTGATCGACCCGTACGAGGGACGCGCGGATCTGCGCGCGGGACGGCTGCGCGCGGTGGGCGATCCCCGGGCGCGCCTGGGCGAGGATCCGCTGCGCGCGCTGCGCGCCGCGCGGATGGTGGCCAGCCTGGAGCTCGAGCCGGACGCGCCCCTCGAGGAAGCGCTCGCGGCGGCGGCGGCGCGGCTCGAGGGCGTGGCGCGCGAGCGCATCCGCCGCGAGCTCGAGGCCCTGCTGCTGGCGCCCCGCGCCGGCGCAGGGCTCGCGCTGCTGCGGCGCACGGGGCTCGAGCGGGCGCTGCTCTCCGGGCAAGGCTCTCCCGACGCTCCGGGCGTGGTGGATCGCGTTCCCGTCGAGCTTCCGATCCGCCTGGCCGCCTGGCTGCGGGGCCTCGATCCACGGGGTCCGCTGGCGCGGCTGCGCTTCTCGCGTGGCACGGTCCAGGAGACGGCGCGCCTGCTCGACCATCATCCGCTGGACGACCGGGCGGACCCCGGCAGCGAGGTCACCGTGCGTCGTCTGCTGCGCCGCGTCGGCGAGGAGCGCGTGGGGGCGCTCTTCGCCCTGCGCGAGGCGGAGCTCGCGGAGACACCGGACGCGGCGGCCCACGCGCGCCTGGCAGCCCTGCGCGAGACGGTGGCGCGGGTACGGCGCTCGGGCGCACTCGCCCTGCGGCGCCGCGACCTCGCCCTGGACGGGCGCGCCGTGATGACGATCCTGGGCTGCGGTCCGGGGCCCCACGTGGGAAGCGCCCTGGACTTCCTTACCGAAGAGGTGATCCGCGAGCCCGCGTGCAACACGCCCGAGGGCCTGCGCGCCCGGCTCGAGGCCTGGTGGCGCGCAAGCCCCGCCGCCACGCCGGAAACCGTCGGCCGGGGCGGAGCGTAGGAGCGGGGAGGAAACCGGACCAGAGATGGAAGCCCGCAAGACACGCGTGCGCGGCGTCGCCCTCGGCCTGGTTCTGCTCCTCGCCTGCGCCACCGACCCCGACCCGCTGCGCTACCGGCTGACCGGGAGCGGCAGCCACTGGGACGTCGCCGGCAACGACCATGTGCTCGACGACGTGGTGCCTCGCTACCGCGAGCTCTTCGACGTGGTGCTCGATCCGGCCAAGACGCAGGATCTCGACCTGCGTGCGCTGCGCGACGACCTGGAGCGCAGCCCGGTGGACCGGCGCAACTACGACGCCCTGAATGCCGTGGCCATCGCCTACTTCGAGCTCAACTATCGCGCGCAGCGCTTGCGAGGCGGGACACAGTACCTCTCCAACTCGTTTCGCGCCGCGAAGCTCCTCGCCGTGCCCTGGCGCGCCTACGGAGAGATCGAGGAGGGCGCGCTCCGCCACGCGATCCTCGACTTCTTCACCGACGCCGCCAGCGGCGAGAAGCTCGAGAGCGGGACCACCGCCGGGCGGCTGGCGCGCATCGTGGAGTCGCTGCAGAGCAAGGAGTCCGACCCGGCACGCCTGGAGCGCATCGAGGCCCTGGCGCAACACATCGCGGCCACCTATCCGCTCGGCCCCTGAGCCAGGATTGCCCGCGCCAGGGCCAGCACCGAGAGCGGCGCCGACCCCTCCGCCTTGTTGTTGATGGTGACCCAGGCCGGACGCCCGCCCCGCACGGCGTCCCTGCACAGCTGCGCCAGCGAGCGACGCGTGGGCGCGTCCTCGGCCACGAGGCGGTCGAAGGGCGCGTAGCGCTCGCGGGCGGCCTCGTAGCCGAGTCCGTGTCCCAGGTTCCAGCGCACCACGAGAGCGGGCCCGGCTGCGAGCGCGAGCCGCTCCAGCTGTCGCTCCAGGCTCGGCATGCGTGGATGCACGGTGAGGCAGGGCACGGCGCCCGCGGCACGCAGGGCGTCCGCCCAGAGCGTGGTCAGCCAGTCCGCGGTGCGGATCTCCACCGCGTACAAGGGACCGCGCGGAAGCCCGGTGAGAAAGGCGTGCAGACGTTCCGCCATGCGCTCGGGGCCACCGCATGCACCCGGCGCCAGCGGCGGGAATTGAAACACCAGCGCCCCGGCCTTGGGCCCGAGGCCCTCCCGGAGCGGTCCCACCACCACGTCGGTGGCCCAGGCGGGATCCAGGAAGCGCGGGTTGGTACGCGCCGCGATGCGCGGCAACACGCAGCCCTCGTGGGCCTTCACCACGAAGCGGAAGTCCTCGGGCACCTGGCCCGCGTACGTCGCCAGCGCCTCCGCGGCGAGCGGCGCGTAGTAGGTGCGGTCGAGACCCACCGTGCGGAACAGCGGATGCCGGGCGTAGGCAGCGAGTCCTTCGCGTGCCAGACGCTGACGCGACGCCGCGCGCTCCCAGACCAGCCCGGCCCAGCCGGGGAAGGACCACGACGAGGTTCCGAGACGGAGGGTGCCGGGCAAGGCGCCGGCGAGCGCGCGCACCTCCTCCGCCACGCGCGCCGGGCGCACGCCTCGCTCCGCTTCGCCGAAGAGCTCGAACTGCCGGGCCACCGGGTCGGTTCTAGCCGATGACGCGGGCGACCATCCAGAGCACGAGCAGGCTGCGCGCGCTCCAGGCCGCCGTTCGCAGCCAGTTGCTGGCGACGAGCAGGCGGTGCGCCCGGGCGTGGAAGCCACGACCGAGCCGTGCGTGCATGGGAATCTGGAGTGCCGCCGTGGAGAGCCAGATCACCCCGAGCAGGCCGGCGCCGAGCCAGGCCGCCTGGGCCGGAACCGCCTCCGGGCGCCGCACCAGCAGCGCCAGCGCCGTCGCCAGCTCGACGCTCATCAGCGGCAGCACCACCCAGCTCGTGCGCCGGGCGTGGCGACGCTCGTAGGCGACGAAGTGGTCGCTGCCCACGGCGGCGAACAGCGGGTAGTGGACCACCTGCACGAACCAGACCAGACCCGTCATGGCGAGCGTGGTGCCCACCTGGGCCAGGAAGAGGGTCTGCGCCGGGATCACGCGGCGAGCAGGTGCGCCACCGCCTCGGCGGCGCGAC
>JBFGJV010000110.1:0-9733 GCA_041577015.1 Myxococcota bacterium
GCCGCCACGAGCCGCGACACGGTGCGCTCGCGCGCCTGGACCGGAAAGCCCTGCCGCATGCTGCGCAACGACTGGACCGAGGCCTGGGAGAGCCCCGAGAACCCCAAGCCTCTCGGCATGCCGCTCCAGTTCATGGTGACCGCCGAGGCCGTGGTGCGCGGCCATCGCTATCCCAAGCAGGCGCGCGACGTGAACTTCAACCCCGTGGGGCAGATCGTCGGCTCCATGAACGAGGTGCGCCCGGTGCGCGAGGTGATCGTGCGCCTGGTGGAGGAGTACCTGGAGGCGGCGGAGCGCCTGGAGAAGCTCACCCCCGGGGATTCCGGCTGACATCCGGGAATGTTTGCTACACCCGGTCGGGGGGTGGGGCTGGTTCCCGGAGGACTTCGTTCGTGTGCTCCTCGCCTTCCCGCCCGCGCGTCCCGCGCGCGATCCTCGCGCTAACCCTGCTCGTCCTGCTTCCCGGCGCCGCCCTCGCGGGCAACGGCTTCACGCGCCCCGACGAGCCCGGTCCCTACGCCGTCGGGCGCGTGGACTTCCCGCTGCCGGATCCCTCCCGGGCTCCGCGCAGCCTGTACGTGGACGTCTGGTATCCGGTCGATCCCGCCGACGCGGCGGGAGCCTCGCCCACCGCCTACGGCCTGCTGGCCACCGAGATCGTCTCCGACCTGGCCTTCGACGCCCCCGTCGTCTCGAACGACGGCCCCTTCCCGCTCGTGATCTTCTCCCACGGGAGCGGTGGGCTCCGCTACCAGTCCTTCTTCCTCACCGAGGTGCTGGCGAGCCACGGCTTCGTGGTGGCGGCCCCGGACCACAGCGGCAACACGGTCCTCGACTCCCTGGGCGGCGGCGGCGATCCCCTCAGCGCCGTGAACCGTCCGCGCGACGTCTCGTTCCTCATCGACACGATGCTGGCGCGCAACGAAGACCCGGACGATCCCTTCCACCGCCGCATCGACGCCTCCGCCATCGGCGTGACCGGTCACTCCTTCGGCGGCTACACCACGCTGGCGATGGCCTCGGGCTTCGGCGACCAGGTCGGTCCGCCGGCCGGGGTCGAGGTGGACCTTCCCGGGGCTCCGGATCCGCGCGTGCGCGCCCTCGTGCCCCTGGCCCCGGCCTCGGGGCTGCTCAGCGACGCGGAGCTGGCGAAGATCCGCGTCCCCACCCTGATCCTCGGCGGCACCCTGGACACCACGACGCCCATCGATCCCGACAGCGTGCGGCCCTACGAGGAGGTCCAGGCCCACAAGGTGCTGCGCGTGGACATCGAGGGGGCGGTGCACTTCGCCTTCGCCGACGCCTGCGCCATCCTGGACGCCTTCCTGAGCAGCGGCATCCCCCAGACCGCGATCGATCTGGCCCTGAGTCTCTTCAGCGACGAGTTCCTGGTCGGCTGCGGGCCGGACGTGCTCGACTCGGACGAGGTGCACCGCATCACCAACCTCTACACCGTGGCCTTCTTCCAGCGGCACCTGAACGGCGACCGCCGCTACCAGCGCTTCCTGACGCCCGGGCACGCGCGCGCCTTCGAGCCGAACGTCCAGTTCTTCAACAAGGTGAACGGAAAGGGCCGCCGCTAGGCGCCGCTCGCGCGCGCCTCGGCCAGGGCGTCCTCCCAGGACGCGCCCTCACGGACGCGCCGACGCCAGGCCACGAGCTGGCGCGGGCGGTTCATGGCCAGCGCCCCCACCAGCCGTTCCCCGCGGCCGTAGAGCGCCACGAAGCGGCGCTCCTCGGGACGCCCGTGCACCACCTCCACCCGGTCGCCCGGACGGTGGTGGCCCGCGAACTGGATCTTCACGTCGTACTGGTCGGACCAGAACAGCGGTGCCGGCGCGAAGGGCTCCGTGGCCTCACCATCCAGCAGACGTCCGGCGGCCGCGGCCGCCTGCTCCACGGCGTGGGTCCAGTGCTCGACGCGCATGCACTCGCCGAAGAGCGGATTGGTCCAGCGCGCCACGTCCCCGGCCGCCACCACGCCGGGCGCGCGCGTCGCGCAGGTCTCGTCGCAGACCACCCCGTCCGCGAGCTCGAGCCCCGAGCCCTCCAGCCAGTCCGTGGCCGGCGCGACGCCGATCCCCACCACCACGAGATCCGCGGCGACCCGGCTGCCGTCCTCCAGGCGCACGGCCCCCACGCGGCCCGTGCCCTCCAGGCCGGCCACCGGTGCGCCCACGCGGAGCTCGACCCCGTGGTCCCCGTGCAGGGAGGCGCAGACGGCGCCCATCTCCGGACCGATGGCGCGCGCCAGCGGGATCTCGAGCGCCTCGATCACGGTGACGTCGAGCCCGCGCTTGCGGCAGGAGGAGGCCACCTCCGCCCCGATGAACCCGGCGCCCACCACCGCCACGCGCGGCCCGGAATCCAGGGCGTCGCGGAGGGCGAGGGCGTCGTCGAGGGTGCGCAGCAGGTGCACGCCCTCGAGGCGCGGTGCGCCCGGCAGGGGACGCGCGCGGGCGCCGGTCGCGAGCACCAGCCCGTCGAAGGCCACGCGCTCGCCGCCCTCGAGCCGGACCTCCCGAGCGTCCAGGTCCAGCGCGCGCGCGCGCCGGCCCAGACGGAGGTCGAGCGAGAGCTCGTCGAGCCCGTCGCGACGCAGGGCGATCCGCTCCGGGCCCCACTCTCCCCGCAGCAGCTCCTTCGAGAGCGGCGGACGGTCGTAGGGCTCGTGCCTCTCGTCGCCGATCAGGACCAGACGCCCATCGAAGCCCCGCCGGCGCAGCGTCTCCACGGCGCGCAGCCCCGCCAGCGACGCGCCCACCACGACCACCGTCCGGAGGGGCCCGCTCACGATCCGCCGAGCTCCTTCCAGGCTCGCTCGTCGAAACGCTCCAGCGACTCCAGCACCAGGTCCGCCCGGGCCAGCCGGCTTCGCTCCTCCTCCCGGGCCGGCCCCGGCTCCGGCTGCAGATCGGGGACGGCCACGCACTTCATGCCGGCGGCCTTCGCCGCCTCCACGCCGGCCGGCGAGTCCTCGAAGGCCAGGCAGTGGGCGGCGGGCACGTCGAGCTTGCGGGCCGCGCGCAAGTAGACGTCCGGATGCGGCTTGCCGCGCCTTTCCTCCTCCGCGGAGTGCACGGCGTGGAACGCGCCACGCAGGCCCAGGCGCTCCAGCACGGCTTCGATGACCGCGTAGTACGATGAGGACGCCAGGCCCAGCGCGAGGCCGCGCTCCCGCGCGAAGCCCAGCACGTGGTGCACGCCCGCCTTGGCCGTGCCCGCCTCGCGCACCAGCTCGATCACGCGCCGCAGGATGCGTCGCTGGAGCTCCGGGCGCGAGGGGGAGGCCCAGGGATGGAGCGCGTACCAGTACTCCACCACCTCCTCGATGCGCTTGCCGCGCGTCTGCAAGCAACGTTCGCGGTCGAGGGGGACGCCCACCTGACGGAAGATCTCGAGCTCCGCCTGCTGCCAGAGCGGCTCGGAATCCACCAGCAGCCCGTCCATGTCGAAGATCGCAGCGCGGATCACGGCGACGGGCTCCGCGAGTGGACGCGCACCCGGGGCGCCAGCTCCCGCGCGCGTGCGGGGTCCGCCCGACCCGCCGCGTCGGATTCGGCGTCGGCGGCCCCGAGCGCGGCGCCTGCGCGCAGGGCCGCGGGCGTGGGCATCCCGGCGGCGAGGGCGTCCAGCAGCCCGGCGAGCATCGCGTCGCCGCAGCCCACGGGATTGCGTGCGGTCACGCGGGGCGGATCCACCCACCAGCCGGCACCGTCGGGCGTCCAGGCGAGGATGCCGTCCGGACCGTCGGAGACGACACAGAGACCGGCGCGGCCCGGCGTGTGCGCAGGAGGCGCGTTCAGGCGCTCGGGCGCCACGCCCAGCGCCTCGGCAGCCTCCGCGCGGTTGATGCGCACCAGCTCGGGGTGAGCGCCCCAGGCTCGGCGAAGGGCCTCCCCGCTGCCGTCCACGGCGACCGGCACGTTGCGTGCGCGCGCGCACGCCACCAGGCGTGCGTAGGTGTCCTCGGGGAGCCCGGGAGCGAGGCTCCCGCACAGCGCGAGCCAGCTCGCTCCCTGCAATCGCGCCTGCGTCGCGCGCAGCAGGGCGTCCGCCGTCTCGGCGTTGGCCGCGACGCCGGCACCGTGGAGCTGGGTGGCGTCGCCCTTCGCATCCAAGATCTCGAGACAGGTCCGCGATTCGCCCCGGGCGTGGACGCCCGTGGCCGGCAGCGCGGCGCGCTCGAGGTCTTCGAGGATCCAGGCTCCGGCCGCGCCGCCCACCACGACCACCGCGTGCGTCGCGTGGCCGAGGGCCTGGAGCACGCGCGCCACGTTGACGCCCTTGCCGCCAGCCTGGCTCCGATCCGTCTCGACCCGATGTCGTCGCCCCGGAACCAGACGCTCGACGCGCAGCGTGCGGTCGATGGCCGCGTTCGCGGTGACGGTCACGACGACGGGGGCGTCGGCCCCGCGCCGCGTCGAGGTTTCCGACGCCACGGCGGGAGGGTAGGAGCACGCGTTCGCGCCGCAACGACGCCTCAAGCGGGCGTCCCCGACGGCCGATCCTCCCCGGGAGACCCGTTCGGAGCCCGCCGCATGCGCGCCGCGTACGCACTCCCGGTCTCGATCCTGGCCCTGGCCCTCGGCGCCTGCCTCGGCGGCACGTGGGCCCGCGTGCAGGCGGAGGACAGCCCCGCTGGCTACCGGCGCTTCCTGCGCCAGCACCCGGGCGCCCCCCAGGCGGCGCAGGCCCGGGAGCGCCTGGCCGTGCTGGCGCTGGAGCGCGATCCGACGCACGAGGGGCTCATGCGCCTGCGCCGGGAGTTCCCCGCCAGCGACGCGCTCCCAGCGCTCGAGCCGCGCGTGGAGGCGGCCGAGTTCGAGCGAGCGCGTCGCGAAGGCACCGTGGACGCCTACGAGCGCTTCCTGGAGCTGCTTCCGGACGGTGCGCACGCGAAGCGAGCGCGCGGCAACGCCGCGTATCTGAACGCGCGGGGCTTCGTGACCCGGCCCGACGAGCTGCTGGCGTTCACCGAGCGCTTCCCGGCCAGCGACTTCACGGCCGAGGCGCGCCGCTCCCTGGGGCTTCCGGCCTTGAGACAACGCACGCGCGTCGATCGGGTCGGGCTGCGCGTCGTCGTTGCCGACTCGACTCCGAACGCGCCGCGCCTGGCCGCCGCGTTCCGGGAGCACGCGGAGCGGACGTACGCCAGCGCCGGCCTGCCGCTCGTCGTGCTGCCGTCGGGGTCGAAGGCCGTCGATACCGGGGTGGATGCGATCCTGGAGATCCACCACCAGGAGGACGCGGCCGGTACGGAGGTCGTCGCGGGGCGCATGATGCCCGCCGGCGTCCGTTCGCGCACGCAGGTGAGCGTCACGCGAGCCGGGGAGGACACCCCCATCTGGCGCGAGACGTTCCGCTTCCGGGCCCCGGACGGGGAGGGACGACGGGGCGATTCGATCCTGTTCGGCGTACGAGCGCCGGTGTTCTGGCGGGGATTCTTCGTTCCGGTGGCGCGCTGGCGCTCGGACGCGACCCGCCGCGGGGTGAACGAGCTGCCCGAGGGTGCCATCGCCGTGGATGCGCGAGGGCAGCGTGCCTTCGCGCTGTTCACGGACGGGCGCTTCCGGGTGCTCGACCTGGCGGATCCGGAACGGCCCCGGCTGGTGAGCGAGTATCGGCGCCCGCGCGACCTGGCGCGGTTCGATGGCGTCTGGGGCCACGGCGACCGGGTAGCGGTGTTCGGCGAGGGAGGGCTCGAGATGGTGGCCCTGGGCGGCGAGCCGCGTCGGATCGCGGCCCTCCCGCGGGACCAGGTCGGCACCGTGCGTGCCGTCACGGAGCTGGGAGACGACGTCTTCGTGGCAGGGACCCGCGGCCTGCTGCGCATCGCAGAGCGGGGCACGGGGAAGGTCGAGACGTTGCTGGCGCGCCCGGTCACCGCCGTCGCGCGCCTGGGTGCCCGGCACCTGGCGTTCCTGGACGACGGTGCCCTCTACGTGGCCACCCTCGAGGAGCTGGAGGCCGGGCGGGTGGGCGCGCGCGTCAGGCTCGGCTTCGGTTTCCGGGCGCGGCGCCTGCGCGTGGAGGAAGGTCTGGCGGCCGTGGTGGGCGAGCTCGGTGTGGCGTGCTTCGACCTGAGCCGGCCGCACGCGCCCCGCAGCCTGGTGCGTCTCGCATGGCGGGACGTCGGGCGGGTGCACGATGCGGCCGTGATCGAGACGATGGTGTTCCTGCTCGGCGAGCGTGGACTCCAGGTGCTCGACCCGCGCGCGGGCCGCATCGTCGAATCGGTGGACGTGGACCCACGCAGCCGCGTCGCGTCCTGGGGCCGGCATCTGGTGGCGCTCGACCAGGCGGCGCTCCAGACCGTGGACGCCTCACCCTGGCTCTGGCGCACCGCGCCGGCCGCGCCGGCGCCCGGATCCTCGGGCGGCTAGACCGCGCTAGGGGCTGGTGAGACGCTTCGCGGAGACGCCCGAGCGCACGATCAGGACCGTGGGGCCGTTCGAGAACAACGGCATGCGGTGACCCACCCAGGCGTCGGGAGCCGTGGGGTCGAACCACGAGGCGAGCCGCGGCAGGAAGGGCCTCGCGAAGCGAGACAGCAGGGGCCCCAGGTCGACGCCGTAACGCACCTGGACGAGTCCCGCCTCCTCGCCCGCCGGGCGGATCGGGCCCTCCACGGACGCCTCGCCGTCCATGATGCGCGGTCCACCCCGGCACACGAAGATCTGGAAGTCCACGGCTCGTGACTCTCCGCGTGCCAGGGGCTGGAAGAGCAGGTTCAGCAGCACGTTCGCCACGCGCTCGTCCCGGGGCAGGGCGAGCCGCTCCTGGTCGAGGTCCTCCGCCCCTGCGGCCGCGCAGGTGGCCAGTCCGGCCTCGTGGTCGATCCGCATCACGCCGAGGGCGGTCCCGGCGGCGTCGAAGGAGCGCGACTCCTGGCGGAGCGGTCGCAGCGCCCCACCGTCGTCGGTGGGGACCAGCTCGGCGCGCACCACGGTGCGCTCCGCGCCCTCGATGCTGCTGCTCGCCTGGATGGTCACGCGTCCGTCGTCCAGGCGCTCCACGCGCATCGACGCCGGGCCGACCCGCTCGCCCGCCTCGTCGTAGGTGGCAGCGCCGATCTCTCCGAAGACCGGCGGCACCGGGACCCGCAGCGCCGAGTCGGCACGCGCTCCAGCGGCCGAGAGGGCGAGGGCCCCCGGGAGGAGGAGCAGCCAGCGCCAGCGGGAGGCTGCGGGCAGGGATAAGGGGGCCGCCATGGAGGCCGGAGTGTAGCGGCCCGGGCTCGCGTCGGGGCTCGGGTTCTGGGCCCCTCGGGGTGCGCAGCAGGACCCCGCTCAGCCTGGCCAGCGGGTCCGGCGCCGACGGCGCAGCGCCGCCGAGGCGCCGGCCGGGACCGCCAGGTAGACGAGATCGAGTCCGGAGAGGCGCGTCGGGTCCTCGCCAGGCGCCGGTCCGCCGCAGCTCCAGGCCACGCGGGCCTCGCCCGTCACCTCCACCTGCACCTCCGCCGGCGGGCTGCTCCAGTGCCCGTCGTGCACGCGAAGCTCCACGACGTACCGCCCCGGCACCGACCCCACCAGCCGAGCCCTCGAGTCGGAGTCCCCTCGCACGACGCCCGCGCCGGGCTCCGGCTCCTGCACCAGACGCCACGCGTAGGCGAGGGGGGCGTCCCGGGGAGAGCGGCTGGCCCCGCCGTCCAGCGGGATGGCCGTGTCCAGCTTCCCGCTCCGGTCGGGGCCGGGGTCGGCCACCGGTACGCGCGGCAGCGCGAGGCGCGTGGCCGGGTCTCCGATCAGGACGAAGCTCGCCAGCACGTCCTCGGCACCCTCCTGGCCGACGATCGTCCGCTGTGCCTCGCGCAGCGCGTCGCCCACCACCTCGGTGCCGGCCGCGAAGAGCTTCTCGGCGAGGGCGTGGGCGAAGGCATCCTGTCCCTCGAAGGCCGAGACCGCCGTGGACGAGACGAAGCCGGCGGCCCCGCGGTCAACCGCACGCAGCGCCACCTCCGCCAGCGATTCCTCGTTCGGCGCATCGAAGAAGGCGTTGAGGCAGTTCAGCACCAGGTAGAGCGGGAGCGCGGCACCCGTGGGAACCTCGAGCACGTCGTCCACACCGTGGATGAGCTCGTCCGCCCAGACCCGCGCCCCACCGTGTCCGGCGTAGAGCAGGAAGGCGAGCCCCGCTCGGAGCGCGTCGTGGATCGTCGCGCGCGCCGCGTCGCCCTGTCCGACCTCGGGCAGCTCGGAGAGGCGCAAGGATCGCACGCCCAGATCCGGGGACAGCGTCGCGGCCACGGCGTCCAGCACCGCCTCGAAGCTCCGTGCCTCGCGCGGGTCGCCGGCACCGAGGCCGTCGTCCGCCACCAGCAGCAGGCGGGCGCGCCAGGAATCCGGCTGCGCGGGCCGCTCCGCCTCGGCCTCGTAGGCGACGAGCTTGTCCACCACCGCCGCCAGCTCCTCGGGCGTGCGCGCGGGGATGCGGCCCACGGCGAGCTCGGGCGCGCCGTCGCCGTCCAGGTCGCCGAACCAGGAGTCGGAGGCCGTCTCCACGAAGGTCGTGTCCACCAGCATGCTGGGCACGCCGATCGTGGCCTGGCCGCCCAGGAAGTCGCGGTAGTCGTAGCTCGCCTCGCCGGCCAGCAGCAGATGGCGCGGCGCTCCGTCCCCGGCCGACGCCAGGGCGCGCACCAGGTCCCGGATCGCGAGGGGCGTGAAGACGCCCCCGGTCCGCTCGTCGTAGACGTCCTCCACGTCGATCACCGCCGTGCGGAGGCCCCGACGCTCCCGCGCCGCGGCCAGGCGCTCCGCCTCGGCGAGCAGAGCCCCGTCCGCGATCACCACCCAGTCGGCGCCCCGTGCCTCCTCGCTCCAGCGCGACGGAAGGTTCTCCACCACCCGCGCCGGTGCGCGCTCGCCCTCGCCCTCCACCACGGCGTAGCGGGCGCCGGCCTCCGCCTGGAACACCAGGGCGTCCGGCGCCTCGGTGAGCCCCGACAGCTGCAGCGGAGCGTCGGGCTCGGTGACGTCCCAGATCCCGGCGCGCGACGGGTCCAGCAGGCCGGTCACCCGGTGTGGAGCGTTCGCCTCGGCCTCGAAGACGAGGGCTCCGCCGTCGCCGTCTTCCAGGACGAGCTCGCGCCGGTAGTGCAGCTCGAAGGCGTCCACGTAGATCAGGTCGAAGGGCGCCCCGGAGTCGAAGAGCGGCACCACCTCCACGTCCAGGTGCTCGCCGACCACCACGCCCGGGTCGAGCGCCACCAGGGTCTCGAAGGACTCGGAGCCGTCGAAGCGCAGGTCGGCCACCGCGACGCCGCCGACGCGCAGCTCGAAGTGATGATCCGGCTCCACCGCGGCGTAGGTGGTGCCCCCGCGCAGGCGCACGCGCAGCAGCGCGGCCTCGCCGTTCGCGCCCGGCGTGGGGATGCGGCTCGCCACCACGCGGTCGAAGACGAAGCGACCCACGAAGTTGTCACCCTCACCGTTCAGGATGCCCGGCAGGTAGATGCGCTGCTCCTCGAAGCGGGCGTGCGCGGCCACCGCGCGCTCGTGCGCCGCGCCGGCGGGCGGGGCGTCCAGCCGCGGCGCGCGAAGTCCGCGACCGTCGCCCGTCACGACGAAGACCACGTCCTCGTCGCTGTATCGCGTGTCGAGGCCGTCGCTCCAGACGAGCAGCGCGTCGCCGGGGTCGAGGCGCCCGTCGCCCTCGCCCTCCACCACGGCGTAGCGGGCGCCGGCCTCCGCCTGGAACACCAGGGCGTCCGGCGCCTCGGCGAGCC
>JBFGJV010000111.1:0-9576 GCA_041577015.1 Myxococcota bacterium
GAAGCGCTTGCCCTGACCATGCTTTGCGGCGCGATGTTGGCGTGCGTGCAGCGCGACGACCCGGCTGCGTCGTGGCCCTTCGGATCGGCGGGGGAGATCTACGGGCTCCGTGAGCGCGACGACCTGAGCGTGGTCTTCGTGGTCATCGACACGCTGCGAGCGGACCATCTCGGAGCCTACGGCAACCCGCGCGACACCAGCCCGATCATGGACCGCATGATGCAGCGAGGCGTGCGCTTCGCGCGGGTCCGCTCGCAGTCGAGCTGGACGAAGACGTCCATGGCTTCGCTCTGGACAGCGGCCTATCCGGCGACCACGGGGATCCACCGCTACTCCGACGCGCTCTCCGACTCGGCCAGACTCCCGGCCGAGATCCTACGCGACGCGGGCTTCGTCACCTGCGGGATCTTTCGCAACGGCTGGGTGGCGCCGAACTTCGGCTTCTCCCAGGGCTTCGAGCTCTACTACAAGCCGGCGCCGAAGCGCGATCCCGCGCGCTTCGCCCAGCACAGCCCCTCGTCCCACCCCCTCCAGGGCACGGACTACGACGCCACGCAGGCGGCGATCCAGTTCCTCCGCACTCACCGGGACGGTCGCTTCCTCCTCTATGTTCACTACATGGACGTGCATCAGTATCTCTACGAGGCGGAGTCGGCCCGGTTTGGCGCCCGGCTCGTCGACGCCTACGACAATGCGATCCACTGGACCGACCGCAACATCGGAGCCCTGTTCGGCGAGCTCGAACGTCTCGGCCTGCTGCGGAGGACGGTGTTCGCGGTATCGTCCGACCACGGAGAGGCGTTCCGCGAGCATGGAGGAGAGGGCCACGGACGGAACCTCTATGGGGAGGTGACCCACGTGCCATTCTTTCTGACGCTGCCCTTCCAGCTGCGGGAGCCGATCGTCGTGGAGCCCCTCGTCCGCAACGTGGACGTCTGGCCGACACTGCTGGATCTGCTCGGCCTCCCGGCGCTGGCCGACGCCGACGGCGTCTCGCTGGTCCCACTGATCGAGGCAGCCGCGCTAGGCAGGGAGGCGCACGCCACCGCTCCGCCCACGGCGGTCGCGTCGCTGGACGGCAACTGGGGGCGGGTTGGTGCGCCTCCACGGCCTCTCCTGAGCCTGACCGCCTGGCCCCATCACCTTCTGGTGGACTCGGGTGACGACAAAGGACTGGAACTGTACGACCTAGAGTTGGACCCGGGCGAGCAGGACAACCTGGCGGGTGCGCTCCCGGAGCTCGCCGCGAAGCTACGCTTTGAGTTGGACGCTCACCTCGCAGGCGCGTCGGACCGGGGACTGGCGGAGCGGGTCGAGCTCGACGAGCTGCAGCTTCAGCAGCTCCGGGCGCTCGGCTACGCGGTCGGACGCTGAGCTTCGGTTCGAGCGGTCGCAGCCCTAGATCGGCTCGTACGCGATCAGGATGCGCGTGCCGTCGGCGTGGCCGGTGCGGAAGCGCGGCGCCCAGCGGCCGATCTCGTCGGGGTACTTCTCCCGATAGACCTCGAGCAGGCGCTCGAGCAGCGCCGGATCCTGGAAGGCCCGGGCGCGCGCCTCGAAGCGCGGCCCCTCCCGGAAGGACTCGTTGCGTCCGAAGGGTCGCTTCCAGCGGCCGTAGTCACCGACCCACAGGCGCGCGCGATCCAGGCCGCGGGCCACCGCGCGCGCCTTCCAGGTGGTGGTGCTCGTGGTGAGGACCACCGTGTCGTCCAGCCAGGCGAACCAGACCTCGCCGTGGCAGGCGCTCTCCTCACCGTCGGAGCGGAGCGGCGACACGTAGACGTAGGGACTCTGCGCCAGGGCCCGGCGCGCGGCGGCGGAAAGGGCACCCGCGTCGGAAGGCTCGCCCTCCTTCGCGCCCGCCAGACTCGGCGCCAGGGCCAGCGCGGCCACGCCAGTCAGGAAGGCGCGCCGGGAGAGGCCTCCTTCGCGTGCGTCGTCAGATGCCGGAGCCATCCTCTTCCTCGCCCACATGCAGCCCGCACTCCTTGGTCTCGGCCTGCTCCCACCACCAGCGGCCCGCGCGCGGATCCTCGCCGGCACGCACGGCGCGGGAGCAGGGCTCGCAGCCCACCGAGGGATAGCCCTCGGCGTGCAGCCGGTTGATCGGGACGTCGTGGTCGCGCACGTAGCGCAGCACCTGCTCGTGGCTCCAGTCCGCCAGCGGATTGAGCTTCACCAGCCCGCCGGAGGTCGCATCGATCTCGACCTTGCGCACCTCCTGGCGCGTGACGCCCTGCTCGCGGCGCAGGCCGGAGACCCAGGCGTCGAGCCCGGCCTCGGCAAAATGGCGACGCATGGGCTCGACCTTGCGCAGCCGGCAGCAGAGCTGGCGCTTCTCCACCGATTCGTAGAAGAGGTTCAGCCCGTGCTCGCGCACCATCGCCTGCACGTCCACGGCGTCCGGGAACACCACCTCGATCCGCTTGGCATAGCGCTCGCGAACCCGATCGATCAGGTCGTAGGTCGTCTGGGGAAGCCGCCCGGTGTCCAGCACGAACACGCGCGAGGCCGGCTCGATGCGGTGCATCATGTGGAGCAGGGCCAGCCCTTCCGGCGCTCCGAACGAGCAGGACAGCGCGATGCGCGGGTGAAAATTCTTGATTCCCCAAGTCAGGATCTCGAGGGCGTCCAGCGACTCGAGCTCGCCCGATTCGATCTGCCGAAGCACCTGACTGGGAAGGGTTTTCCCGGACTTGGGAAGGGGGGCCCCGGCCGCCATGCCAGGGAGCGTACCCGATGAGCGAAGGCCCGAAAAGGTCGCGCTCGTGGCTTTCTGCGCCGGAGGCGTGGGGAATCGTCAGTCACGCAGCCGCGCCTCCACGCTGCGCACCTTCTCCTCCATCGCCACGGCCCGGTCGCGCCGGTCGTCGATCTTGATCACGGTGGAGACGCGCTTCGCGCCGGCGGCGAAGACGGCCTCCTGCATGCGACGGATCAGCGCGAACACCTCGTCGAGGTCGCCTTCGAGCGTGGTGAACATCGGATCGAGCCGCCAGCGCACACGCTCCTGCTCGCGCACCACCCGGAGAGCCGCGGCCACGAAGGCGCCCACGGAAGGGCCCTCGCCCACCGGAGAGATGCTCACCGCGACGACGGCCACGAGCTCTCCTCCTCCCGCCAGGGGCGCACGGCCCCGGGCGCGCGTCGGCGCGCCGCGAGCGTCCGGATCGGAACGCCGAGGGTGGGATGGATCAGGTGCGGCGCGAGCTCGCACAAGGGCTCGAGCACGAAGGCGCGCTGCCCCAGGCGCGGATGGGGCAGCGTCAGCTCGGGCGAATCGAGCTGCAGCGCGCCGTAGAGCAGGAGATCCAGATCCAGCGTGCGCGGTTCATTGCGCCGGGCGCCTCGCGCGCGTCCGGAGGCCCGCTCCAGCTCGAGCAGCTGCGCCAGCAGCTCGTGCGGACCGAGGCGCGTGCCCAGCTCGGCGACGGCGTTCAGATACGGGCCCTGCGGCGGCCCGCCCACCGGCTCGGTCTCGTACAGCGCCGACACCGCGCGAAGCTCCGTCTCGGGGAGCGCCGCCAGCCCGCGCACCGCCTCGCGCAGTCGCGCCGCCCGATCGCCCAGGTTCGAGCCGAGCGCCACGTAGGCCCCCACCGTCGCCGTGGGGCGCGTCTCGCAACCCACGGCCTCGTCGCTCACCGGGCCGCCCCCGCCGAGAGCGGCACGCCCGTGTCCAGGCTCTCGTCAGCGCGCCGGGCGCGCTCCAGGGAGAAGCGTGACCGCTGCGTCAGGGGCGCCGCACGCACCGGGCAGTTCTCCACCGCGCAGCCGGAGCAGTGACGCGGTCGGCACGGGTCGAAGTGGGCGATCGTCTCCCCGGGGATGCCCGTGGCGCCGCGCACCGCGCTCGCCACCTGGTCGTGGATGCGGTGCAGCCGGTCGGCATCGAAGTAGCGCGGCACCACCATGTGCAGGTCCCCGTGCCAGACCGCGCCGGAGCGCCAGGCGCGCAGGCTGTGGACGTCGATCCACCAGGGATCTCGCGCGCGTTCGAGGCCCTCCACCATGTTGGTGAGCAGCGCGTCGTCGGCCTCGTCCATGAGACCGGCCACGGCTTCGCGCGTCAGCCCCCACCCGGTGCGCAGGATGTTGAGAGCCACGGCGATCGCGATCAGCGGGTCGAGCAGCACCCAGCCCGTGAGCCAGACCAGGCCGAGCGCGACGACGACGCCGGCGCTGGTGAAGACATCCGTCAGGATGTGCTTGCCGTCCGCCACCAGGGCCATGGAGTGCGTGCGTCGCCCGACGCGCACCAGCCAGGCGCCGAGGCCGGCGTTGGCCACGGCGGCGAGCGTCACGATCACAAGCCCGCCCTCCAGACGCCGCAGCTCCGGCCCCACCCAGAGCTGCCGGCCCGCCTCCGCCACGATCAGCAGCGCCGCCACGGCGATCAGCGTTCCCTCGACCCCCGCCGAGAAGAACTCGACCTTGCCGTGGCCGTAGGGATGGTTGCGATCGGCCGGTCGGGCGGCGAGGCGCAGGCTCCAGAGCAGGAGCACCGCTGCGCCGATGTTCACCACCGACTCGAGCGCATCCGAGAGCACCGCGCTCGAGCCCGTGAGTCGCCAGGCGGCGAGCTTGCCGGCGAAGATGGCCGACCCGGCCACCAGGGAGACGAGCCCGGCCCGCGCCCGCGCGTCGTGGAGCACGCCCTGCTGCATGGCGTCCGAGCCTTTCACGGGGCAAGTGTACCTCCCGCCCCTGCGCGCCGCCTTTGCGCGGGGCACGTCGTGCCGTCGCGCTCTACAATCGTGCCGTGTCGGAACCCTCCTGCCTGCCGCCGTCGCTGCGCACCGCGGTGCCCGGGCCACGCTCCCGGACGCTCGCCGAGCGCCTGGCTCGCGTGGAGAGCCGCAACGTCACCTGCCTGGCACCGGAGGCGCCGCCCTTCTGGGAGCGCGCCTCGGGCGTGAACGTGTGGGACGTGGACGGCAATCGCTTCCTGGATCTGGGCGCCGCGTTCGCCGTCGCCAACGTGGGACACGCGCACCCGCGGGTGGTGGGCGCGGTGCAGGAGTCGGCGGAGCGGCTGCTGCACGGGATGGGCGACGTGCACCCTCCCGCGGAGAAGGTGGCGCTCCTCGAGGCGCTCGCGGCGCGCTTCCCGGGCGGCGGCGACGTGCGCGTCGTGCTGGGCTGCTCCGGCGCGGACGCCGTGGAGGTGGCGCTCGAGACGGCGCTCCTCGCCACCGGGCGGCCCGGGGTCGTGGCCTTCCAGGGCGCCTACCACGGCCTCTCGCTGGGCACCCTGGACGTCACCTGGCGCGCAGACTTCCGGCAGCCCTTCGCGATGCGCCTCCCAGGGGTGAGCGTCTTCGCGCGCTTCGGAGAGCTCGAGGACGTGCGCCGCGCCGCCGCACGGGCTCCGGCGCCGGTGGGCGCCGTGCTGGTAGAGCCGGTGCAGGGCCGCGGTGGCGTGCGCGTGCCTCCCGACGGCTTCCTGTCGGGTCTGCGTGCGCTCTGTGACGACGAGGGCTGGCTGCTCGTGGCCGACGAGATCTTCACCGGGTTCGGCCGCACCGGGCGCTGGTTCGCCTGCGAGCACGAGGGCGTGGTTCCGGACCTGCTGTGCGTGGGGAAGGGATTGGCGTCGGGCATGCCCATCTCCGCCTGCCTGGGACGCCGCCCGGTGATGGACGCCTGGCCCCCGTCGCGGGGCGAGGCGCTCCATACCCAGACGTTCCTGGGTCACCCGCCCGCGTGCGCGGCTGCGCTGGCTTGCCTGGCGGTGCTCGTGGAGGAGAAGCTCGTGGAGCGTGCCGCCCGGCTCGGGGACCGGGCGCTCTCGCACCTGCGCGCCCGGCTGGCGGGGAAGCCGCAGGTGGCCGACGTGCGCGGACGAGGTCTCATGCTCGGAATCGAGTGCGACGGGCCCGGGCGCGCTGCCGCCGCCTGTGCTGCGGCGCTGCGCCGCGGCGTCATCCTGCTGCCGGCAGGCGACGACGGACGCGTCCTCTCGGTGACGCCGCCCCTCTGCATCGACGAGGAGACGCTGCGCCTGGGGCTCGACGTGCTGGTCGAGTGCCTGTCGTGAGCGGTCCCGACCCGGAGCGCGCGGGCTTGGACGCGCGCGTCCTCACGTGGATGCGGGAGCCCGGGTGGCAGGTCGACGAGGAGCGCTTCGATGCGCTCGCCCGGGAGCTCTTCGCGTTCCAGTTCGCGCGCTGCCCGCCGTACGCGCGCTTCTGCCGCGGACGGGGTCGCACGCCCGAGACGCTCGCCGGCTGGCGCGAGATCCCGCCGGTCCCCACCGGCGCCTTCAAGGAGCTGGCGCTGCGCTCCCATCCGGCCGAGCGCACCTGCAAGACCTTTCGCACCAGCGGGACGGCGACGAGACGCCGCGGTGCGCTGCACCTGGACACCCTGGAGCTCTACGAGGCCTCGCTGCTCGCCAGCTTCCGACGCTTCGTGCTGCCCGCGGCGGCCTCGGGCGCAGCGCCGCTCCCGATCCACGTGCTGGCACCGGCGCCCGACGAGATGCCCGACTCCTCGCTCTCGCACATGTTCGGCTGCGTCGTGAAGCGGCTCGGGGGGGTGGGAAGCGGCTTCCACGCGAAGGGCGGCCAGCTGGACCGCGGGCCGCTGGTGGCAGCGCTCGCGAAGGCGAGCGAGCGCGGCACGCCGCTGCTGCTGGGCGGCACCGCCTTCGCCTTCGTGCATCTGCTGGAGGCCCTCGCCGCGGACGGACGACGCTTCGCGCTGCCGTCCGGGTCGCGTCTCATGGAGACGGGTGGATTCAAGGGTCGAGCGCGGGAGATCGCGCGCGAGGAGCTCTGGTCCGAGCTGGAGCAAGCGCTGGGCATCCCCGTGGAGCGCTGCGTGAACCAGTACGGCATGACCGAGCTCGGCAGCCAGTTCTACGACTCGGTGCTGGCGGAGCCCGGAGAGCCGCGGCGCAAGCTCGGCCCGCCCTGGGCCCGTGTCCGCATCGTGGACCCTCGCAACGGGGAGGAGGTGCGCCCCGGCGCGACCGGGATCGTCACCGTGGTGGATCTCGCCAACACGGGGAGCGTGCTCGCGGTGCAGACCGCCGACCTGGGGCGTCGCCTCGGGGACGGGTTCGAGGTGCTCGGACGCGCGCCGGGCGCCGAGGCGCGCGGCTGCTCGCTCGCCGCCGACCAGATGCTCGCCGGGGACGCGGCTTGAAGGTCGGCGAACGGCTGGAGCGGCTGCGGGAGGCCGGCGAGCGGCTGGCGGAGCGTCCGCCGGAGCAGGTGCTGCTCGCGCTGGGACGCGTCCTCGACGGCTGGAGCGCACCCCGCTCGGCGTGGCGCGAGGCCCTGGCCCGGGCGCTGCCGAAGGCCACGGGATTCTCCGAGGTCATGGTGCGCGAGGGCCTCGACCGCGGGCTCGCCCCACTGACCGGAGCCGCCCTGCGCGACGTCGTCGCTCGGGAGCTCGGCGACGGCTTTGCGGGAGGCGCGCCCCTCGCGGCGTCCGGCTTCCCCACGACGGGAGTGATCCTGGCGGGCGCCCTGCCGACGCCCGTCTTCCCGGCGGTCCTCGCCCCGCTCGTGCTGCGCTCGCCGGTGCTGGTGAAGACCTCCGTCCACGACCCCGTGACCCCAGCGGCGCTGGCGCGGTCGCTCGCGGAGTCCGACCCGGAGCTCGGAAGGTGTGTCGAGGTGGTGGACTTCCGCAGCCCCGACGACGCCGCCCTCGCCGCCTTCCTCGAGGCCGACTGCATCGTGGTCACCGGGTCCGACGAGACGGTGGGCGCCGTGGCACGGCGCGCGCGACCGTCGTGCCGCCTGGTCGTGCACGGCCACCGGGTCTCGGTGGCGGCCCTCGGCCCCGAAGCGACGCGCGGCGAGGCTCTCGCCGCGGCCTCCGAGGGCATCGCACGGGACGTGGCGCTCTGGGATCAGCTCGGCTGTCTCTCACCCCTGGCCGTCTACGCGGTCGATGCGGACCCGGAGGCGGCCGATCGCGTGGCCGAGGGGCTGGCGGCGGCGCTCGACGGCGCCGAGCGGCGCTGGCCGCGTGGGCGGGTGGAGGACGCGTCCGCGGCGCTGACGGCGCACGAACGCGCGGAGGCGGAGATGCGCGCCGCGACGGGACGGCAGGTCGTGCTGCACGCGGGCGATGCCTGGACCGTCGTGCGCGAGGACGACGCGGGCTGGCGTCCGACCCCCCTGCATCGGTTCGTGCGCGTGCATCCGGCCCGGGACTCGGATGGGATGGCTCGGGCGCTGGCGCCGCTGGGGCCGCAGCTGGCAGGCGTCGCGGTGGCCGGCTTCGGTGGGGAGGCCTCGGACGTGGCCCATGCCCTCGCCCGGCTGGGTGCCGCGCGGGTCTGCGCACCGGGCGCGCTCCAGACCCCGCCGCTCGGCTGGCCGGCGGACAACCAGGGCTGGCTGACGCCGCTGGCACGGCTCTCGTCGCGGGAGCTGGACATGGATCCCCCTGGGGAATAGATCGGACCCATCCGGTCCTCTATTTACGGGACCCGATCGGTCCGATATCTTCCGGACGTCCGGTTCGTTCGAGAACCCGGCGGAGTCGTCACCCATGCTGCGCATGAGCCGCCTCACCGACTACGGGATCGTGCTGCTCGCCCACCTGGCCCAGGCCGGGCGGGAGGAGCTGCACAACGCGCGCGAGCTCGCCGCGGGAACGGAGCTCCCGCTCCCGGCGGTGAGCAAGATCCTGAAGGGGCTGGCGCGCGGCGGCCTGCTGGTGTCGCACCGCGGGGTCAAGGGCGGCTACGCCCTGGCGAGCGCGCCCGAGCGCATCAGCGTCGCCCAGGTGATCGACGTGCTCGAAGGACCGATCGCGCTTACCGAGTGCAGCGCCCACCCGGGCACCTGCGCCCAGGAATCGAGCTGCCGGGTGCGCGATCCCTGGCAGCGCATCAACCAAGCCGTCCGCGAGACCCTGGCGCGCGTCACCCTTGCCGACCTGGTGCGCGAAGGCGGCCCGGCGCTGATCCCGCCCGACAGCCTGCTGCAGGCCGGGTCGGGCGCCGAGACCTCCTGACGGAGACTGATCATGTCCGACAGCAACACGCTCGAGAAGCTCGCCCAGCGCGACTACGAGTGGGGCTTCGTCACCGACGTCGAGCAGGACACGGTTCCGCCCGGCCTGGACGAAGACGTGATCCGCTTCATCTCGGCCAAGAAGGAGGAGCCCGAGTGGCTGCTGGCGTGGCGCCTCAAGGCCTACCGGCGCTGGCTCGAGATGAAGGAGCCCCACCACTGGGCCAAGGTCGAGTACCCGCCCATCGACTACCAGGCGATCAGCTACTACTCGGCGCCCAAACAGGAGGAGCGCCCCGCGAGCCTGGACGAGGTGGATCCGGAGATTCTGCGCACCTACGAGAAGCTCGGCATCCCGCTCGAGGAGCAGAAGCGCCTGGCCGGCGTGGCGGTGGACGCGGTCTTCGACAGCGTCTCCGTGGGCACGACCTTCCAGAAGGAGCTGGAGAAGCAGGGCATCATCTTCTGCTCGTTCTCCGAGGCGGTGCAGAAGTGCCCGGAGCTGGTGCGCCAGTACATGGGCTCGGTGGTGCCGTACAACGACAACTTCTTCGCTGCGCTCAATTCGGCGGTCTTCACCGACGGCTCCTTC
>JBFGJV010000112.1:0-9454 GCA_041577015.1 Myxococcota bacterium
CCATCGAGGTCACCACCGCGCGGGTGCGTGTGGTGGCCGCCGCTGCGCCGGCGGCCGCGGCGCCGCCCGCGGCCCCGACCGCGTCCGGCGCGCCGACTCCGCGCCGCCGGGTCTCCGCCTGGTTTCCGGGCGGTGGACGCACGCAGGCGCCGGTCTTCGATCGCGAGGCACTCCGCCCGGGCCACGTCCTCGAGGGCCCGGCCATCGTCCTGGAGGACACCGGCACCGTGGTGGTGGATCCGGGCTTCGTGCTGCGCGTCGAGGCCGACGGTGTGCTGGACCTGGAGGACCGCGCCGGGCCGCCGCGGCCCGACCCCGGAGACCTCTCGGAGCCCGATCCCGTGCGGCTCGAGGTCTTCGGCGCCCGCTTCATGTCCATCGCCGAGCAGATGGGAGCCGTGCTGCGCAACACGGCCGTCTCCACCAACATCAAGGAGCGCCTCGACTACTCCTGCGCGGTCTTCGACCGCGACGGCGGCCTGGTCGCCAACGCGCCCCACATCCCGGTGCATCTGGGCGCCATGGGCGAGACCGTGCGCGCGGTGCGCGACGCCTTCCCCGACCTCGGTCCCGACGACGTGGTGGCCACCAACGACCCCTTCGCCGGCGGCTCCCACCTCCCCGACGTCACCGTCGTGACGCCCGTCTTCGTGGAGGCAGCCCCGCAAGGCCGCGGCCCGGCCGCGGCCGCGCAGCGAGCCCCAGGCGAGCGAAGCTCAGTGCAAGGCCGCGGCCAGGCCGCGGCCTTGCCGCGAGCCACGGGCGAGCGAAGTTCACGAGAGCCCGCGTTCTTCGTGGCGAGCCGGGGCCACCACGCGGACATCGGGGGCCGGACCCCGGGCTCCATGCCGGCGGACTCACGCACGCTCGAAGACGAGGGCGTCCTGCTGCGGGCGTTCCGTCTGGTGGCGGACGGTCGCCTGGACGAGGAGCGCCTGCGCGCGGCGCTGACGGGGGCGCGTCATCCCGCACGCAACCCGGACGACAACGTCGCGGACATGGAGGCCATGGTGGCGGCAAACCGCGCCGGCGTGCGCCTGCTGCACGCGATGGTGCGCGAGCAGGGGCTCGCCGCGGTGGACGTCACCATGCGCCAGCTCCAGGAGGCCGCGGCGGGCAAGGTGGCGCGCGAGATCGACCGCCTCCCGGACGGCGAGCACGCCTTCGAGGACCGCATGGACGACGGCACCCCGATCCGGGTGCGTCTGGTCGTACGCGGCGAGCGCATGACGATCGACTTCACTGGCACCGGATCCGCCGTGCCCGGCAACCTGAACGCGCCGCGCGCCGTGGTGCGCGCGGCGGTGATCTACGTGCTGCGCAGCCTGGTGGCCGAGCGCATCCCCCTGAACGGGGGCTGCCTGGCGCCGGTGGAGCTGGTGATCCCGCCGGGCTCGCTGCTGGACCCGCCCGAGGGCTCCGCCGTGGTGGGCGGGAACGTGGAGACCTCCCAGCGCGTGGTGGACGCGCTGCTCGGAGCGCTCGGCGTCGCGGCCGCCAGCCAGGGCACCATGAACAACGTGGCGTTCGGGACCGAGCGCTTCGGCTACTACGAGACGATCGGAGGCGGGAGCGGGGCGGGCGAGGGCTTCGCGGGGGCCTCGGGCGTGCACGTGCACATGACCAACACGCGCATCACCGACGCCGAGGTGCTGGAGTCGCGCTACCCGGTGCGGCTGGTCTCGTTCGCGCTGCGCCGCGGCTCCGGCGGCGCGGGACGCTGGCCCGGCGGCGATGGTCTGGTGCGGCGTTGGACCTTCCTGGCGCCGGTGGAGGTCTCGTTGCTCACCGAGCGGCGCGTGCACGCGCCCTTCGGCCTGCGCGGTGGCGCGCCCGGCGCGCGCGGCCGCAACGCCATCGAGCGTCGCGACGGTCGCGTGGAGGAGCTTCCGGGCCGCGCGCACGTGACGCTCGGGGCCGGCGACGGCCTCGTGGTGGAGACGCCCGGCGGCGGCGGCTTCGGCGCGCCGGCATGACCGCCCCCCCCGGAGCTTGCCGATCCGCGGCGCGGCCTCTAGCTTCCGTCCGGGCGCGTAGCTCAATTGGCAGAGCAAGGGACTCTTAATCCCTAGGTTGTGGGTTCGATCCCCACCGCGCTCACCATCCCTGCCTGCATGGATTCCCGCGCATGGACGCATCGGACCAAGCGCCGACGCGCGACGCACCCGGGGTCGCCGCGTCGCCGCTCCACGTCGCCTCCTACAACGTGCACCGCTGCGTGGGAGCCGATGGGCGCCACGATCCCGACCGCGTGGCGGAGGTGATCCGCGAGCTGGATGCGGACGTGGTCGGTCTCCAGGAGGTGGACGCCCGCTACCACGTGGAGCACGGGCTCGACCAGATCGACTACCTGGGACGCGCCGTGGGGCTCGGCGCCGTCACCGGTCCGACGCTGGCGCACCACAGCGGCACCTATGGCAACGGGCTGCTCACGCGGCGGCCGATCCTCGCGGTGCGGCGCCTGGACCTCTCGGTCGCCGGGCGCGAGCCGCGCGGCGCGCTGGACGTCCGCCTCGCCTGGGACGCCGGCACCGTGCGCGTGGTGGTGACCCACTTCGGCCTGGCCCTGCGCGAGCGGCGCAGCCAGGCGGAGCGTCTGCTCGAGGCCCTGGAGCCCCTGCTCGACGAGCCGCTGGTGGTGCTGGGCGACTTCAACGAGTGGGTGCCGGCGCGCGCCTCGACCCGGGCGCTGGACGCGCGCCTGGGCCCCGCCCGGGCGGTGCGGAGCTTTCCCTCGCGCTGGCCCGTGCTGGCGCTGGACCGGATCTGGGTCCTCCCGCCCGGGGCGCTGCGCAGCGTGGGGGCGCACCGCAGCCCGCTGGCGCGCCAGGCCTCGGATCATCTGCCGGTGCGCGCCGAGCTGAGCATCGAGGCGCCCGGCCGCCTCGTCACTCCGGCTGCAGCACCCGACGCAGCTCGACGAAGCGCAGCAGACCGGTCTTCGTGATGAGGCCGATCATGCGGCCCTGGCGCTCCACCAGCAGCCGCCCGCGGTCCCCCTCGACCATGCGCCGCAAGGCCTCGGTGAGCGAGGCGTCGGCGTCGATGCGCATGGAGGCGTCGGCGGGCCGCATGCGCTCGCGCACGCGCACGCGAGAGCGTTCGTTCTCCGGCACGCCCGCCAGCTCGGCGATCGAGATCACGCCGAGCACGTCGTCTCCGGAGGCCACCGGAAAGCCGCGGTAGCCGTGCACGAGGACGTGCTCGTCCACGAGCTTCTGGAGCGTCAGGTCGGGCTCCACGGTGACGACGTCCCGGACCATGACCTGCTCCACGGAGACGTCCTCCAGGGCCTGGCGGATCAGCAGGCCCTGGTAGCCGGCCCCGGCCAGCCCGCGCAGGAACATCCCGATGAAGACCAGCCAGAGCCCCCCGATCAGGGCGCCGGCGAAGATCTCGATGGCGCCGAGCACCATGAGCGCCAGCGCGAAGCCCTTGCCCACGTCGCTCGCCAGGCGCGTGGCCCGCGTGAGAGAGCCGGTGCGGCGCCACACCAGGGCGCGGAAGACACGGCCGCCGTCCATGGGAAAGCCCGGGATCAGGTTGAAGACGGCGAGGGCGCCGTTGATCCAGGCCAGGTAGCGGCACACGACGGACACCAGCTCCGGCGCGCTGCCCGCCGTCCCCCGCGAGAGCACCCAGAAGAGCGCGGCCAGGCCGAAGCTGGTGAGCGGCCCCACGATGGCGATGCGGATCTCGTCGCCGGGGCTGCGCGGCTCCTCCTCCATGTGCGAGACGCCGCCGAACAGGAACAGCGTGATGGCCGGGATCTTGATGCCGGCGCGCAGGGCCACCAGGGAGTGGGCTAGCTCGTGGGCGAGGATCGAGAGGAAGAACAGCAGCGTGGCGGCGAGGCCGGCGGCCCAGTAGGCCCCCGTCGTCATGCCGGGATGCGCGCGCGGCAGGTAGCCTGCGGCGAGGCTCACCAGCACCAGCGCGAAGATCAGGAACCAGGAGTAGTCGATGCGGATCTGGATCCCGGCGACGCGGAAGAGGGGGAAGCCTCCGCGCGGCGCCGGGGGCGCGCTCACCGCAGCTCCGCAGCCATGCCGCTGGCGCCGGGCACCTCGTCCGTCGGCACGACGCGCACCTCGCCGCCGCGTTGCAGGACCACCCCGGCGGTCTCGTCCAGCACGTCCTCGTCGCCACGGGCCGGGGCCGTGCGCGCGGTGGCCGGATCCACGCGGCCCGGCACGCGGTGCGTAGCGTCCACCCAGAGGACGCGCACGCGCCCGCGCACGGCGGCCGAGACCACGTCGTCCAGCAGGTCCACGATCTTGCCCTTGTTGCGGGCGCGCTCGTAGGCGGCCGCCGCCTCGCGGCCCTCCTGCACGAGGGCGCGCTCCACGATCGGCCAGGTCTGGGCGTGGAGCTCGTCGGGCGAGAGACGATCGGGGCTGCCAGCGCACCCTTCGCTCAGCAGACCGCGCAGGCTCGCCGTGGCGCGGAAGGGGCCCTGGTGGATCTGGTCGGCGGCGAGCACCAGGGCGTCGTCGCGCTCCTTCCAGAAGTCGCCCACCGCGCCGGCGATCTCGTGATGGAAGCGTTCGAGGTCCACCTCGCGCTCGTCCCGTGCCCCGCCATGGCCGTGATAGATCGGTCCACCCCCGCGTCCCGCGCCGCTGCGGAACTGGAGCGTTCCGCCCACGAGCTCGGAGCCGAGCGCCTGCTCCAGGCTGCCCGGCACGTCGGGCGCCTCCACCCCGTGGAGACCCCGGGAGTCGCCCTCGAAGAGCGCCACGCGGTTCGCGGACAGGGCCAGCACGCGGTAGGGGCGGTCGCGGTTCAGCAGCTCCAGGAGCGGCCGCAGGGCCCAGCCCAGGCCCGCCGCGACGCGGGGCTCCACGTCGCTGCGCAAGGCGAAGGCGCGCACGGTCGTGGCGTCGGCGAAGATCGCCAGGCCGCGCGTGGGCGAAGGCAAGGCCCCCACGTCGCTCTCCACCGCCGTCAGGCGCGCGCCCCAGGCCTCCGGCGCGCCGACCTCCGCCCCGAGCGCCGCCAGCTTTCGCTGGGCCTCCTCCACCGCCTGGCGGTGTCGGACGGCGTTCTGCTTCACCTGGGGCACGGTCGCGTCCACGGGCAGATAGAGCGTGACCCGCGGGCCCTCGACCCCCACGAGCACGCGCACGTCGGCGTGGGTCACGCGACGCGGCGTCTCTCGAATGGCAGCGGTCACCGCTCGAACCTCTCCGCTCCTCCGGGTGGGAACCCGGAGCCCGCTATGCTGGCCGAGATGGAGCCCTCGCGCTAGCGGCGCGTCTTGCGGCGCGCGGCCTTGGCCCGGCCGCCCGACGCCGGTCGTACGGCACGCTCCAGGCGGTGCAGCAGGCTCTGCGCCTCGCGCTGGGCCCGGCCGCCCAGCTTGCGCCAGCCGCTCTGGCCACCGGCCTCGAGGCGTCCGAGCTGGTGGCTCGCCTCGCGCAGCAGCCGCGCTGCCCGCCGTCGAGCCGCCAGCGAGGAGCGCTCCACGTCCCGCTCGAGCTGCCGGAGCTGGCGGCGCACGCGCTGGGAGTAGACGCGCAGGTTCGCCGGCAGCTCGCGCTCGATGCGGCTCACGGCGCTGCGGGCGCGCCGCCGCACGGTCTTCTTGCGCGCGGGCCGGCGCCGGGTGGCCTTCTTGCGCGCCGCGGGCTTGCGCCGCGCGGTCTTTCGGCGTGCCGGCTTCCGCGCCGTGGAGCGCCGCGTGCTGCGCCTGCGAGTGGTCTTCCTGCGAGCCGCCATCCGGATCCCTCCCTGGGTTCGCTCGCGGGAAGCCTACCCGGACGACGCCGCGAAGGGAAGCCTTTTCCGGTCAGATGACGCGCAGCAGGACGGCGGCCAGCCGGTCCAGGATGCGCTCGCCGAGCCCCCGCAAAGCGAGCCGCTCCAGGTCCACCGCCCGGGAGCCCTCGCGGTCCCGCACGAAGAGCGCGTCGAGCTGGCCGGCGAGGCTCTCCGTGTCCACCACGAGATTCACCTCGTAGCTGTGGTCGAAGCTCTGCCGATCGAGGTTCGAGGTGCCCACCACCGAGAAGCGGCGGTCGAAGACCGCGGTCTTGGCGTGGAGCAGCGCGCGCTCGTGCTCGTAGACGCGAACGCCCCGGACAAGGAGGCGTGGCAGGATGGCGTGGGCGGCGCGGCGCAGCACCGGATGGTCGGTCCGCCCGGCCAGCACCAGCTCCACCTCGACGCCGCGACCCGCCGCCCGCGCCAGGGCCTCCAGCAGCGCCCGGCCCGGGGCGAAGTAGGGCGTGGTCAGGCGCGCGCTCTCCCGGGCCGCGTCCAGTTGATCGATCAGCAGGCGCCGGAGCGCGCCGCGCCGGTAGCCGGGCCCGTCCGGGAGGACGGCGCAGCGCACGTCACCCCGCCGCTCCGGTCGGTGGTCCAGCACCTCGCTCCAGTCCAGCTCCGAGCCGTCGGCCCGGAACCAGCTCTCCAGGAACACGCCGGAGAGATCGCGCACGGCGGGGCCCTCGATCCGCGCCTGGGTGTCGCGCCAGCCGAGCTGGCCGGGCTCCGGATCCGCGACGGCGTCGTACTCGTCCCCGATGTTGACCCCCCCGGTGAAGCCGACCGTTCCGTCCACGATCAGGATCTTGCGATGGTCGCGGCGCCGGGGCGCCCAGCGCGGGTAGAAGCGACGCAGCGGATTGAAGGCCACCACCTCGCCGCCGGCGCGCCGCAGCGGCTCCAGCAGGTAGGGGTCGAGCCCGAAGGAGCCGAAGGCGTCGAAGAGCAGCCGCACGCCGACGCCCGCGGCGGCGCGTTCTGCGAGCGCGTCGAGGAAGCGGCGCCCGGTGCCGTCGCCGCGCAGGATGTAGGTCTCCAGGTGGACGAACCGGCCGGCGCCCTGGATCGCGTCGAGCATGGCGGCGAGCGCCGCGCGGCCGTCCGCGTAGAGGTCCACCCGGTTGCCCTCGTGGAAGCGCAGCCCCACCCGGGGCACGAGACGACCCACCGGCTCGGGACGCGGGACGAGGCCGTGGCGGCGCAGGCTGCGCTCGAGCCCTCCTCTCCCCGCCAGGCCGTCGATCTCGCCCGGCGCGCCGCTCTCGGATGCCGGCCTCAGAAGAGCCCGAGGCTCCACGCCGTGCTCGCCAGCCAGCCGAGCGCGCAGAGCTGGAGCGTCACGGAGTGGTAGGCCATGGAGACGGGGGAGAGATCCGTGTCCTCGGTCTCCGCCACGCGCAGGTAGTGCAGCAGGCCGAAGGCCACGAAGGGCGTCCCCGCCAGCTCGCGTCCGGCCACGAAGACCTCCGCCTCCTGGCTGTAGAGAGCGTAGGAGAGCAGGCTCAGCGTGGCTGTGAGCCACATGCCGTGGCGCAGGAACCCGATGCTGTAGCCGGCCAGGGCCGGGCGATGCTCCACGCCCTCGCCCCCGGCGAGGTCGGCGCGCCGCTTCGCGAAGGAGAGGAACAGCGCCACCACGAAGGTGCAGAACAGCAGCCAGTTCGAGGGCGCGGCCAGGACCAGGGCGCAGCCCAGGAGGACGCGCAGCAGGAAGCCGCTCGAGAGCAGGAAGACGTCGAGCAGCGGCACGTGCTTCAGGCCCAGGCTGTAGCCCAGGTTCAGCACCACGTAGATCAGCAGCACGACCGGCGCCGCCGCGCGATCGATCGCGAACGCGATGCCCAGACCCGCGACCAGGAGCGAGACCGAGAAGACGGCGGCGGCGGGAACCGGCACGCGTCCGCTCGCCACGGGGCGGTGCCGCTTGCGTGCGCTGGCCCGGTCGGCCGCCGCATCGCGCAGATCGTTGAAGGCGTAGACCGCCGAGGCCGTGAGGCACGAGGCCAGCACGCCGAGCGCCACGACGCCGAGCTCCAGGGGCGCTCCCGCGCGCACCGCGAACGGGATCGGGAGCAGCACGAAGGCCGCTTTGATCCACTCCTGGACCCGGGCCAGGCGCACCAGCTCGCGAACCACGCTTCCTCCCTCTTCGCTGCCCGTCAGATCCCGAGCCGCAGCAGGGCGCGTCGGGGCAGCGCGCGCACACCCCACATCACCGCACGCCACACGCCGGGCGCGTAGATCTCGCGTCGCCCGCGGACGAGCGCGCGCACCGTGGCGCGAGCCACCGGCTCGGGATCGGCAGCCAGGGGCGGCGGCCTGAGATTCTTCGTCATGCCGGTGCGGACGAAGCCGGGCTTCACCAGCAGCACGCGCACGCCGCGGCCGCGAAAGCGCATGTCCAGTCCTTGCAGGTGGTAGGCGAGGCCGGCCTTCGCGGCGCCATAGAGGGCGACGCTCGGACGGGGCCGATCCCCCGCCACCGAGCCGAAGGCGCAGAGCGTGCCGCCCCCCTGAGCTGCCAGCCGCTGCGCCGCGAGCTCGCAGAACAACACGGTGTTCACGAAGTCCGCCCGCAGCAGGCGCTCCACGGCCAGGAGATCGTGCTCCAGCACCTCCTGCGGCGCGAAGAGCGCCGCGGTCACGACCACCGTGTCGAGGCCACCGAGCTGCTGGACGGCGCCCTCGAGCGCAGGCTCGAAGCCGGACGGCTCCAGCAGGTCGCAGGGAACGCAGACCACGGGCGACGCGGCGCCGCGCAGCTCCAGGTCGCGTGCCGCGCTCCGGAGCGCCTCGGGGTCGCGCCCCAGCAGGGCCAGGCGCGCGCCGCGCCCGGCGAGCTCCCGCGCGACCGCGCGCCCGATGCCGCGCGTCGCGCCGAACAGTGCCGCCCTCACGGTGCGTCCCCGAACAGCCGCACCGAGAGCGCGCTCCGGATCGAGAGCTTGGGATCCCAGCTCGCGCGGGCGTTCTGGAACCGCTCCGCGCGTGGCTCGAGGGCCGGGAAATCGGCGCGGCGCGTGTGGGCGTCCTTGGCCAGGTAGATGCGTCCCCCGTGCTCGCGCACCAGACCGTTCAGGCGGTCCACCACGGTCTGCGTGTGGGCGGGATGGCAGGGGAAGTCGAGGGCGAGAGTGATGCCCGGGCGCGGAAACGAGAGCAGTCCGCTGCCTTCCTCGCCGAAGTCCTTCACCACCACCAGGTGGGGGCGCATGGGCAGCTCGCGCAGCGCGTGCAGCACGGCGCGGGCGGGTCGGTCGTCCGGATCGTGGGGCAGGACGCACTGGTGCTGGAAGAAGCCGCGCCGACCGAAGATGCGGTTCCAGCTCTCCAGACGATCCAGCGGATGGAAGAAGGGCTCCGGGGCGACGATGCCCGGCGGGCGCTTCGCGAAGCGGAAGGAGAGGCCGTTCCAGATCCGACCGGCGAAGGGCAGCAGCGAGGTCGCGGCGGAGGGAATCTCCAGGGGCACGCGGATGCGGCGCGGCGGCCGGGGAGGGGACGGTGGCGCCTCGTCCGGCTCGGCCCAGCGCCCCTGCATCACGAGTCCGCGCCCGAAGGCGGCTCCCGAGGAGAGCGTATCCATCCAGGCCACCGTGTACGGCCATTGGCGCCCGGCTTCGCGCAGACCCGCCAGCAGGTCCTCCAGCCGCTCGAAGCGGTCGGTGCGCTGGTGGATCCACGG
>JBFGJV010000113.1:0-9325 GCA_041577015.1 Myxococcota bacterium
GACCTCTTGAATGCCATTCAAGCGCTCTCCCAACTGAGCTACAGCCCCGGGAGACGCGGCAAGCTATCGCCGGCCCCGAGGCCCGTCAACGCGCTCTCGGGGCGCCCGGACGTCCGCCCGCGTCGTGGGCCGGGGCGCCCCCGTGGTATTCTCGCCGCCCGCGCGCCGGAGTGGCGGAACTGGCATACGCAGGGCCCTCAAAAGGCCCCGGCCCTCGAGGCCGTGTGGGTTCGAATCCCACCTCCGGCACCAGCGGGGCTTCGAATACGGGATCGGGCGCCTCGTCCAAGGGTCCGGTTTCCAGCGTCGCCCACCCGGGCGGCGGGATGCGAGACGGCCTCCTGCCGGAGGCGAAATGGATGGGAGGTTCGGAAGGTATGGCGTTCGTTCGCAGGTTCGGGCGGATCGCGCTGCTGGCCGCCCTGCTGCCGCTCCTGGTGCCGGTGGTGGCATCGGCGCAGATGCGCGAGTTCACGGGCAAGGTGGACAAGATCAACAACAAGCAGGTCATCGTCGACAATCGTCAGGGCGACAAGGTCAAGTTCATGAAGGTGGACGGGAGCGTCGTCGAGGGCGAGAAGGCCTCGTGGGAAGACGTCAAGAAGAACGACTGGGTGACCGTGCACTGGAAGTTCGTGGACAAGCCGCGCAAGGCCTACAAGGTCGTGGTGCTGCCTCCGCGGGAGGAGGCTGGCGAGGACGACTAGTCGGTCCTCGGCAGGCTATGGTCGGCCCCCCGCCTCGTCGGGGGGCCTTTTTTTTCGCGTTCGCGGCCGGGGGCCGGGTCTGGCGCGGCCGAGGCCCTCGGATAGCTTCTCGGTGATGCGTGCGCCCCGACCTCCGCTGCGTCCGGACCAGTGGGAGCGCTATCGGCGCCATCTGGCACTCCCGGAGTTCGGCCCCGAGGCGCAGCAGCGGCTGCTGGATGCGCGCGTGCTCCTGGTGGGCGTCGGCGGGCTGGGCTGCCCGGTGGCGCAGTACCTCGCCGCGGCGGGCGTCGGCACGCTCGGGCTGCTGGACTCAGACGTGGTGGACGCCTCGAACCTGCAGCGTCAGGTGCTCTACGGCACCGCCGACGTGGGCCGGCCGAAGGTGGAGGTGGCGCGCGAGCGCCTGACGGCACTCAACCCGGACGTGAAGGTAGAGGTCCACCAGGAGCGTCTCGGGCCCCGGAACGCGCTCGATCTCCTGCGCGGCTGGTCCGTGGTCGTGGACGGCAGCGACAACTTCCCGACCCGCTACGTGGTGAACGACGCCTGCGTGCTGCTCGGCACGCCCAACGTGCACGGCGCCGTGTTCCGCTTCGAAGGGCAGGCGACGGTCTTCCATCCCGAGCGCGGTCCCTGCTACCGCTGCCTGTTTCCGGATCCGCCCGGGCCGGGGAGCACGCTCTCCTGCGCGGAAGGCGGCGTGCTCGGCGTCCTCCCGGGTCTCGTGGCCATGATCCAGGCCACGGAGACGCTGAAGCTGCTCACCGGGCTCGGCGAGCCGCTCACGGGGAGGCTGCTGTGCGTGGACGCGCTCGGGGTGCGCTTCTCGGAGTTCCGGCTGCAGCGCGATCCCGCCTGCCCGGTGTGCGGAGAGGCGCCGGAGATCCGCGCACCGCGCGATCCCGGGATCTCCTGCCAGGCGGCCGAGGCGCCGGTGCGGGAGCGCTCCGCGGCGGAGGTGGCGGCGCTCCCGGGACGCGACGAGGCGTTCCTGCTGCTGGACGTTCGCGAGCCCCACGAGTGGGAAGTCGCGCGTCTGGAGGGTGCTCGGCTGATTCCCCTGGGCGCCCTGGAGGAGCGGCTCGAGGAGGTCGCGGCGTGGCGCGAGCGCCCCATCGTCGTGCACTGTCACACGGGCGTCCGCAGCGCGCACGCGTGCCGGCTGCTGGCCCGTCACGGCTTCCGGGAGGTCTGGAACCTCGCGGGAGGCATCGAGGCCTGGTCGCTCACCGTGGACCCGCGCGTTCCCCGCTACTGAGCTTCAGCCAGGTGCGGCGGACGCCGAAGACACTCGGGAGGAGTACGCATGGCGAGACGAGGCGTGCCGGATCCGCTGACGCGGCGCCACCTGGTGGAGCGTGAGCTCTCGCGGGACCAGGCGACTCGCATCGCCGAGGCGTATCTGGACAAGGATCGCCGCGTCGAGGCGGTGGCGTTCCTGGCCAAGGCGCAGGACGCCGAGCGTCTCCGGGCGCTGCGCGACGCCGCCGTGCGCGAAGGTGACGCCTTCCTGCTCAAGGAGGTCACCCGCGCGCTGGGGGGACGGCCGACCCCGGAGGAGTGGCGCACGCTCGCGGGGGCCGCGGAGGCCGCCGGCAAGATTCGCTATCAAGCCGAGGCGCAGCGTCAGGCGGAGCGAGGGGAGGGCTAGGACGTGTCGCTGCGATGCGTCGTGCTGCGAGGGCTCGCCAAGGAGGTGGAGGAGGAGGTCAACAAGTACCTCGCCACCCACCCCGGCGTGCAGGTGATCCACCTGGCCCAGAGCGAGACCGGGAACCACATCACGATCAGCCTGCTGGTGCAGGAGCCCGAGCCGTTGGATTAGAGGCCGGCTCCAGGCGCTCCGGATCCCCTAGACTCCCCCTCCACGTGACGAACCCGGTCCCTCCCGCCGAGGGCGCGGCGGCCGCCGCCCCGTCCACCGAGATCCGCATCGAGAACGCCCGCTCGCACAACCTCGGGGGCGTGAGCTGCGGCATCCCGCTGCGGCAGATGACGGTCGTCACGGGCGTCTCCGGCTCGGGCAAGTCGACGCTCGCCTTCGACACGCTCTACGCCGAGGGCCAGCGGCGCTACGTCGCCTCCCTCTCCACCTACGCGCGCCAGTTTCTGGAGCGTCTCGCCCGGCCCGAGGTGGACTTCATCGGCAACCTGCCCCCGGCCATCGCCATCGAGCAGCGCAACCGGGTCACGAACGCGCGCTCCACGGTGGGGACGGCCACCGAGATCCTCGATCATCTGCGTCTGCTCTGGGCCAAGATCGGCGAGGCGCGCTGTCCGGACTGCGACGTTTCGGTGGAGCCGGGCAGCGTCGAGAGCGTCGCCGAGCGCATCCTGGAGCGCTGGGAGGGCAAGCGCCTCTCGCTCGGCGCCCCGCTGCCGCACGCCCGGGGCGAGACGCCGGCGGCGCTGCGCGAGCGTCTGCTGCGCGAGGGTTGGACACGGCTGCTCGATCCCCAGGGCGCGGTCGTCGACGTCTCCGAGCTCTCCGCCAGCGCGTTGGGTCGCCTGCGGCGTCGCGCGCTGCTCCTGATCGATCGCCTGGCTCTGGGCCGCGACGCGTCCCGCGCCCGGCTGGCGGAGGCGATCGCCACCGGCTTCGCACGGGGCGACGGGCGCCTCGTGGTCGTGAGCGAGAGCGGCGAGCGCGCCAGCTTCCGCCGGGGCTCGGTCTGCGACGAGTGCGGTCGCTCCTTCCCGGCTCCCGAGCCGGCTCTCTTCTCCTTCAACAGCCCCCTTGGCGCGTGTCCCGAGTGCCAGGGATTCGGCCGCATCCAGGCGCTCGACCCCGATCGCGTCGTGCCGGATCCGGAGCGAAGCCTGGCGGAGCGGGCCGTCGCCCCCTTCGCCACGCCGGCCGGTCGGCCCATGCAGCGCGACCTGATGCGGGCGTGCAAGCGACTGCGCATCCCCACCGCTCGGCCCTGGCGGGCCCTCTCCGCGCGTCAGCGCGAGCTCGTCCTGGAGGGAGACGACGGCGACTGGTACGGCGTGCGCGGCTTCTTCGAGTACCTGGAGCGCAAGCGTTACAAGGTGCAGGCGCGCGTGCTGATCGCGCGCTACCGGCGTTTCGACCCCTGCCCGTCGTGTGGAGGCACGCGCCTGCGCCCCGAGGCCCTGTGCGTGCGTGTGGACGGGCGCGACCTGGGGCGCGTGGCGCGGCTCACGATCCACGAGCTGGACGCGTGGCTGGCCGGTCTGCGCCCGACCCCGGCCCAGCAGGCCCGCGCGGGTCGTCTCCTGGAGGAGCTGCGCGCCCGGGTCGGGACCGCCCGCGAAGTGGGCCTCGGCTATCTCTCGCTCGACCGTCAGGCGCGTACGCTCTCGGGCGGCGAGGCCCAGCGCATCCAGCTGGCCACGGCGCTCGGCGGCACGCTCACCGCGGCGCTCTACGTGTTGGACGAGCCGTCCATCGGTCTGCACGCCCGCGACGTCTCGCGCCTGCTGGCGGTGCTGCGCGCGATCCGCGATCAGGGCAACACGGTGGTGGTGGTGGAGCACGCGCCCGAGATCGTGGAGGCGGCGGACCACGTGATCGATCTGGGACCGGGCGCCGGACGCCTGGGCGGCCGTCTGGTGGTGGAGGGTGCGGTGGAGACCGTGCGTCGCCACCCGGAGTCGCTCACGGGCCGGGCCCTGCGCGGCGAGCTGGGGGTGGAGCGCCGCCGTCGCCGGGCGGCGAACGGCTCGCTGCGGGTGCGGGGCGCGACCGCCAACAACCTGAAGCAGGTGGACGTGGAGATTCCCCTGGGCCAGCTCGTGGTCGTGACCGGCGTCTCCGGGGCGGGCAAGTCGAGCCTGGTGCGCTCGGTGCTGGTGGGCCACCTGCGACGGGAGCCGGACCGCGGACCGTGCCTGGGCATCGAGGGCGCCCAGGCGCTGGAGGGCGTGGTCGTGGTGGACCCGACGCCGCCGGTGCGCAGTCCGCGCTCCAATCCGGCCACGGTCTCCAAGGCCTTCGAGGGCATCCGGCGCCGCTTCGCGGCCAGCCGCGAGGCGCGTGCCCTCGGGGTCGGCCCGGGCTGGTTCTCGTTCAATCGTCCCGGCGGGCGCTGCGAGGCCTGCGAGGGCGTGGGCGAGGTGGTCGTCGACATGCAGTTCCTCGAGGACGTGCGCGTGCCCTGCGAGCACTGCGACGGCACCCGCTACCGGGGCGAGGCGCGGCGCATCCACCTGGACGGGCGCACGATCGTGGACGTGCTGGCCACGACCATCGACGAGGCCTTGGAGCTCTTCGCAGACGACGGCCCGATCGCCGGGCGCCTGCGACCCTTCGGCCGGGTGGGGCTCGGCTACCTGACCCTGGGCCAGCCGATCTCCACGCTGTCCGGAGGAGAGATCCAGCGGCTGCGGCTCGCGAGCTCGTTGGCGGACGGGGCCCCGCGCTCGCTCTACGTGCTGGACGAGCCCACCACCGGGCTGCATCCGGCCGACGTGGAGGTGCTGGTGGGCTGTCTGGACGAGCTGCTGGACGCCGGTGGCAGCGTGGTGGTGGTGGAGCACAACCTGGACGTGGTCCGCAGCGCGGACTGGGTGATCGATCTGGGCCCGGAGGGCGGGCCGGAGGGCGGGCGCATCGTGGCCGCCGGCCCGCCGCAGACGATCGCCCGGAGGAAGGACTCCCACACCGGCGCCGCCCTGCGCGGCGAGCTCTAGCGGGGCCGAAGGGCGCCCCCAGGGGACGCTTCAGTCCGGTCCCGCCCTGCGCCGATAAGGCTCCTTGCGGACTCGTCCCCTCGCCCGGGACGAGCGTGCGTGGGGACGTCGCTTGCTCCCGAACGAAGCCGAGCTGGAACGCATCGCCGAACGCCTGGCCGCGGGCGGTGCGCTCGCCCTGATCCTGATCGACGCCTCCCGCCTGGCGCGCGTGGAGCGCCAGTTCGGGGGCGACGCCTACGTGCGGGCCATGGAGGGCCTGCGCAAGCTCGTGGGCGAGGTGATCCGGGAGCACGTCCCGGCGGACGACGTCCTGGTGAGCGTCGAGCGCGGCAACGACGAGCTGCACGCCTTCCTGTTCCGCCCGCGCGGTGACCGGCACTTCTACGGCGCCCAGCTCCTGGAGCTCTCCCGCCACCTCACCCGGGAGCTCGAGCGGCAGAGCGGCCGCGCCGTCTACCCCTACTACCGCGATCCGCTCACGCTCTCGGTGGGCCTGGCCGTGGCGGTACACAATCCGAACCTGCGCCTGGAGCGCCAGCTCCAGCGGGTGACGGAGGGGGCGCGTCGCGACGCCGAGCTCCAGGCGCGCCTGGATGCCCGCGTGCGGGGCTGGCGGCTGCTCGAGATCGTGCTGGGCGGCGACCTGGACTTCCACTTCGAGCCGATCGTGGATCTCCGCTCTGGGGAGCCGATCGGCTACGAGGCCCTGGCCCGGGGTCCCGAGGACTCCGAGCTGCACATGCCGCGGGAGATCTTCGGCCTCGCCTCGGAGATGGGGCTGCTCTTCGAGCTGGATTGCCTGTGCCGGCGCGGAGCCCTGGAGCGCGCCGGCGCGCTGCCGCCCGGCACGAAGCTGTTCCTGAACTGTCTCCCCACGGCGATCCGGGATCCGGGCTTCCAGGGCGAGGGTCTGCGCAAGACGCTCGAGAAGCTGCAGCTGCAGCCGGCGGACCTGGTGCTCGAGATCTCCGAGAAGGAGTCCATCGAGAACTTCTCGATCTTCAGCGAGATGCGCGACGCCTGCCGCGAGCTGGGCATCCAGATTGCGATCGACGACGCCGGCGTGGGCTACGCGAGCCTCGAGCGCATCATGGAGGTCGGGCCCGACTTCCTGAAGGCCGACATGGCGCTGGTGCGCGGCATCGACTCGGACCTTCCGCGTCAGGAGGTGCTGCGCGCGCTGCTCACCGTGGCGCGGCGCATCAACGCGCAGGTCGTCGCCGAAGGCATCGAGACCGACGAGGAGCTGCGCACGCTCCGCGAGCTGGGCGTGCCCTACGGCCAGGGCTACAAGTTCGGCGGCGTCCTGGCTCCCCCGCGTCCGCTCTGACGAGCCACGGGCTGGCGGAAGCGGACGGGAATCGAACCCGCCGGGGCCGCGTCGCCGCGGCCCCCTCCGGATTTGAAGTCCGGGACCGGCACCAGCCTGGCGAACGCTTCCGTGCTCAGTCTACCGGGCGGCGCAGGCTGCGGTAGCGGCGGATCGCCGCGTTGGTGGAGCCGTCGTGGGCGAGAGGTGGCTCGTCCTGCCGGAGCGTCGGCGATGGCGTCGAGGGGGTCACAACGTCTCGGGTGGCAGGGCGTCGGCGGAAACGGCGGCGAGCATCCCGTCCGGCTCGAGAAGGCGTTTGATTGCGGCTTCGGCCGCCGCGATGCCGTTTTTTCCCTTTCGCGGCGGCGGTGCGAACGTGTAGGCTCCGGGTGGGGTGAGCGCATACTCCGCCCGCGAGGTGGCGCGGATCTTCCATATCTCGCCGGCGCGCCTGCGCTACTGGGAGCGCACCGCGCTAATCGAGACGAGTGCCCGGGCGCCAGGGGGCGGGAGCTTCGGCTTCCGGGATCTCGTCCGCATCAAGACGGTGCTGAGCCTGCTGAGGCGTGGGGTGCCGCTGCGCCGTATCCGCCGCAGCCTGGAGGCGGTGCGCGATCGCCTTCCGGAGCTGGACCAGCCGCTCGAGGTCATGGACATCTGGCCCGGCGGCAGCGATCGCGTGGTCGTGCGCCATCACGGGGCCGTGCTCGAGCCGGACGGGCAGGTCCTGCTCGACTTCCGGGATCCGCCCGGGACGCCCGTGGCCTCCCTGGACGAGGCGCGCCGGGTGGCCCGAGGCTCGGAGCCCGAGGTGGCGCTGGCCTGGTTCGAGCACGGCTGCCGGCTGGACGTCCGCCGGGAGACGCAGCCGGAGGCGATCGAGGCCTACCAGCGGGCTCTCGAGGCCGATCCCGAGTTCGCGGACGCCCACTGCAACCTGGGCACCGTGCACTACCAGCTCGGTGACCAGGCCGCCGCGCGCGCCTGTTACGAACGTGCGCTCGCGTGCGACGCGGGGCACGTGGAGGCGAATCTCAACCTGGCCGGTCTGCTGGAGGACCAGGGCGAGGACGCTCGGGCGCTCGAGCTGTATCGCGAGGCGCTGCGCCGGGCGCCGCTGCGCGCCGACGTCCATCTCGCGGCGGCGCTGCTCTACGAGAAGCTCCGAGAGCGGAAGCGCGCGCGCGAGCACTGGCGGCGGTACCTGCAGCTGGATCCCCTGGGCGCCTGGGCCGAGGTCGCCCGCAAACGCCTCCGCGAGTGATCCTTCTCGGTCAGGGTTCGACCCGGAAGGGGTGGCGATCCACGACGCTACCCTCGAGTCGCACCTCCACCACCCACTCCCCCAGCGCATCCTGCCGCTCGTCCAACGCGAGCGACGAGGTGACGTGCAGGCGCCCGACCCGCCGCGGGGCCTCTTCCTGCGCGGTGTCGCCGCGCGGGTCGATCCAGCGCACCCGCAGCTCCGCGTGCCGGTCACGCCAACGCGGGCCCAGGTGCCCCCACCAGACCGCCCGGGGGTCGCGCCGTGAGAAGGCCCGCCGGGACGAGCCCGCGACCGTCTCGCCGCTCGCTTCGGTCTCGCCGTCGGCCAGACCGGACTCGGAAAGCACCGGGAAGGTGAGCCGCTCCACGGTGCGCTCGGCGCGTCGGCGCAGATCGCCCCCGGGAGCAGCCCGCCGCGCCGCCTGCTCGGCGTAGAAGACCGCGTCCTGGGCGCGTCCCAGGCGCTCGTACACCAGGCCGAGGCGGAGAAACACCAGCGCGCGACTCGGATCGAGGGCCAGGGTGCGACGGTAGGCTCGCGCTGCCTCCTCGAGTCGTTCCATCTCCTCGAGAAGGGTCGCGCGGCGGTAGGCCACGCGTGGATCGTTGGGCTCGAGCTCGGCCGCGGCTGCCAGCGCGGCGAGCGCACCCTCGCGGTGCTCCTGCGCCTCGAGCGCGTCGGCCCGGGACAGGCCGACATCGCCCGGGCCTCGATCGAAGGCGGGGGCCGCGTCCCAGCTGGTGCGCCGCGTCTCCACCAGGTGCGCCAGGCGGGCCTGGGCGTCGTAGAGCGCCTCGCCCAGCTGCGGCTCCGGGGCCCGACGCGGGCGGAGCGTCGTGGCCAGGACCTTGACCGTCTCGATGCGCTCCTCCACCTCCGGGTGCGAGTAGAGGTAGGGCGGCAGGGTCGGTGCGCTGCGCCGCTGGATCACGAGCCGTTCGAAGAAGCGCACCAGGCCCTCCGGGTCGTAGCCGGCGCGAGAGAGGAAGGTGGCGCCCAGGCGGTCCGCCTCGCCCTCGAACTCGCGGCTGTAGCGCAGCTGGAGCGCCACATTGACGGCCTGGGCGGTCACGGCCAGGCCGGGCTCCCGGGTGGCGATCGCCCCCAGCACGCCCGCCGCGCTGGTCAGCAGGTTCGGGATGGCGGACTGCTCCACCAGGCGGGCCCAGTGACGCGCCTTCACGTGGGCGATCTCGTGTCCCACCACGCCAGCCAGCTCTTCCACGGAACCGGCGGCGAGAATCGTTCCGCTGTGCAGGTAGACGAAGCCTCCGGGAACCGCGAAGGCATTGAGCGAGGCGTCGCGGATCACGCGGAAGCGGTAGAGGAAGGGCTGGGGACCGACCTCCTGGAGCACCGCCTGGCCGAGGGTGTGTA
>JBFGJV010000114.1:0-9244 GCA_041577015.1 Myxococcota bacterium
GGGGTGAGAGGTTGGACATTTCTTATGGGAAATGTCTTATCCACCGCCGCTCCAGAGTCCCGTTGGAAGTGCTCGATCCCTCCCCAATCGATGACGATCACATTATGCCCGGGGGTGACAAAAACTGTCAAACGGGATTTGTTCCGGGGCGAAGATTTCTTCCCCAAAGGGCGCGTCCGGGCACTTTAGGGCGCGAAACTCCCCTCGGGGGTGCCTTTGAGGGCTCCAGGCGGGTCCCCTAGCCTTGCATCCGCGTCCCGGGGGCCCACCCGGGCAGCCCGGAGGTCCGGCCGTGGAGCCGCGCCGCTTCTTCATCCGCACGTTCGGCTGCCAGATGAACGTGCACGACTCGGAGAAGGTGGCCAACCTGCTGCATCACCTGGGCTACCGGTCCGCCCGGGCCCCGGACGACGCCGACCTCCTGCTGGTGAACACCTGCTCCATCCGCGAGAAGGCGGAGCACCGGCTCTACAGCGACCTCGGGCAGCTCCGCGCCTGGAAGGCCGCGCGCCCGGCCCGGCTGCTGGGCGTGGGCGGCTGCGTCGCCCAGCAGGAGGGGGACGCGCTGCTGCGCCGCTTCCCGCAGCTGGACCTCGTCTTCGGCACCCACAACCTGCGCTGGCTGCCGGCGCTGGTGGCCGCCGCCGAGCGGGGGGCGCGCCTGGCGCGGACGGAGGAGTCGCGCTCGCTCGAGCGCTTCGACCTCCCGCAGCGACACCCGGACTTCGAGGGCACCACACCCGGCCGCGCCTACGTCACGGTCATGGAAGGCTGCGACATGTTCTGCAGCTTCTGCATCGTCCCGATCACGCGCGGGCGCGAGATCAGCCGCCCCGCCGCCGACATCGTCGCCGAGGCGGAGGCGCTCGTGGCCAGCGGCGTGCGGGAGCTCACCCTGCTCGGCCAGACGGTGAACGCCTACGGCCGGCACGACGCCCGCCGCGCCCGCGGCGCAGCCGTGGGCACCACCTCCTTCGCCGCCCTGCTGCGACGCCTGGACGCGATCCCGGGCCTGCGTCGCCTGCGCTACACGAGCCCGCACCCGATCTTCTTCGATCCGGAGCTGGTGCGCTGCCACGCCGAGCTCCCGACGCTCAGCCCGCACGTGCACCTGCCCGCCCAGAGCGGCTCGGACGCGGTGCTGGCACGCATGCGGCGACGCTACGACGCCGCCCGCTTCCGCGACGTGGCCGCGCGCCTGCGCGCGGCGCGGCCCGACATCGCCCTCACCACGGACCTGATCGTGGGCTTCCCGGGCGAGGGCGAGGCCGACTTCGAGGCCACGCTGGCCCTGGTGCGCGACGTGGGCTTCGTGGACGCCTTCTGCTTCAAGTACTCGCCGCGCCCGGGCACGAAGGCCGCGGACGCAGGCGACGCGGTGCCCCCGGACGAGGCCCAGGCGCGCCTGGAGCGGCTCCAGGCTCTCCAGCGCGAGCTCACGCTCGCCGCCCACCGAAGCCGGGTGGGAACGACCACGGAGGTCCAGATCACCGGTCCGAGCCGGCGCGGCGCCCGGCTGGCCGGTCGCGACCCCTACCACCGCGTGGTGAACGTGGACCCCGGCGCGGGCCCCGCCCCAGGGCCCGGGAGCTTCGTCCCGGTGCGCCTGGTGGAGGCCACCCCGCACTCCCTGGTGGGCGTGATCGACCCCGCGGGAGCCTTCCCGCAGCCTCCGCTCCCGGTTGAAGCCCAGGCCCCCATCGGCCGATGAGACAAGCGGAAGCGGGCGTCCGGCCGGGTCGGATGCCCGTGGAAGGCCTGCGGCTCGCGGCCCCGCGCAGGGCGCGAGCGGTCGAGGGATGTCCGTGAGGAGCGCGTCCAGGCCGGGCGCGGAGCCGACGCGGAGGGGGGCGCATGGCGAGAGCGCGGATCCTCGCGGTCGACGACGAGCGCTACTTCCGCACCTTCCTGGAGGACCTGCTCTCCGCGGAGGGCTACGCCGTCGCCACGGCCGGAAGCGCGGAGGAAGCCCTCCACCTGCTGGAGCGCGAACGCTTCGACGTGGTCCTGACCGACCTGGTGATGGTCGGCAGCTCGGGCGTCGAGTTCGTGGAGCGCATCAAGGAGAGCTGGCCCGACCAGGACGTCGTGGTCGTGACCAGCGTGGGCGACGTGCGGACCGCCGTGGACGCCATGCGTCGCGGCGCCACCGACTACGTGCTCAAGCCCACCGACCGCACCGAGCTGACGCGCTCGCTGGAGGCGATCCTGCAGCGGCGTCGACTGCGCCACGAGCGGGGGCGGCTGCTGGCCGAGAACATCGAGGTGCTCGCCACGCTCTCCGTGCACGAGCGGGCGCTCGGCTTCCTGTCCACGCTCTCGCTGGAGCCGCTTGCAGACCGCATCATCGAGGGGCTTTGCCTGGAGACCCGCGCCCAGGGCGGGGTGCTGTGGCTGGCGCGGCCCGAGGATCCGGACCGGCTGCGACTGGTAGCGGCGCGCGGGCTCGTGCGGCCCGAGCACGAGTCCGAGGAGGTGGACCTGGAACGTCTGCCACAGGGACTCGAGGCGCTGGGCGATGCCCAGGCGAGCCCCTTCTGCAGCGATGCCCCGGACGACGCCTCGGGCGACGGCGCCACCCTCTACGTGCCGCTGCGCCACGCGGGCCTGCTGCTCGGCTTCGCCCGGCTCACGGACAAGCTGGCCGGGGCCGCCTTCGACGCGCGCGACCGCGCGGTGGCGGAACGTCTGGCCGAGCCCGCCGCCATCGCCGCGGCCAACGCGCGGCGCCACCGCGCGCTGGAGAAGCGCACCTTCCGCGATCCCACCACCAAGGCCTACACCTGGGCCTACTTCGAGGACGTGCTCCGCAACGAGATCGAGAAGGCGGGCCGCTTCGCGCGCGGCTTCTCGATCGTGCGCGTGGAGCTGCTGGGCCTGGCGACCCTGCGCAAGGAGCTGCCGGATGCCGCCCTGGCGCGCTGGCTCGAGACGCTGGTCTCGCGCGTCGTGACGCTGCTGCGCGCCTCGGACCTGGTCGCCCAGGAGAGCGAGAGCCAGTACGTGCTGCTGCTCCCGGAGACCGACGCCATCGGCGCCGCGGTGCTCAAGCGGCGGCTTCGCGACGCCCTGACGCGCGCCGAGCTGCTTCGCCCGGCGAAGGAACGCGAGCCGGCGGGCCTCGCGCTCGCCTCGGCGAGCTACCCGGTGGATGGCACCCAGCCCGAGGCGCTGGAGCGCGTGCTCGCCGAGCGGCTCGCCGCCGACCGCTCCAGCCTGTTGGAGCGCTTCGGCCTCCCGGGCCGCTCCTTCGCCAGCGCCCTGGAGGCGCTGGCCTGCGAGGGGCGCACGCTGCACGCGGACGCGCTCGAGCAGATCTTCCGCTTCGTCCTGGACGAGGCCGACCGCCGCGCCTGCGAGCGCGGGCTGCTGTGCGTCGCGCCGGGCAGCGCGCGCACCGCCCTGGTGCGCGACGCCCTGGTGCGCTTCGACCCCGCCATCACGCGCACCGAGCTGGTGCTGGTGAGCGAGGAGTCCTTCGACGCCCTGGCCGGCGCGCCGGTCACCTGCGTCTCCCCGCGGCGCGCCAAGACCCAGCGACCGTTCCTGATCTACTACGCCGAGGGGCCCTGCTACGCCCTGGTGGCGGACCCGGATGCCACCGGCCCGGAGGTGCAGGTCTTCCACGAATCCGACCGGGCGCTGGTGGAGCAGCTGGCCTTCCAGCTGCAGCGGGACCTCGGGATCCCGATGGGCCGGTGAGCGCGGTCGTCCTGATCGCCGACGCCGACAGCGGGCGGGCCGAGCGGCTGGCGGAGGCCTTCTCCCTGCGTGGCTTCGCGCCCCGCGTGGTGCCCAACGGCGCGGAGGCGCTGGATGCGGCGCTCGCCGAGGTGCCCGATGCCCTGGTGGCCGCCGGCAAGCTCGACCTGATCCCCGTGCCCAAGCTGACCGAGATCCTGCGCGCCAACCCCCGCACCCAGGCGGTCACCTGGCTGCTGCTGGGCACGCCGAAGGAGGAGCAGCCGGACGACGAGGGCTGGCACGGCGAGGCCCTCGACGCCGACGCGGACGTGGACGTGGTGGCCCAGCGTCTGGAGGAGCTGCTGGAGCGCAGCGCCCGGCTCGACGAGCTTGAGCGCGAGGCGGGTGCCGATCAGGAGGTGCACGGGCGGCTCACGCAGATCCCGTTGCCGGACCTGCTGCAGCTCTTCCACATGAACCGGCGCACGGGCGTGATCTCGCTGCGCCGCCGCACCGCGGACGGACGCGAGGAGCGCGGCCGCATCCATCTCCGCGACGGCGAGGTGATCCAGGCGGTGAGCGGCCTCGTCTCGGCGGAGAAGGCGCTCTTTCGCCTGCTCACCTGGGCGGACGGCTCGTTCAGCTTCCGTCCCGAAGCGGTGCGCCTCACCGCGCGGGTCTCGACACCCACCCGGGCGCTGCTGATGGAAGCCATGCGCCAGATGGACGAGTGGCGGGAGCTCGGCCCGGGCCTGCCCTCCCCGGAGGCGGAGGTCGCGCTGCGGGTGCGGCGCACGGAGCTCCCGAACGTCGTGCATCCGGTCACGCAGGAGGTGCTGGTCCTCCTGGAGATCTACTCCCGGGTGCGCGACATCGTGGATCACTCCTCGTTTCCCGACTACCAGGTGCTGCGCACGTTGCAGACCCTCGGCGAGCGCGGGCTGGTGGAGGTGCGCAAGGAGGCCCGCCCGCCCGCTCCCGATGCCGGCCTGCTCTCGCGCGATCAGATCCGCCGCCTGCGCGAGTACTTCGCGCCGGCGGGACGCTCACCCGGTCCGCTGCGCGACGCGAAGGTGCTGCTGATCTCGCCCACGGAGCCGGCGACCCGCGAGTTCCTGAAGCGCCTGGCCCGGGCCCCGGGCGCGGAGCTGGAGCGTCGCGCCACGCGTCGTTCCGGCGCCGGCCAGCTCGGGCGCGCGGCTCGCGTGCGGGTGGACACGGAGGTCGGGATCGAGTTCCTGCACGTGCCCTGCGGCCCCTCCGCCGCTCCCCTGTGGCCCCTGGCCGTGCACGGCGCCCTGGCCGTGGTCGTGCTGCTGGGCAACGACCCGGAGGCCTCCGCCGAGGTGCTGCGGCCCTTCCTGGCCGCCGTCCACGTGCGCCCGAGGCTGCGGATCGTCCCGGTCCTGCTGGGGCATCCGGGCGAGACGGCGGTGCCCGGTGACCTGCGCCCCGTGCTCGCCCCCTACGAGGATGCCGCGCCGGTGTTCCTGAGCGGCGGGGAGGAGGCGGAGCGGGGCGGGAGCCTGCGCAGCCTCTTCGCGAGGCTCGTCCCGTGAGACCGGGCGACCTCAAGCGCTTCGCCGTCTTCGCGGACCTGTCCGAAGAGGAGCAGGAGGAGGTCGCCGAGCAGCTCGAGGACATGCGCCTCGAGGAGGGCCAAACGCTGTTCCAGGAGGGCGAGGAGGGGGACGGCCTCGTCCTGCTCGAGTCCGGCGCGCTGCGCCTCCACTCGGGGCGCAGCGACGAGAGCGCCGTCGTCGAGGCGGGGGCCTGTCTCGGCGGCATCTCGCTCTTCGCCGTGGGCCGGCGCGAGATCACGGCCACGGCGACCCGCGCCGGCCGCGTGCTGCTGCTGCGCCGCGCCGGCTACCGGCGACTCGTCTCCGACTGTCCCCGCGCCGCCTGCCGGCTCACCGAGACCATCCTGTCGGAGGTGGCGAGTCTGGCGCGACGCGCCGTCGTGCGCGGTCTCCCCCCCGTTGACCCGGACCCGCGCGACGACTAGACTGCGCAATTCGAGGTCGCTGGCCCCCCTCCAACCCACGACCTGGCACGCCCATCATGGAAGAAGGCCGCATTCGCGAGGCGTTGACGTTCGACGACGTCCTCCTCGTGCCCGGTGCCTCCCAGGTCCTGCCTGGCGAGGTGGATCTCCGCACCCAGCTCACCGCCGAGATCGCACTCAACGTGCCGCTCGTGTCGGCGGCGATGGATACCGTCACCGAGCACGAGACGGCGATCTGCATGGCGCAGAACGGCGGCGTCGGCGTGATCCACCGCAACCTCCCGCCGCAGCGCCAGGCGGCAGAGGTGGCCCGGGTCAAGCGCTCCGAGTGGGGCATGATCGTCGATCCCATCACGATGGAGCCCGAGCAGCGCATCCACGAGGCGCTCGAGGTGATGGCCCGCCACAAGATCTCGGGCGTCCCCGTGGTGAAGCACGGCAAGGCGGTCGGGATCCTGACGCATCGCGACCTGCGCTTCGTGAAGGACACCCATCAGGAGATCTCCCGCGTGATGACGCGCGAGAACCTGGTGACGGTGCCGCCGGGGACGACCATGGAGCGCGCCCGGGAGCTCCTGCACCAGCACCGCATCGAGAAGCTGCTGGTGGTGGACGACGCCGGCAACCTGTGCGGGCTCATCACGATCAAGGACATCGAGAAGACCACGCGCTTCCCCCACGCGTGCAAGGACTCCCTGGGGCGCCTGCGCTGCGGCGCCGCGGTAGGCGTGGGCCCGGACCGCCTCGAGCGCGCCCAGGCCCTGGTGGACGCGGGCGTGGACGTCCTCGTGGTGGACACCGCGCACGGCCACTCGAGCCGGGTGCTGGAGACGGTGGAGGAGCTGCGCCGACAGTTTCCGGACATGCCGCTGGTGGGCGGCAACGTCGCCACGGGCGAGGGCGCCGAGGCGCTGATCAAGGCCGGCGTTTCGGGGGTCAAGGTCGGCGTGGGGCCCGGCTCCATCTGCACGACCCGTGTTGTCACCGGCGTGGGCATGCCCCAGTTCACGGCGGTGATGGAGAGCGCTCGCGTGGCCTCGCGCTTCGGGGTGCCGGTGGTGGCCGACGGTGGCGTCAAGTACTCGGGCGACGTGGTGAAGGCTCTGGCCGGCGGCGCGCACGCGGTCATGCTGGGCTCGCTCTTCGCCGGCACGGACGAGGCCCCGGGCGAAGTCGTGCTCTACCAGGGTCGCTCGTACAAGATCTACCGGGGCATGGGCTCGCTCGGCGTCATGGCCGAGGGGCGCAGCCGCGACCGCTACTTCCAGGGGGACGTGGAGCAGGCCGACAAGCTCGTGCCCGAGGGCATCGAGGGCCGCGTGCCGTACCGGGGCAGCCTCTCCAGCAGCATCCACCAGATGATGGGCGGCCTGCGCTCGGGCATGGGCTACTGCGGAGCCGCGAACCTGGCCGAGCTGCGCGCCCGGGCACGCTTCGTGCGCATCTCGTCCGCGGCGCTCCAGGAAGGGCACGTGCACGACGTCATCATCACCAAGGAAGCCCCGAACTACTGGATCGACTAGCCTCGGGAAGCCCCTCCCGGTCCCCGATCACGACAGCCGCCCATCCTCCGTGCAGGGCGTCCGGCGCCGCACCGGACGAGGAGCCTCCCGAAGGCATGACCACCGACAGCCACCGCGACCGCGTCCTGATCCTGGACTTCGGCTCCCAGTACACCCAGCTGATCGCGCGCCGCATCCGCGAGCGCGGCGTCTACTGCGAGATCCAGCGCCCGGACCTCCCGCTGGAGGCGATCCGGGCCTGGAAGCCGGCCGGTCTCGTGCTCTCCGGCGGGCCCAGCAGCGTGCTGGAGGCGGGCGCACCCCAGGCGGACCCCGAGCTGCTCGAGCTGGGACTCCCGATCCTCGGCATCTGCTACGGGCTGCAGTGGATGGTGCAAAGCCTCGGTGGCGTGGTGGAGCCGGCCGAGGCGCGGGAGTACGGCCGCGCGCTGGTCAAGATCGAGCGGGACGATGCGCTCTTCGAGGGTCTCGCCGACCGACCCGAGCGCCGGGTCTGGATGAGCCACGGCGATCGCGTGCTGCGGCTTCCTCCGGGCTTCGTAGTGCTCGCCGCCAGCGACGGCTCCCCCTTCGCGGCGGTGCGCCACGCGGAGCGCCCGCTCTACGGGCTCCAGTTCCACCCGGAGGTGGTGCACACCGAGGGCGGCGAGCGGCTGCTCGGCAACTTCGTCCACGGCGTGTGCGGCTGCGACTCGTCCTGGACCATGGAGGCCTTCGTGGAGGAGGCCGTGGCGTCGGTGCGCCGGCAGGTGGGAGAGCGCGGCCGCGCCGTCTGCGGGCTCTCGGGCGGCGTGGACTCCTCGGTGGCGGCGGCGCTGGTGCACCGCGCCCTGGGCGACCGCCTCACCTGCATCTTCGTGGACCACGGGCTGCTGCGCGAAGGGGAGCGCGAGGAGGTGGAGCGGGTCTTCCGCAAGAGCCTCGGCATCCGCCTCGACGTGGTGGACGCCTCGGCCCGCTTCCTCGACGCGCTGCGCGACGTCACCGACCCCGAGGAGAAGCGCCGCCGCATCGGACACCTCTTCATCGAGGTGTTCGAGGCCGAGGCGGAGCGGCTCGGGCGCGTGGACTTCCTGGTGCAGGGGACGCTCTACCCCGACGTGATCGAGAGCGTCTCCGTGCGCGGCCCCTCCGCCACGATCAAGACCCACCACAACGTGGGGGGGCTGCCGGAGCGCATGCGCCTGGCCCTGGTGGAGCCGCTGCGCGAGCTCTTCAAGGACGAGGTGCGCCAGGTGGGACGCACGCTCGGGCTCCCGGAGGCGGTGATCGGCCGGCATCCCTTCCCGGGGCCCGGTCTCGCCATCCGCGTGCTGGGCGACGTCACGGCCGAGCGGCTGGCCACGCTGCGCCGCGCGGACGCCATCCTGATCGAGGAGATCCGGCGCGCCGGGCTCTACGACGCCATCTGGCAGGCCTTCACCGTGCTGCTGCCGGTGCAGTCCGTGGGCGTGATGGGCGACGCGCGCACCTACGAGAACGTGATCGCGGTGCGCTGCGTGACGTCCGTGGACGCCATGACGGCGGACTGGGCGCGGATCCCGCCGGACGTGCTGGCCCGTCTCTCCAGTCGCATCACCAACGAGGTGAAGGGCGTGAACCGGGTGGTGTACGACATCTCGTCCAAGCCGCCCGCCACCATCGAGTGGGAGTAGCGCCGGGTGTCCCACGCCCCCTTCGTCCACCTCCACCTGCACACCCAGTACTCGCTGCTCGACGGCGCCATCCAGCACGCGGCGCTCTTCGAGCGGCTGAAGCAGCTGCACATGCCGGCCGCGGCCATGACCGACCACGGCCACCTGTTCGGGGCGGTGGAGTTCTACGAGAAGGCGGTGGCGGCGGGCGTGAAGCCGATCCTGGGCTGCGAGGTCTACCTGGCGGCGGGCTCCCGCTTCGACAAGGAGAAGCGCGCGACCGACTCGAGCGGCTTCGACGCGATCAGTCACCTGCTGCTGCTGGCGATGAACGAGACCGGCTACAAGAACCTGATCTATCTGGTCTCGAAGGCCTACCTCGAGGGCTTCTACTA
>JBFGJV010000115.1:0-9106 GCA_041577015.1 Myxococcota bacterium
AGCAGGTGGCGGATCTCACCCACGGTGCGGTTGCGGTTGTCGGTGAGCGTCTCCAGCAGGATGGCGGTTCCGCCGGGGCCGTAGCCCTCGTACACCACCTCCTCGTACTGGGCGTCTCCACCCTCGCCGGTGCCGCGCCGGATGGCCCGCTCGATGTTGTCCTTGGGCATGTTGGCGCCCCGGGCCTTGTCCACGGCCAGGCGCAGGCGTGGATTCCCCGCCGGGTCGCCCCCGGCCAGACGCGCCGCGGTCGTGATCTCGCGCTGGAGCTTGGTGAAGATCTTGCCCCGGCGGGCGTCCTGGGCGCCCTTTTTCCGCTTGATCGTGGACCACTTCGAGTGGCCGGACATGGGAACCCCATCGACGACGCGGGGGGTAGCACGGCGTCCCGTCCGGGGTCAACGAACCCCGGCCCGGAAGCGCTCAGGATGGAGGCGGTTTCGCCGATACGGGAGTGGAAGGGGCCTCGCCCCCTGGGGGTGGCCGCTCGGCGCGTGCCGGCGGACGGGGCCGGGGCCTTCTTGGCAGCGGGAGCAAGCGCGACTATGGCGGACCTTCCGGTCGGCTCGGACGAGATCGCCATCGGGATCGACCTCGGCACCAGCAACTCCTGCGTGGCGGTGTGCCGGAACGGGCGCCCGGAGGTGCTGGCCAACACGTACGGCGAGCCGATCTCGGCCAGCTGCGTGGCCTTCCGAGAAGAGGGCTCCATCGTGGTGGGCAACGCCGCGAAGGCTCAGGTCGTGCACGATCCGAAGCACACCGTCTCCTCGGCCAAGCGCCTGATCGGTCGCTACTTCTTCTCCGAGGAGGTGAAGAAGGCGCGCTCGGTGTGCTCGTATCAGATCGTCGAGGGACCGAACCACGGCGTCCGGATCCAGATCCGGGAGGACACGTTCTCCGTTCCCGAGCTCTCGGCGATGGTCCTGCGAGAGATGAAGAAGATCGCCGAGGCGCGGCTCGGGCAGCCGGTCTCGAAGGCGGTGATCACGGTTCCCGCCTACTTCAACGACAGCCAGCGCCAGGCGACGCGGGATGCCGGCCGGGTGGCGGGGCTCGAGGTGATGCGGCTGCTCAACGAGCCCACGGCCGCCGCGCTCTCCTACGGCTTCGGCAAGGGTCTGCGCCAGAAGGTGGCGGTCTACGACCTCGGCGGCGGCACCTTCGACATCTCGGTGCTGGAGATCGGCAAGGACGTGTTCGAGGTACTCTCCACCTGCGGAGACACCTACCTGGGTGGCGACGATTTCGACGACCGCCTGCTCGATCTGCTGGCCGATGAGTTCCTCGCCGAGGAGAACATCAACCTCCGCAACGACATCTTCGCGCTGGAGAAGCTGAAGGTGGCGGCGGAGGATGCCAAGAAGGGCCTCTCGGTGGACGACGAGGTCGACATCCGCATTCCGGACATCATCACCGCCGAGGACGGGCGCAGCATCTCCCTGGAGCGGTGCCTGAGCCGCACCGAATACGCCCCGCTGGTGATGGACCTGATCCAACGCACCTTCAAGGTGTGCGACGAGGCCATCCAGCAGGCGAATCTGACCGTGCGCGATCTCGACGGCGTGATCCTGGTGGGCGGGCCGACCCGGCTGCCTCTGATCCGCGACGCGGTGCGCGACTACTTCCAGCAGGATGCTCGCGGCGATGTGGATCCCGACCAGGTGGTGGCCCTGGGCGCCGCCATCCACGCCGCCTCGCTGGTGTCGCCGGGGGGCGACCAGGAATCCTTCCTGCTCGACGTGACTCCGCTCTCGCTGCGCATCGGCGTGGCCGGAGGGCTGGCCGAGACCATCCTGGAGCGCAACACGCCCGTTCCCATCGAGCAGACGCGCACCTTCACCACGGTGCGCGACTTCCAGCGCTCGGTGAAGATCCGCGTCTACCAGGGCGAGTCGCGCCGCGCCGAGGACAACGAGCTGCTGGGAGAGTTCGAGTTCTCGGGCTTCAAGCGTGCACGTCGCGGCGAGGTGCGGATCGACGTGTCCTTCGAGATCAACAGCGACGGCATCGTGAACGTGACGGCGCGCGATCCGGACACCGGGCAGAAGGCCTCGACCCGCATCACGCTCTCCTCGGGCCTCACCGAGGAGGAGATCCAGCGCATCATGGAGCGCAACCAGTCCGAGAGCCTGGACGCCGACGGCCAGCCCGCGGCGACGGAGACCGCCGAGGGGCCGCAGGCGGAGGCTGCCAGCGAAGACCTGCTGGACGTGCTGCCCGAGGAGCTCCCCGACGACCTCCTCGACGAGAGCGACCTAATGGGCACGGGCGCGGCGGCGGAGATCGTCCCGGACGATCTCGACCTGCTGGACGACGTCAATGCCCAGACGGGCTCGAACCTGCCGGTGGAGCGCAAGGCCGACGCCGCCGAGGATGTGATCGACGAGAGCGACCTCTTCGAGGCACCGGGCAGCATGCTGCGCGATCCGGACGAGGAACCGAAGTCCTAGACGGAGGGCCTGGTGGCAGCGCTTGAGGCAGCCGAGATCCGCGCTCTCGACAGGATCCTGGACGAGCTCGACTACTACGAGGTGCTCGAGATCCGAAGGGGCGCGCCGGGATCGGCCATCCGCGCCGCCTATCACAAGGCCTCGCGCCTGTACCATCCGGACGTGAATCGGGGGCTGGACGCGGACCTGCGCGAACCCGTGGAGCGGATCGCGAAGCGCGTGACCGAGGCCTACGCGGTGCTCCGGGACGCGCGGCGCCGGCGCATCTACGACGAGCGCCTGGCCGAGCAGAGCGGCGTCGCGCGCATGCCGCTCGCGGAGGCCGAGGCCGAGGCCGGTCGCAAGTCCCAGGCGGAACGGGGCGGACGCACGCCGAACGGGCGGCGCTACTTCACGCTGGCGACGAGCGACCTGGCACGTGGCGATCTGGTCGCCGCGGAGCGCAACCTGCGCACGGCTGTCACCTTCGAGCCGGACAACGCCGTCTTCAAGAGCCGCCTGGAGGAGGTGCAGCGCCGGGCGGACGCTGCGCGCCGGAGCCGCTGACGCCCGCGGCTTGACGGGTCGGGCGCGGCGCTGGCATCCTCGCCACGCCATGCCCGACACGCCCCCGGGGCCCCGGCCCATCTTCGACTTCCTGAAGCTGCCCGTGGACGGAGAGCCCTACCTGGAGGGCTCGCGCTGTGGGCGCTGCAGCGCCACCTACCTGGGCCCGCGCCTGGCCTGCTCCCGATGCCTGGCGCGCGACGACTTCGAGTCGGTGGCCCTGAGCCGGACCGGACGGCTCCACACCTTCTCGATCGTGCACCAGTCCTTCCCGGGCATTCCGACGCCCTACGTCTCGGCCATCGTCGATCTCGACGGCGGCGGCACGGTGAAGGCGAACCTGCTCGGGGTGGAGCCGGACCCGGCCCAGCTTCCCTTCGACCTCCCGGTGGAGCTCACGACGTTCGTGGCTCCTCGCAAGGACGCGGACGGCAACGAGGTGATCGCCTTCGGTTTCCGTCCGCGCCAGGCGGAGAAAGGCGCGTGAGCGAAGACGTCTACGTGGTAGGAACCTCGATGACCCGCTTCGGCCGCTTTCCGGAGCAGGACGTGGCGCAGCTCGGCGCCCGGGCGGCGCTCGACGCCCTGGACGACGCCGGCATCTCCCTGCGCGACGTGGAGAGTCTGTTCTGCGGCAACCTGTTCCAGGCCAGCGCGATGGTGGGGCAGCGCATCCTGCAGCAGGTCGGGCAGACCGGGATCCCGGTGGTCAACTGCGCCAACGCCTGCGCCACCGGGGCCACCGCGTTCCGGGAGGCGTGGATGGGCATCCGGGCCGGCGCCTACGACCTCGCCCTGGCGGTGGGCGTGGAGCAGATGGGCAAGCAGGGCCTGCTCGGCGGGGGCGGCGGCCGCCGCGGCATCTCGCCGGAGGGCATCGTGGGCTCGGGGCTGATGCCCGCCGTGTTCGGCGCCGCGGGCGTCGAGCACATGCGCAAGTACGGAACCACCCAGGAGCAGTTCGCCCGGGTCGCGGTCAAGAACCACGAGCACTCCACGCGCAACCCGCTCGCCCAGTACCAGAAGGCCTGCACACTGGAGGAGGTGCTGAAGGCGCGCACCATCGCCTGGCCCAACACGCTGCTCATGTGCTGTCCCACGGGCGATGGCGCGGCCGCCGCGGTACTGGCCAGCGCGCGCAAGGCCCGCGAGCTGGGCCTGGGGCGGGCGGTCCGCGTGGCCGCCTCCGCGCTCACCAGCGACCCGTGGAGCGACCGGGATCTCGTGCTGCCGGACGTGAGCACCCTCACCCGGGCATGCGCGCGCCAGGCCTACGAGCAGGCCGGGCTCGGCGCCGAAGACCTCGACCTCGTCGAGCTCCACGACTGCTTCGCCACCGCCGAGATCCTCCACTACGAGAATCTCGGCCTGTGCGGCGACGGCGAGGCCGGCAAGCTGATCGACGAGCGCGTCACCTGGCACGGCGGACGCACGCCCGTAAACGTCTCCGGAGGCCTGCTCAGCAAGGGACACCCGCTCGGCGCCACCGGCATCGCCAACATCTTCGAGATCACGCAGCACCTGCGCGGCGAGGCCGGCGATCGACAGGTGGAGGGCGCGCGCGTCGGGCTCGCCCACGTGATCGGCCTGGGCAGCGCCTGCGCGATCCACGTGCTCGAGAAGGCCGCCTGAGCGCCGCCGCGCGCTTGCCGGGCTCCGGATCGCTGCCTATCGTGGCCCGGGTGCGCGCGCTCGTGCTCGCCGTCGCAGCCGTCGTCGCGCTCGGATGCGGCGAGGGCGGCGACCCCGCGTCGCCGCGGTCCCGGCCCGCCGCGGCGCAGCCGGTTGCGGCCACGCCGGCGGCGCGGCGCCCGCCCCCGATGCCGAGCTTCGAGGGCCGCGGCCTGGAGGGGGAGCGGCTGCGGGCGGCGTCCCTGCTGGGCCGGCGCGCCCTGCTCTTCTTCTTCAACCCCGGGGTGAAGGAGGCGGCGGTGGTCGCCCGCGCGGTGGGACGCGTGGCGTCCGACCGAAACGAACACAACTTCGCGGTGATGGGCGTGGCCCTGGCGGCGGATCGCAAGGCGGTGCAGGGGTTCGTGGCCCAGCACGGCCTGGACTTCCCCATCCTGCACGACACCGCGGGCGACGTGGCGCGGCGCTTCCGCCTGCGGGCGCCGGTGGCGCTGGTGGGCGTGGACGCGGAGGGCCGCCTCGCCTTCGGCATGCCCGGCGTCGTGGACGACAGCCCGGACCCGAGCGTCGGGCTGGAGGCGGCGCTGCGCGAGGCGCTGCGCCTGCCCGCCGCGCACGGCGAGATGGCCCTGGCGCTGGGCGAGCGGCCGCGGGCGCCGGCCTTCCGGGCCGAGACCCTGGACGGGGGCGAACTCGCGCTGGAGGATCTGCGCGGGGACCCCGTCGTGCTGATCTTCTTCCTTCACACCTGTCCCCACTGTCACGCTGCGCTGGGCTTCCTGCGCGACGCCCTGGCGGAGATGCCCGAGGCCTCGCGTCCGAAGCTGGTGGGCGTCTCCACGTCGAACCGCAGCCTGGCGGTGCGCGAGCGGCTGCGCGCCGAGGGGCTCGACTTCTTCCCGGTGGTGTTCGACCCGGACCACGCGGTGCGCTCCGCCTACGGCGTGCTGTCGGTGGTGCCCGAGATCTTCCTGATCGACGCCCGGGGCTTCGTGGTGGCCCGCAACCAGGGCTGGCTGGAGGAACGCCATCCTCCCATCCTGCGCATGCGCCTGGCGCGCCTGGCGGGTCTCCCGGTGCCGATGCTGCTGCATGCCACGGGCTACAGCGGAAGCGAGGTGTGCGGCGTCTGTCACCAGGTGCAGCACGAGACCTGGCAGCTCACCAGCCACGCCTCCGCGTTCGACACGCTGGTCCGGCACGGCGCCGATGCGAACGGGGAGTGCGTGGGGTGTCACGTGGTGGGCCACGGCGAGCGCGGCGGCTTCGAGAGCGCCGGCGCCACGCCGCACCTGGAGGACGTTGGCTGCGAGAGCTGTCACGCCCGCGGCGGCCCCCACCTCTCGCCCGGCGCGAAGGCGAACGGAAGCTACGAGGAGACCTGCCTGGCCTGCCACGACACCAAGCACTCGCTGGGCTTCGAGTACGCGCGCTTCCTGCCGCGCGTCTCGCACGCCGCCAATGTGCACCTGGCCCGGCTCTCCCTGGAGGAGAAGCGCCGCCTGCTGGAGGAGCGCGGCCGCCCGCGCACCGACCTGCTCCCGGAGACCGCCGCCCACGTGGGCTCGGACGCCTGCCAGAGCTGCCATCCGGCCGAGTACGAGACCTGGTCCGGAGGCGCGCATGCCAAGGCGCTGCGGAGCTTGGAGCAGCGCGACAAGGCGGACGACGCGGCGTGCCTGGCCTGCCACGTGACGGCCTACGGCCGGCCCGGAGGCTTTCCCAAGGGAGGCGACCCCGCCGCGCACACGGACCTGGCGCGCGTGGGCTGCGAGTCCTGCCACGGACCCGGCGGCGACCACGTCGCCGCCGAGGCGCCCAAGCGCGGCACGATCGTCTCCCTGGGCGACAAGTGCGACTCGTGCGTGATCCTGCAGATCTGCGGCTCCTGCCACGACGAGGCCAACGATCCCGGCTTCGAGTTCGCCGTGCAGGAGAAGATCGAGGCGCAACGGCACGGCACCATCGAGGCCAGCGCGACCCGCGACCGCGAGGCTCGCCGGACGCTCCCCGACGCCGCCCGCCTCGGGCTGCTGGAGCGCGCCCTGGCGTCGGACCGGGGCTAGCGGGCGTGGACCGGGCGCTGCGAGACGAGGCGCGAGCCGTGGTGGCCGGGGTGCGCGCCTGGCTCGCGGAGCTCTACGAGGAGGGCGTCGAGTGCCTGGAGCCGCCGGCGGCCAACCCGGCGCCGGCACCCGCGCCCACGCCGAGCGGCCAGATGCCGCTCGTGGCGGACGCGTCGCATGGCGGGACACGAGCCACGCTCGAGCAGGTGCGCGCCGACCTGGGCGACTGCCGGCGCTGCCGGCTGTGCGAGGGCCGCACCCAGATCGTGTTCGGCGACGGGGCTCCGGATGCCGAGCTCATGTTCGTGGGCGAGGGTCCCGGCGAGCAGGAGGACATCCAGGGCATCCCCTTCTGCGGCCGCGCCGGGGAGCTCCTGACGCGCATGATCGAGCGGGGCCTGGGGATCCCGCGCTCGAGCGTCTACATCTGCAACGTCGTCAAGTGCCGGCCTCCGGACAACCGGACGCCGCGGGCCGACGAGGTGTCCGCCTGCCGTCCCTTCCTGGACGGGCAGATCGACGCGGTGGCACCGCGCGTGATCGTGGCGCTCGGCAAGCCGGCGGCCAGCCTGCTCTTGGGGCGCGACGTGTCCATCACGCGGGTGCGCGGGACCTGGCACGACTACCGGGGCGTCCCGGTGATGCCCACCTTCCACCCGGCCTTCCTGCTGCGGCAGTACACCGCCGACAACCGACGCCTGGTGTGGGAGGACCTGAAGGCCGCCCTGGCGCGGGCGCGCGAGCTCGCCGGCCACGCTCCCGCGCGGGACGCGTGAGGCGCGGGCAGGCTTCAGGGTCGCTCGGGGACGGCCGCCGACTGCTCGCGACGGAAGCGCGCCAGCCGCTCGCGCACCGCCTCGTCCTGCAGGGCCAGCACGGCGGCGGCCAGCAGCGCGGCGTTCTTGGCGCCGGCGCGACCGATGGCGAGCGTGCCCACCGGGATGCCCCCGGGCATCTGCACCGTGGCGAGCAGCGCGTCGAGACCTTGGAGCGGGGAGCTGTCGATGGGAACGCCGAGGACGGGCAGCAGCGTCCCCGCGGCCGCGACTCCCGCCAGGTGCGCGGCGCCACCCGCTCCGGCGATGATCAGCTGGATGCCGCGCCCCGGCGCCTCGGCGAGGAAGCGCTCCAGGCGCTCGGGGGTGCGGTGGGCGGAGATCACGCGCACGTCATGGACGATCCCGAGCTGGTCGAGCATCTCGGCGGCCGCCTTCATCACCTCCCAGTCCGAGCGGCTGCCCATGAGGACGCCCACGCGGGGGCGGGAGACCGCGCGCAGGCGCGGTCGGGTCTCGCGCGCCGTCTTGCGGGCGGCGCGCTTCGGACCTCCGCCGCCCGTCTTCCTCGCTCGTCGAACGGCCACGGGAACCTCCCTTCCCCGGCCCTGGCGCGCTCACCCGCGCCGCCCGGGGATGGCATACTTCGCGCAGCCCGGCCCCGGATGCAACCCGACCTGGAGACCCATGCCCGGCACGATCACCGCCCGAACCCAGCTCTGCGGGATCGTCCTGCACCCGGCCGGCCACACGCGCTCGCCGGCGATGCACAACGCGGCCTTCGACGCGCTCGGCATCGACGCGGTGTACCTGGCCTTCGACGTGCCGCCGGGGGCGCTGCCGGCCGCGATCGCCGGCGCCCGGGCCCTGGGCCTGCGCCAGCTCGCCGTCTCGATCCCCCACAAGGTGGAGGTGGTGAAGCTGGTGGACGAGCTGGACGAGGCCGCCCGCGGGATCGGAGCGGTCAACACCGTGACGCTTCGCGACGGCCGGCTCGTGGGCTCGAACACCGACTGGCTGGGCGTGGTCCGCGCGCTCGAGCGGGAGACCGATCCGGAGGGCCGGCGCGCGGTGGTGCTCGGCGCCGGAGGCACCGCGCGCGCGGCGGTCTGGGGCCTGCTGGCCCGCAAGGCGCGCGTCACGGTGCTGAACCGCAGCGTCGAGCGCGCCGGGGCGCTGGCGGAGGAGCTCGGGGCGGAGAGCTTCGGCCCGTTGACGTCGTTGGGAGAGACGCCGCACGACGTGCTGGTGAACACGACCTCGGTGGGCCTGCGCAGCGACGCCTCGCCGGTGGCGGCCGAGGCGATCGCGGCGGGCGCCGTGGTGCTGGACGCCGTCTACGAGCCGGAGCGCACCCGGCTGCTGCGCGAAGCGGAGGCGCGCGGCGCGCGCGCGGTGTCGGGGAAGTGGATGCTGGTGCACCAGGCCCGGGAGCAGATCCGGCAGTGGACGGGTCACGAGCCCGCTCCCGAGCTGCTGGCCGACGCCTTCGATGGCGCCGGGGCGTCAGCCTAGTCGCCGAAGCCCCACTTCTTCTTGTTCTCGAGCACCTGCTCGGGCGTGGGCTTGGGCTTCTCGGGCACCTCGGGCACCTCGAAGTCGTCCTTGAACTCGAGGATGCGCGCGTTCAGCT